>NZ_JAWCTQ010000026.1:0-99843 GCF_032423885.1 Streptomyces tamarix | reverse complement strand
CGGATCACCGCGGACGGCGTGGGCGGCGGCCGGGGGGTCCGGGCGGCGCGAAAAAACGGCCGGGGGCCGCGCGGTGGTGTTCCACCGCGCGGCCCCCGGCCGTGTGCGGGTCGCGGATCAGCCCTTGCGGGACTTGATCTCCTCGGTGAGCTGCGGGACGACCTCGAAGAGGTCGCCGACCACGCCGTAGTCGACCAGGTCGAAGATCGGGGCCTCGGGGTCCTTGTTGATGGCCACGATGGTCTTCGAGGTCTGCATGCCGGCGCGGTGCTGGATCGCGCCGGAGATGCCGGTGGCGACGTACAGCTGCGGCGAGACCGACTTGCCGGTCTGGCCGACCTGGCTGGTGTGCGGGTACCAGCCGGCGTCGACGGCGGCGCGGGAGGCGCCGACGGCGGCGCCGAGCGAGTCGGCCAGGCCCTCGATGAGCGCGAAGTTCTCGGCGCCGTTGACGCCGCGACCGCCGGAGACCACGATCGCGGCCTCGGTCAGCTCGGGGCGGCCGGTCGACTCGCGCGGCGTGCGGGAGACGACCTTGGTGCCGGTGGCCTTCTCGGAGAAGGAGACCGCGAGGGCCTCGACGGCGCCCGCGGCGGGAGCGGCCTCGACGGGGGCCGAGTTCGGCTTGACCGTGATGACCGGGGTACCCTTGGAGACGCGGGACTTGGTGGTGAACGCGGCGGCGAACACGGACTGCGTCGCGACCGGGCCCTCGTCGCCGGCCTCCAGGTCGATGGCGTCCGTGATGATGCCGGAGCCGATGCGGACCGCCAGGCGGGCCGCGATCTCCTTGCCCTCGGCGGAGGACGGGACGAGCACGGCGGCCGGGGAGACGGCCTCGTACGCGGCCTGGAGGGCGTCGACCTTCGGGACGACGAGGTAGTCGGCGAACTCGGCGGCGTCGGCCGTGAGGACGCGGGTCGCGCCGTGCTCGGCGAGCGTGGCGGCGGTGGCCTCGGCGCCGGGGCCGAGGGCGACGGCGACGGGCTCGCCGACGCGGCGGGCCAGCGTCAGCAGCTCCAGGGTGGGCTTGCGGACGGCGCCGTCCACGTGGTCGACGTAGACGAGAACTTCAGCCATGGGAATGCTCTCCTGCGAATGCGAAGTCTGAGGGGGCTGTCGGTGGCTCTGCGCTGCGCGAGCCCTAGATGAACTTCTGGCTCGCGAGGAACTCGGCCAGCTGCCTGCCGCCCTCGCCCTCGTCCTTGACGATCGTGCCGGCCGTGCGGGCCGGGCGCTCCGTGGCGGAGTCGACCTTCGTCCAGGCGCCTTCGAGGCCGACCTCGTCGGCGTCGATGTCCAGGTCGTCGAGGTCCAGGGACTGCACCGGCTTCTTCTTGGCGGCCATGATGCCCTTGAAGGACGGGTAGCGGGCCTCGCCGGACTGGTCCGTCACGGACACGACGGCCGGGAGGGACGCCTCCAGCTGCTCGGTGGCGGCGTCGCCGTCGCGGCGGCCCTTGACCACGCCGTCCTCGACGGAGACCTCGGAGAGCAGGGTGACCTGCGGGACGCCGAGGCGCTCGGCGAGGATCGCCGGCAGGACGCCCATGGTGCCGTCGGTGGACGCCATGCCGCAGATAACCAGGTCGTAGCCGGTCTTCTCGATCGCCTTGGCGAGCACCAGGGAGGTGCCCATGACGTCGGTGCCGTGGAGGTCGTCGTCCTCGACGTGGACGGCCTTGTCGGCGCCCATCGACAGCGCCTTGCGCAGGGCGTCCTTGGCGTCCTCGGGACCGACGGTGAGCACGGTGATCTCCGCGTCGTCCGCGTCCTCGGCGATCTGCAGCGCCTGCTCGACCGCGTACTCGTCCAGCTCCGACAGCAGGCCGTCGACGTCGTCGCGGTCGACGGTCAGGTCATCGGCGAAGTGCCGGTCGCCGGTGGCGTCGGGCACGTACTTCACACAGACAACGATCCTCAAGCTCACGCCGGCTCTCCTACTGCATCGTCATTACTGGCTGCCTTGTTGCACGCAGCATAGGCGCCTGATGGGGCGGTTTCCGCGCGGGGCGACGGCCGCCCCACGACGAAATATTACTCGTCAGTACACCGGGAGCATTCCCACTAAGCAAGCGCTTTGCACTGTGACCTTGCCAACGCTGAGTAACCGGAGCCTCTCAGTCCCTCAGCGCGTTGAAACGGCCGTGGTGGTACAGCAGCGGCCGGCCCTCCCGGGCCGCGGCGTCCCCGGCGACGACCTCGGCGATGACGATGCGGTGGTCCCCGGCCGGGACGCGGCCGACGACGCGGCACACCAGCCAGGCGAGGACGCCGTCGAGCAGCGGGACGCCCTCGGGGCCCGCGGTCCAGCGGGTCGGCGGGGCGAAGCGGTCGGCGCCGCTGCGGGCGAAGGTGGCGGCCAGCTCCTGCTGGTGCTCCCCGAGGAGGTGGACGCCGACGTGGGTGGCGGCGGACACGACGGGCCAGCTCGACGAGCCCGTGCCTATGCCGAAGGAGATCAGCGGCGGCTCGGCGGAGACCGAGGCGAGGGAGCTGGCGGTGAACCCCGCGGGCCGGCCGCCGTGCGCGGGGCCGCCGGGAGCGGTGATCACGGCGACGCCGGCGGCGTGCCGCCGGAAGGCGGAGCGCAGCAGCTCGGGTCCGGCTTCGGCCGTGCGCGCGTCGGTGCCGGGATCGTGGGTGACCGTCATGGAGTTGTCCTTCTGCGGGAGGTGCGTGCGCGGGGCCGTGGTCCTGGGGTGGTCAGACACCGGGACAGAGCGCGCTCGCGTGGCGGGCGAGGTCGATGTGGACCCGTCCGTGGAGAAGGAGTTCGTACGGCACGGGCGTCAGCCTGACGACGCGCGGTCGGCCGCGTCAAGGCCGCACGGGCAGATGCGATCAGCGTCACGGCCGGTCAGCGGGGGTTTCGAGGGCCTGTCCGAGTGCGGCGATCACATCGGCCCTGCGGGGCTGCCCGGCGGCGCGGCGGACGACGCGGCCGGCCGCGTCGAGGACGAGCACCGTGGGCGTCGCGGTGACGCCGAGGGCCCGGACGAGGGACAGCTCTCGCTCGGCGTCGATCTCGACGTGGGCGACGCCGCCGACCATGCCCGCCACGTCGGCGAGGACCCGCCGGGTGGCGCGGCAGGGCTGGCAGAAGGCGGTGGAGAACTGCACGAGCGTGGCCCGCTCCCCCAGTTCGGCGCCCAGGTCACCCGGGCCGAGCACCCGCCCGTACCGCTCCTCCGCGCCGTCGCGCACCACCGCAGCCCCGCTTCCCGTCGTCCGGTCTTCCCGCCCGTACAGCGCCGCGCGGGGCCGCGGCGATTCCCCCGGTGAGGCGACGTGACGAGTATCTCGCCGCATTCCGCCCTCCGAAGCGGGGTTCGGGCTGGCCTGGGCGAGGTACATGGTGCAGCATCGGGCGCAAGCCGGTTACCTACGGCTGCGTAACTTCCGCCGGGAGGACCCTCCCCAGGCAGACAGAAGAAGGGTGTTCTCTCAGATGGCAGAACTCGTCTATCGGCCGGTCGTCGGCGCCGCGCTCACGATGTTCAAGGCGCTCGACCTCAAGATCGACATTCAGGGTTCGGAGAACATCCCGCGCACCGGCGGCGCGGTGCTCGTCAGCAACCACATCAGCTACCTCGACTTCATCTTCACGGGGCTCGCAGCCCGGCCGCAGAAGCGCCTGGTGCGGTTCATGGCGAAGGACTCGGTCTTCCGCCACCGGATCTCCGGGCCGCTGATGCGGGGGATGAAGCACATCCCGGTGGACCGCGGGCAGGGCGAGGCGGCGTACCGGCACGCGCTGGAGTCGTTGCGCTCCGGCGAGGTCATCGGCGTCTTCCCGGAGGCGACGATCTCCCAGTCGTTCACCCTCAAGAGCTTCAAGTCGGGCGCGGCGCGGCTGGCCCAGGAGGCCGGCGTGCCGCTGGTCCCGATGGCTCTGTGGGGGACGCAGCGGCTGTGGACGAAGGGCCGCCCCCGGAACTTGAGGCGCAGCCACATCCCCGTGACCATCCGGGTGGGCGAGCCCGTGGAGGCGCCGACGGACCAGTACGCCGGCGCGATCACGCGGCGGCTGCGCGAGCGGGTCCAGGACCTGCTGGAGGCCGCGCAGCGGGCGTACCCGGTACGGCCCAGGGACGCGGAGGACACCTGGTGGATCCCGGCACACCTGGGCGGCACCGCGCCGACCCCGGCGGAGCTGCGCTGAAGCCGGCGCGGCCGCGCTGAGGGCCCGGTGGGACCGGACGAGCCCGGCGCAGCCGCGCCGAGCGCGTGTCGCGGGTGTGCCGCCCTTCGGGGCGCGCCCGCCCGACCGGGGGTCGGGCGGGGCCCGGACCGTGACCCGCGCGCCGGGGCCGGGCCCCTCCAGCACCTCGGCGGCCCCGGGGGCGAGGCGGCCCCGGGGCCGAAGGCGCGCCTGGCCGTGGCCGGTGGGGCGGACGGTGGGCGCGGGGCCACGGCCCGCCGCCGGGTCCCCGGGGACGGGCCCTCCCCGGACCTTCCCCGGGTACGACCGGTGCCCGGGGCCGCGCGGGACACCGCGCGGGGAAGGGCGAAGCGGCCGGCCCTTCGCGGGCATCCGGCCGGCCGCTCCCCGTGCGCGCGCCCCGCGCCTAGCGGGCCATCTCCTCCTTGAGCGCCAGGAGGAACGCGTCCACGTCGTCCTCCGTCGTGTCGAAGGAGCACATCCAGCGCACGTCGCCGGCCGCCTCGTCCCAGAAGTAGAACCGGAACCGCTTCTGCAGCCGCAGGCTCACCTCGTGCGGGAGCCGCGCGAAGACCGCGTTGGCCTGCACGGGGTAGAGGACCTCCACCCCGTCGACGGACCGGACGCCCTCGGCGAGGCGCTGTGCCATCGCGTTGGCGTGCCGGGCGTTGCGCAGCCACAGGTCCTTCGCGAGCAGCGCCTCGAACTGCACGGAGACGAACCGCATCTTGGAGGCGAGCTGCATGGACATCTTGCGCAGGTGCTTCATGTGGCGGCCGGCCTCCGGGTCGAGGACGACGACCGCCTCGCCGAAGAGCAGGCCGTTCTTGGTGCCGCCCAGTGACAGGACGTCCACGCCCGCGGCGTTGGTGAACGCGCGCATCGGGACGTCCAGCGAGGCGGCCGCGTTGGCCAGCCGGGCGCCGTCGAGGTGGACCTTCATGCCCAGGCCGTGGGCGTGGTCGGTGATCGCCCGGATCTCGTCCGGCGTGTAGACCGTGCCGAGCTCGGTGTTCTGGGCGAGGGAGACGACCTGCGGCATGGCGCGGTGCTCGTCGTCCCAGCCGAACGCCTGCCGGTCGATCAGCTCGGGGGTGAGCTTGCCGTCCGGGGTGGGCACGGTGAGCAGTTTGAGCCCGGCCATGCGCTCGGGCGCGCCGCCCTCGTCGACGTTGATGTGCGCGGACTCGGCGCAGATCACCGCACCCCACCGGTCGGCGAGCGCCTGCAGGGCGGTGACGTTGGCGCCGGTGCCGTTGAACACCGGGAACGCCTCGGCGGTCGGACCGAAGTGGCTGCGCAGCACCCGCTGGAGGTGGTCGGTGTAGTCGTCCTCGCCGTAGGAGACCTGGTGGCCGCCGTTGGCGACGGCCAGCGCGGCGAGGACCTCCGGATGGGCTCCCGCGTAGTTGTCGCTGGCGAAGCCCCGTACCGACGGGTCGTGGTGACGGCGCGCGTCGGTACGGGTGGGGAACGCCGGGGTCACGGCTTCGGGGTCAGCCACAGGCGCTGTCCATTCACTTCCTGGGCGGGCCGGTCCCAGACGCCGGCGATGGCGTCGGCCAGGTCCTTGACGTCGGTGAAGCCCGCGAACTTCGCATTCGGGCGCTCGGCGCGCATGGCGTCGTGCACCAGTGCCTTGATCACCAGGATCGCAGCAGCGGCCTTCGGCCCGTCCTCGCCCCCCGCCTTGCGGAAGGAGTCGCCGAGCGCGAGGGTCCACGCCTCGGCGGCGGACTTGGCGGCGGCGTAGGCGGCGTTGCCCTCGGTGGGGTTGCTCGCGCCGGACTGGCTGACGAGGACGTACCGGCCCCGGTCGCTGCGCTTGAGCGCCTCGTGGAAGGCGAGGGAGGTGTGCTGGACGGTGCGGACGAGCAGCTTCTCCAGCAGCTCCCAGTCGGCCGGGTCGGTCTCGCCGAACGTGGCGCTGCCGCGCCAGCCGCCGACGAGGTGGACGAGGCCGTCGACCCGCCCGAACTCCTTCTCGGTCCTGTCGGCCCACGCGCGGGTCGCGACCGGGTCGAGCAGGTCGACCGTGTCGCCGGTGACGGTGGCGCCGCCGTGGGCGTAGCGGGCGGCGTCGACGGCCTCGGCGAGGCGCCCGGGGTCGGCGTCCGCGCCGACGACGGTCGCGCCCGCCTCGGCGAGCCGCAGCAGGGCGGCGCGGCCCGCGGGGCCCGCCGCTCCGGCGACCGCGATGACGGCGCCGTCCAGCGGCCCGCCGTTCCCGTTGCTGGTCATCGTGCTCGTCTCCTCCGTCTGCGTACCGGACGTCCCGGCCGTACCCGGCGCGTGCCCGCTCACGCGGCGGCCTTCTCGACGCCGGCGGCCTTCTCGACGTCCGCGGCGGTGATGCCCCGGGTGGAGGCGATCACGGACTTCAGCTTCTTGGAGAGGGCCTCGTAGAACATGCTCAGCGGGAACTCGTCGGGCAGCACGTCGTCGACGAGCTTGCGCGGCGGCTGGGAGACGTCCAGGGCGTCGGGGCCCTTGGCCCAGCGGGAGCCGGGGTGCGGGGCGAGGTAGGTGGAGACGAAGTCGTACGCGGCGAACCAGTGGACCAGCTTCGGGCGGTCGATGCCGTCGCGGTACAGCTTCTCGATCTCGGCGCACAGCCGGTTGGTGACCTCGGGGGCGCGCTGCCAGTCGATGCGCAGGGTGTTGTCGGTCCAGCGCACCACGTCGTGCCGGTGGAGGTACGCGAAGAGGAGCTGGCCGCCGAGGCCGTCGTAGTTGCGGACGCGGTCGCCGGTGACCGGGAAGCGGAACATCCGGTCGAACAGCACGGCGTACTGGACGTCGCGGCCGTGCGGGTTGCCCTCGGCCTCGAGGCGGACGGCCTCCTTGAAGGCGGTGAGGTCGCACCGCAGCTCCTCCAGGCCGTACATCCAGAACGGCTGGCGCTGCTTGATCATGAACGGGTCGAAGGGCAGGTCGCCGTGGCTGTGGGCGCGGTCGTGGACCATGTCCCACAGGACGAACGCCTCCTGGCAGCGCTGCTGGTCGTCGAGCATCCGCTGGATGTCGGCGGGCAGCTCCACGCCGAGGACCTCCACGGCGGCCTCGGTGACGCGGCGGAAGCGGGCGGCCTCGCGGTCGCAGAAGATGCCGCCCCAGGTGAACCGCTCGGGGGCCTCGCGGACGGCGACGGTCTCGGGGAAGAGGACGGCCGAGTTGGTGTCGTAGCCCGAGGTGAAGCCCTCGAAGGTGATGCCGCAGAAGAGCGGGTTGTCGTAGCGGGTGGCCTCCAGCTCCGCGAGCCACTCGGGCCACACCATGCGCAGGACGACGGCCTCCAGGTTGCGGTCCGGGTTGCCGTTCTGCGTGTACATCGGGAACACGACGAGGTGCTGCCGGCCGTCGACGCGCTCGGCGGCGGGCTGGAACGCCAGCAGGGAGTCGAGGAAGTCCGGCACGCCGTAACCACCGGCCGCCCACCGGCGCAGGTCGGCGACGAGGGCGCGGTGGTACGCGGCGCCGTGCGGAAGCAGCGGGGAGAGCCGCTCGACGGCGGCGACGATCCGGTCCAGCACGGCGTCGGCGTCCGCGCGGGCCGGGGCGCCCTCGGCGTCGAAGTCGATGGAGCCGTCGGCGGACTGCCAGACGCGGATCTCCTCCACGGCATTCTTGAGCTGCGGCCACGCGGGGTGGTCGACCACCCGGACGTCGGTGGACAGCTCGTCACCGACAACAGCATCCTGCACAAGAATTTCCGTCATCTCACTTCCTCCACAGGAGAACCTCGCGTGAAGGCACCGTATCCATCTGCGGTTCTTCGCCACAAGAGGCTTCAGCGGAAATTATCCTGCCCACCCCCCGTGGTCACCGACGTTTTTCCCGTCTCGTGGGGTTGGGACGGTCACATCGGCCATATCGTCCGGGTTGCCACGTGACCCACGGGTGTAACGGATCCCCCCGGGGGAACCCGCGTGGCTGGATTTCGCCACGACTGGCATGAAAACCGAACGGACAGTGACGTACTGGGACAACTGGGACGGTCATTTATGAGCAATGGATTCCTCGGCCCCGAGGGCTTCGGCCCCGACCCGTTCAGTGAGTTCCTGGGCCGGCTGTTCGGGGGCACCCCGGCCTCCCCGGCCGCCCGGCGCGGACCCCGGTACATCGACATCGCGCGGATGATGAGCGAGCCCGCCCGCCGCATGGTGGACGACGCCGCCACGTACGCCGCCGAGCACGGCAGCGCGGACCTGGAGACCGAGCACCTGCTGCGCGCCGCGCTCGACACCGAGCCGACGCGCGACCTGGTCGTCCGGGCCGGAGCCGACCCCGACGAGCTGGCCGCGGAGATCGACCGCACGGCCGGCGAGGGCCCGCCGCAGGCCCGGATCGCCGTCACGCCCGCCGTCAAGCGCGCCCTCCTCGACGCCCACGACCTGGCGAGGAACATCGGCGCCTCCTACATCGGGCCCGAGCACGTCCTCGCCGCGCTGGCCGCCAACCCGGACTCGGCGGCCGGCCGCATCCTGCGCGCCGCCCGGTTCGACCCCGGCTCCGTCCCCGGCCCGCCGTCCCGCACGCCCACCCCGCGCGGCGGGCCGTCCGGCGGGTGGGAGAACAACGCGGCCGACCAGCGCCCGGCGCCCCAGCACGGCACGCCGACCCTGGACAAGTACGGGCGCGACCTCACCGACATAGCCCGCGCCGGCCGCATAGACCCGGTCATCGGCCGGGAGTCGGAGATCGAGCAGACCGTCGAGGTGCTGTCGCGGCGCGGGAAGAACAACCCCGTCCTCATCGGCGACGCCGGCGTCGGCAAGACCGCCGTCGTCGAGGGCCTCGCCCAGCGCATCGCCGACGGCGACGTGCCCGACACGCTCCTCGGCCGGCGCGTCGTCGCCCTCGACATGACGGGCATCGTCGCCGGCACCCGCTACCGCGGCGACTTCGAGGAGCGGATGAACGCCATCATCGAGGAGGTCCGGGCCCACTCCGGCGAACTCGTCCTCTTCATCGACGAGCTCCACACGGTCGTCGGTGCGGGCGGCGGAGGCGGCTCGGAGGGCGGCTCCATGGACGCCGGCAACATCCTGAAGCCCGCGCTCGCCCGCGGCGAGCTGCACGTCATCGGCGCGACCACGCTGGAGGAGTACCGCCGCCACGTCGAGAAGGACGCCGCCCTCGCCCGCCGCTTCCAGCCGATCCTCGTCCCCGAGCCGAGCCCCGAGGACGCCCTGGAGATCCTGCGCGGGCTGCGCGACCGGTACGAGGCGCACCACCAGGTCCGCTACACCGACGACGCGCTGCGCGCCGCCGTCGAGCTGTCGGACCGCTACCTCACCGAGCGGTTCCTGCCCGACAAGGCCATCGACCTGATCGACCAGGCGGGAGCGCGCGTCCGGCTGCGCTCCCGATCGCAGGACACCGACGTGCGGGCCCTGGAACGGGAGGCCGAGCAACTGGTCCGCGACAAGGACCAGGCCGTCGCCGCCGAGCAGTACGAGCGGGCGACCGAACTGCGCGACCGCATCCAGGAGCTGCAGGACCGCATCAAGGCGGGCCGGGGCGAGCCGCTGATGCGGGACGACCGCGTGCTGGAGGTGACCGCCGAGGACATCGCGGAGGTCATCAGCCGGCAGACCGGCATCCCCGTCAGCCGGCTCACCCAGGAGGAGAAGGAGCGGCTGCTCGGCCTGGAGCAGCACCTGCGGGAGCGGGTCGTCGGCCAGGACGAGGCGGTCTCCGTCGTCTCCGAGGCGGTGCTGCGCTCCCGGGCGGGTCTCGCCGACCCGCGCCGCCCGATCGGCAGCTTCCTCTTCCTCGGCCCGACCGGCGTCGGCAAGACCGAGCTGGCCCGCGCCCTCGCCGACGCGCTGTTCGGCAGCGAGGAGCGCATGGTGCGGCTCGACATGAGCGAGTTCCAGGAGCGGCACACCGTCAGTCGGCTGGTGGGCGCCCCGCCCGGGTACGTCGGCCACGAGGAGGCCGGGCAGCTGACGGAGGCGGTGCGCCGGCACCCGTACTCGCTGCTCCTCCTCGACGAGGTGGAGAAGGCGCACCCGGACGTCTTCAACATCCTCCTCCAGGTGCTCGACGACGGGCGGCTGACCGACGCGCAGGGCCGCACCGTCGACTTCAAGAACACGGTCGTCGTGATGACCAGCAACCTCGGCTCAGAGGCCATCGGCACCGGACGCGGCGTGCTCGGCTTCGGCGCGGACGCGGTGGACGACGAGGAGGCGGCCCGCGACCGGGTGCTGCGGCCGCTGCGCGAGCACTTCCGGCCCGAGTTCCTCAACCGCATCGACGAGATCGTCATCTTCCGCCGGCTCACGGAGCCGCAGCTCCGGCAGATCACCGACCTGCTGCTGGAGGACACCCGCCGCCGGATGCGGGCGCAGCACGTGTCCGTGGACTTCGCCCCGCAGGCCGTCGACTGGCTGGCCCGGCGGGGCTACGAGCCCGAGTACGGCGCCCGGCCGCTGCGCCGCACGATCCAGCGCGAGGTGGACAACCAACTGTCGCGGCTGCTGCTCGACGGCCGGCTCTCCGAGGGCGGCCGGGTCCACGTGGGCGTGGCGGACGGGCGGCTGGACTTCCGCACGGAGCAGGGGCCCGGCAGGGCTCCCGAACCGGCCGGCGGGGTCAGCCCAGCTCCTTGACGAGCAGCTCGAACTCCAGGTCGTCGCGGCGCGGCACGCCGAAGCGCTCGTCGCCGTACGGGAACGGCGTCATCCGTCCCGTACGGCGGTAGCCGCGCCGCTCGTACCAGGCGATCAACTCGTCGCGCACGGAGATCACCGTCATGTGCATCTCCCGCACGCCCCACTCCTCGCGGGCCAGGCGCTCCGCCTCCGCGAGGACGCGCCGGCCGAGCCCGCCGCCCTGCAGCCCGGGGCGGACGGCGAACATCCCGAAGTACGCGGCGTCGCCGCGGTGCTCCAGTTGGCAGCAGGCGACGGGGTCGCCGTCCCGCTCGACGACGACGAGCCGGGAGCCGGGCGTGGTGATGACCGCGCGGACGCCGTCGTGGTCGGTGCGCCGGCCGTCGAGGATGTCGGCCTCCGTGGTCCAGCCCGCGCGGCTGGCGTCACCGCGGTAGGCGGACTCGACGAGGGCGACGAGCGCGGGGACGTCCGCCTCCACGGCGTCGCGGTAGGTCTCCCGGGCCTCCCGGGGCGGTGCGGTGTCCATCGTGGGCGTTCTCCCTCGGCGTGTCGTTCGGCCACGAGCCTAACGCGCCCCTCTTCCCGGGCCCGTTGCTCCCCCGGGGCGGACACGGGGCGCCACGGAGGGCGGAAGGGCCGTGGCGTGCGTCACTTCCGTGTCCGCGCGGGCCGATGGGCGGCGCCACGCTCATAGGCTGACGCCATGTGGGTCTCCCTCGCGCTGCTCGCGCTCGGCGTGCTGGTCGCCGTCGTGGCCCCGCGCCTGCTCGCGCGGGCCGACTGGCCGGAACGCGAGCCGATCGTCGCGCTGTGGGTCTGGCAGTGCGTGGTGGCGGCGGTGCTGCTGAGCTTCGCGCTGTCCATGACGTTCAGCGCGGCGGCCTCCTGGCAGGTGGTGCGCGGCCAGGTGTTCGCCACGGCGCCGGCCGCGGTCGTGGAGGCGTACGCCCTGGGGGCGCTGGGCCCCTGGTCGGCGGCGCTCGCGGTGCTGCTGGCGTGCGGCGGGCTGTGGACCGGGGCGATGCTCACCCGCGAGGTCCGCGACGCCCGGGCGTGGCGCAGGCGACGGCGCGCCGAACTGCTGGTGCGGGCGCCGCTGCTGCCGGGTGAGGAGCCGGGTTCGGAGCCCCTGGTGCTGCTGGAGGGCGACCGGCCCGACGCCTGGTGGCTGCCGGGTGCGCGGCCCCGGCTGATCATCACCACGGCGGCGTTGCGGCGGCTGAAGGGGCGCCAACTGGACGCGGTGCTCGCCCACGAGGAGGGGCACGCGCGGGCGCGGCACGACTGGCTGCTGCACTGCGCGGCGGCGCTGGCGTCGGGGTTCCCGCGCGTCCCGGTGTTCGCGGCGTTCCGCGCGGAGATGCACCGACTGGTGGAACTGGCCGCGGACGACTCGGCGTCGAAGCGGTTCGGGCGGCTGACGATCGCGCTGGCGCTGGTCGGGCTGAACGAGGACCGGGGCGCGTTCGGGCCGTGCCCGGCGCCCCACGCCGAGGTGCCGCGGCGGGTGACGCGGCTGCTGGCGGCGGAGCCGCGGCTCACGCCGGGGCGGCGGCTGCGGCTGACGGCGGCGGCCGCGCTCGTACCGGCGGTGCCGCTGCTCGTGGCGCTGGCGCCCGGGTTGAGCGCGCTGTCCTGACCGGGGCCGAACGGGCGGCACCGAAGCCACCGACGCCGACGCGACCGGCGCCGGTACGGCCGGCGTCGATACGACCGGCACCGGCGCGGACGGCGTCGACGCGGCCGGCCCTGTCGGCGGTCTGCCCGCGCGATCCCCGGGCAGGATCCCGATATGACTCCCCCCGTACACGCCCCGTCCCCCGCCCGTTTCCCGCTCCTCCGTGCCGTGGCCGTGGGCTGCGGCGCGGCGACCGTGGCGCTGCTGCTTCTCGTGGCCGTCGCCTGGGCGCCGCTGATCGCCTTCGACCGGGCGGTGGTGGAGGAACTGCACCTGACGGCGGTGCGCCGTCCGGTGCTGACGGAGGGCATGCGGGTGCTGTCCGACTGGGTGTGGGACCCGTTGACGCTGCGCATCCTGCTGGTGGTGGTGGCGGTGGCCCTGTGGCGGGCCGGTGAGCCGGGGCCCGCGGGGCTGCTGGTGGTCGTGTGCGGGGTGGCGGCCGCGGTGCAGCAGGGTGTCAAGGCGCTGGTGGGTCGGGAGCGGCCGCGGTGGTCGGACCCGGTGGACTCGGCGGAGTTCGCGGCGTTCCCGTCCGGGCACGCCATGACCGCGGCCGTCGTGTGCGGGCTGCTGTGGTGGGCGGCGGCGCGGACGGCGCGGCGGGCCCTGGTGCGGCCGGTGGTGGTGGCGGGGGTCGTGTCGACGGCCGGGGTGGGCCTGACCCGGGTGTACCTGGGGGTCCACTGGCCCTCGGACGTGCTGGCCGGCTGGCTGCTGGGCGCCTGTCTGGTGGCGGCGGCGGCCGGGGCGTACGAGCGGTGGACGGCGGCGCGGGGGCGTACGACGGCGCTGGGGGCCCCGGCGGGGCGCGGGGCGCACTGAAAGGAGCGCCGCGGCTGCGCGGCGCACCGGTCCGGCGTGTGGGGACGGGGGCCCGGCCCCGCCGGTGCGAGGCGCCGCACGAGCGGCACATGCGGCCGGGGCGTGCGCCGGGCCGATCCGTCCGTCCGGTGCCATCACGGACCGGACGATCCCCCGCGTCGCCCGGTCCGCGTGACACACCCTCCCGGCCGACGAGGCGCTGTGTGTCGGCGAGGACGCTCTGAGTATATTGGCTGAGAGCCAATCAACGCAGGAGTCAAGCATGTCCCCGCGGAGCGCATCGGTCAATGCAGAACTCCGCCGGAGGTCCCGCGAGCGGCTCCTCCAGGCGACGGTCGACCTCGTGTCCGAGCGCGGGTACGAGGCGACGACGCTCGCGGACATCGCCGACCGGGCCGGTTCGGCGCGCGGTCTCGTCTCGTACTACTTCCCCGGCAAGCGCCAGTTGCTCCAGTCCGCCGTCCACCGCCTGATGCACATGACGCTGGCGTCGTCCCTGGAGCGCGAGCCGCGCACCGAGGACGGGCGCGAACGGCTGGCCCGGGCGATCGACGCGGTCCTCGGCCTGGCGGTGGAACAGCCGCTGCTGATGCGGACGCACATGGCCGGGATCCTCCAGGCGGAGGGGTTCGTGCGCTGCCCGGAGCAGCAGCGGCTCGCCGCGCTCCTGCGGGACACGCTCGCGCGGTACGGGGCGCGCGACCTGGACGCGGACTACCCGCTGCTGCGGGCGCTGCTGATGGGCGCCGTCTTCGCCGTGCTGCTGCCGGGCGCCCCGATGTCGCCCGCCCGGCTGAGGGCGGAGCTGTTCCAGCGGTACGGCCTCGACTGGGAGCTGGGCTCGCCCCCGGAGGGCGGGCGGCCGTAGGGCGCCGGCTCCCCGGCCGCACGGGCGCCGGACGTGCCTCGCGCCGGGCCGGGCGGCCGGGTGCACGGCGCCGACCTGCGGGGACGGCGCTCCGGCGGCCGTTGTCGGTGGGCGGGTGCAGACTGGCCCGTATCCGCGACGAAGGCGTCAAGGACGTCCTGGAGGTGTGGGCCATGACCGACGTACTGCTGACCGTGGGCACGCGCAAGGGCCTCTTCACCGCTCGCCGACGCGGCGGCCGGTGGGAGTTCGACGGACCCCACTTCCCCGCGCAGGCCGTGTACGCGGTCGGTGTCGACCTGCGCCGGGCCGTGCCCCGGCTGCTGGTGGGCGCGGACAGCGCGCACTGGGGGCCGTCCGTGTTCCACTCCGACGACCTGGGGGCCACGTGGTCGGAGCCGGCGGAGGCGCCCGTGAGGTTCCCCCGGGACACGGGCGCGTCGCTGGAGCGGGTCTGGCAGCTGCACCCGGCGGGCCCGGCGGCGCCCGGCGTGGTGTACGCGGGCACGGAACCGGCGGCGCTCTTCCGGTCGGACGACGAGGGCGAGACGTTCGAGCTGGTCAGACCGTTGTGGGAGCACCCGACGCGGTCGCGGTGGCAGCCGGGCGGCGGCGGTGAGGCGCTGCACACGGTGGTGACGGACCCGCGCGACCCCGACGCGGTGACGGTCGCGGTGTCGGCGGCCGGGGTGTTCCGCACGCGCGACGGCGGCGGTACCTGGTCGCCGTCGAACGACGGGGTCTCGGCGGTGTTCCTGCCCGATCCGCGGCCGAGGTTCGGCCAGTGCGTGCACAAGGTCGCGCAGGACGCCGGCGACCCCGACCGGCTCTACCTCCAGAACCACTGGGGCGTGTACCGCAGTGACGACTCCGGCGCCACGTGGACCGGCATCGGGGCCGGGCTGCCGTCCGACTTCGGCTTCGCGGTCGTCGCGCACCCGAGGCACGCGGACACGGCGTACGTCTTCCCGATCACCGCCGATTCGGACCGCGTACCGGCGGGTCGCCGCTGCCGGGTGTACCGGACGGGCGACGCGGGCGGCGGCTGGGAGGCGCTGACGCGGGGCCTTCCGGAGGACGACCACTACGGCACGGTGCTGCGCGACGCGATGTGCACGGACGGCGCCGACCCGGCGGGCCTCTACTTCGGCAACCGCAACGGCGAGGTGTTCGCGAGCGCCGACGACGGCGACAGCTGGCGGCAACTGGCCGCGCACCTCCCGGACGTGCTGTGCGTGCGGGCGGCGGTCGTCGGGTGACGGCGGGGGCGGGCTGCGCCAGTAGAGTGACGGCCGTGGCAGCAAGACCGTTGAGAGAAATCGTCGAGCCCGGCTGGGCCGAAGCCCTCGCCCCCGTGGCCGAACGCGTCGCGGCGATGGGGGACTTCCTCCGCGCGGAGATCGCCGCGGGGCGTACGTACCTACCGGCCGGGCCGAACGTCCTGCGCGCGTTCCAGCAGCCGTTCGACGAGGTGAGAGTCCTGATCGTCGGCCAGGACCCGTATCCGACCCCGGGGCACGCGGTGGGGCTGAGCTTCTCGGTCGCGCCGGACGTGCGGCCGCTGCCGGGCAGCCTGGAGAACATCTTCCGCGAACTCCACGCCGACCTGGGCCTGCCCCGGCCGTCCAACGGCGACCTGACGCCCTGGACACGGCAGGGGGTGCTGCTGCTCAACAGGGCCCTGACGACGGTCCCGCGCAAGCCGGGCGCGCACCGCGGCAAGGGCTGGGAGGAGGTCACCGAGCAGGCCATCAAGGCGCTCGCGGCGCGCGGCAAGCCGCTCGTGTCGGTGCTGTGGGGGCGCGACGCCCGCAACCTCCGCCCGCTCCTGGGCGACCTTCCGGCCATCGAGTCGGCGCACCCCTCCCCCATGTCGGCGGACCGCGGCTTCTTCGGTTCGCGCCCGTTCAGCCGGGTGAACGACCTGCTGTTGCGTCAGGGGGCGGAGCCGGTCGACTGGCGCCTCCCGTGACCCCGGGCGGCGTGTGGGTCCTGGGCGTCGACTCGGGCGGCTCGGGCTTCCGCGTCGCCCTCGCGGCGGTGGACGCCCCCGCCCGGCCGGCCGGTGGCGCCGCGCCGGGCCCCTCGGCCCGACCGGTGGCCGCGCGGGCCTTCGGCACCCCCGTGCCCACCGGGCCCGGCGGGATCGACGCCGGGTGGCTGGTGGAGCGGCTGGTGCCCGCCGCCCGGGAGTTGCTGGACCGGGCCGGGGCGGGCGGACGGCCCGGCGCCGTCGCCGTGGGGGCCGCCGGGATGGCGGGGCTCGGGGACCGGCTGCGGGCCGTGCTGCCCGGTGCGCTGCGCGACGCGCTGGGCGTGCGACGGCTCGCGCTGGCCTCCGACGCCGTGACCGCCTACGCGGGCGCCCTGGGCCGCGCGCCCGGCACCGTGGTCGCCGCGGGCACCGGGCTCGTCGCGCTCGGCACCGACCTGGTGCGCTGGCGCCGCGCCGACGGGTGGGGGCACCTGCTGGGCGACTGCGGCGGCGGCGCGTGGATCGGCCGGGCCGGCCTGGAGGCGGCGCTGCGCGCCCACGACGGGCGGCGCGGCGGCTCCCCCGCCCTCCTGGCCCGCGCCGAGGCCCTGTTCGGGCCCGTGGCCGGGCTGCCCGGGCGGCTGTACCCGCGCCCGGACCGGGCCGCCGTCCTCGCGTCGTTCGCCCCGGAGGTGGCCCGCCACGCGGCGGACGACCCGGTCGCGGCGGGCGTCCTCGCGCGCGCGGCACGGCACATCGCGGAGGCCGCGGCCGCGGTGCACCCGGCGGGGGGCGCCGGCGACGTGGCCCTGACGGGCGGTCTGTTCCGGCTCGGCGACCCCCTGCTCGTACCCCTGCGCGAGGAGCTGGCGCGTCAACTCCCCGGCGCGCGGACGGTGTCGGCTGCCGGCGACCCGCTGTCCGGCGCGCTGGCGATCGCCGCCGCGCTCGCCGCGGACGCGCCGGCCCTGCCCCGCGAGCCCGGCCTGCTGGACACATACGGCAACTGAGCGACTCTTCCGACAAACTGCCCATTGGGGGCGGCAATGCCCCCTCCCCGAACAGCGGGGCGGTCAAAACCAGTAGCATGCGGCGCCATGAGCTCCCCCACTGGGCCCGCTGGCCTGCCTGTACGAATGCCACGCCCCCGCCAGCCCGGGCGGCACCGTCGCCCCGAACCCCTGGCGGCCCCCGAGGGCGCGCCCGCACTCGTCCTCGCCGTCCCCGGTGAGCCTTCCGCCGCCGCGCGCGGCCTGGCGGAAGAACTCGTGAGCATCGCGCGCTCCGAGCTGCCCGGTCTGGAGGCCGCGATCGGCTTCCTCGACGGGGACGACGCCGAGTACGTGTCGCTGGCCGGGGTGCTGCGGCGGGCCGCGGCGCTCCGCGTGGAGCGGTACGAGCTGGCCAGGGCGGCCGGCCGCGAGGTCGCCGAGCCCGAGGGCCCGGCCGCGGTCGTCGTGCCGCTGCTGGTCGGCCCGGACGCCGTGCTGATGGGCCGGATACGGCAGGCCGTCGCCGACAGCGGCGCGCCGGCCGAGCTGGCCAACGTGCTGGGGCCGCATCCGCTGCTGGCCGAGGCGCTGCACGTGCGCCTCTCCGAGGCGGGCCTGGCGCGCGCCGACCGGGCGCGGCTGTTCACGGTCGCGACGGCGGCGGACGGCATCGTGCTGGCGACGACGGGCGGCGCCGAGGCCGTCCAGGCGGCCGGGATCACGGGCATGCTGCTGGCGGCGCGGCTGGCCGTGCCGGTGATGGCGGCGGCCCTGGACCAGGAGGGGTCGGTGGCGGCGGTCGCCGCGCAGCTGCGCGACTCCGGTTCGGCGCAGCTCGCGGTCGCCCCGTACCTGGTCGGCCCGGAGCTGGCCGGGGAGCTGCTGGACGCGGCGGCCGGGGCCGCGAACTGCCCGGTCGCCGAGCCGCTGGGCGCGTACCCGGCGGTCGGCAGGCTGGTGCTGTCGGGTTACATGACGGTGCTGGGCATCTCCCCGCAGCAGCAGCAGGGGGTTCCGGTCCGCTGACCGGCCCGGCCGGGGAGGGACCCGTACGGGAGGGCCCGCGCCGCGCGTGACCGCGCCGCGCGGGCCCTCCCGCGTTCAGGCGAGGACCACGCAGGAGGCGGCCGGGGCGGCCACCGCGCCCGCGCGGGACGGGACGCCGGTCACCGGGTCGACGTCGAACCACGTCACGTCGCCGGACCGCTCGTTGGCCACGTACAGCCGCCGCCCCCGCGGGTCGGCGACGAGGTCGCGCGGCCAGCGGCCGCCGGAGGGCACCGCGGCGACCAGGCGGGGCCGCTCGCCGTCCCCGTCGAGCTGGAGGACGGCGACGGTGTCGTCACCCCGCACGGCGGCCCACACGAACCGCCCGTCGGGGCTCACGGCGAGCCCGGACGGGTAGCCCGGCCCCGCCGCGCCCGCCGGCCGCACGGGCACCTCCGCCACGGGTTCGAGGGCGCCCGTACGGCCGTCCCAGCGGCACACGGTGAGGGTCGGCGTCAGCTCCGCCAGGACGTACACGTGGCCGCCGGCCGGGTGGAAGGCGAGGTGGCGCGGCCCGCTGCCGGGGCGCAGGGGCGTCTCGCCGTGGACGGTGAGCGCCCCGGTGGTCCCGTCGAGGGCGCAGACGCGTACGGAGTCGGTGCCGAGGTCCACGGTGAGCAGCCAGCGGCCGTCCGGCGAGGGCCGCACCTGGTGGGCGTGCGGGGCGGCCTGCCGGTCCGGGTCGGGCCCGCTGCCCCGGTGCCGGAGGAGCCCGGTGACCGGGCCCGGCGCGCCGTCCGGGCGGACCGGCTGGGCGCTCACGCCGCCGGAGCCGTAGTGCGCGGCCACCACGTGGCCGGCGGTGTACGCGAGGTGGGTCGGCCCGGCCCCGCGCACGGGTTCGGGGGCGCCGATCAGACGGGGCGCCGGACCGGTGACGTCGAACGCGGCGACGGCGCCCTCGTCGCTCTCGGAGACCGCGTACAGCACGGCGGCGCCGGGCCCGAGGGCGAGGAAGGACGGGTCGGCGACCGCGTCCGTGGCGCCGGTGGGAGTCAGGGCGCCGGTCGCCCCGTCGACCGCGGCGGCGGTGACGCCGTGGCCCCCCGCGGAGGTGAAGGAACCGATGAAGGCCCGTCGCGGCGCGGGCGGACCCCCCGGCGCCGTACCGCCGTCCACCGCACGGCCGGGCGCCACACCGCCGGACGCCTCACGGCCAGGCACCGCGCCACCGGACGCCGCGCTCCCCGGCGCCGTACCACCGTTCACCGCACGGCCGGGCACCGCGCCACCGGGCGCCGTGCCGCTGGGCGCCGTACGGCCGGGCGTCGCGCCCCCCGGCGCCGTGCCGTCGTCCGTCCTGTCGGCGGTCGCCCGCCGCGTGCCCCGGTCCCCGTACCGCTCCACCGCTGCCCCTCCCCAGTGGCCGTTCCTGGCGTTGCGGGGACGACGCTAGCAGCCGTGGTCCAGACCAGGCCCGTCAGGCGGGGGCGCGGCGTGTCAGGAGCGCACCAGCGACGAACGGGGCGCCGTGCGCAGCGGCCCGTCGAGTTCGGCGAGCAGCCGCTCCAGGCCGTGCAGGTGCGCCAGCGCCGGCGCGGCCGGGGGTGTCACGGGCACCGAGGGGGCGAAGGCGGCGGGGGCCGCCGCGGCGGTCTCGCGGTCGGCGGCGTCGCGTGCCCGCTCGCGCGTGAGCAGGGCCTCCACGGCGGCCTCGACCCGCCAGCACGCCGCGGCGAGCCGGGCGTCGTGGCCCGCGTCCGGGTCGGCGGCCACCGCGGCCAGCCCCCGCACCTCGCGCGCGCAGTCGTCGAGCAGGGCGAGCACCTGGCGTGCGCGGGCCTTGCGGTCGCCGAACGGGCTCAGCGGGTGCACGAGCGGTGCCAGGGCCAGCCGTACGCGCCCCAGCAGCACCTCCAGCTCGGCGGCGTGCGGGGCCGGGTCGGCGGTGGGCGAGCCGGCGAGCCGTTCGGCGGCCTCGGCGGTGCAGCGGCGCACGGCGAGCAGCGCGCGCTGGATCCAGGCGTCGTTGGTGGCGTGCGTGGTGACCGGCAGGACGAAGGTCACGGCGAGCGCCGCGAACAGCGCGCCGACCCCGGTCTCGGCGGCCCGCAGGACCAGCAGGCCCGGGGTGAGCACGCCGAGCAGCCCGTACAGGAGCCCGGCCATCACCGTCACGGCGAGCATCATCCAGCTGTACGAGACGGGGGCCGTGTAGAAGATGCCGAAGACGCACACGGCGACGAGGACCGCCGTCGGGGCGGGCGCCCCGTGCAGCGGCAGGGCGACCACCAGGCCGGCGAGGATGCCGAGGACGGTGCCCACGACGCGCCGGAAGCCCCGTACCAGGGTCTCGCCGCGCGACGCGGTGTTGACGAAGATCCACCAGGTGGTTCCGACCGCCCAGTACCAGCGCTCCTCCGAGAGGACCTGGCCCCCGGCCAGGGCGAAGGCGCACGCGACGGTGGTCTGGAACGCCTGCCGGGTGGTCGGCCGGGCCAGTCCGCGTCCGGGCAGCGGCGCGGGCACGGCGGCCGGCGGGGTCCGGCGTTCGATCGGCCACAGGGCGAACCGCACGGCGCCGGCCACGACGAGGGCGATGCCCACGGCGGCGTACAGCTCGGGGAGCTGCGCCGGGGTGGCGTGGAGGAACTGCACCACGAAGAACTGCATGAACGCGAAGATGCCGAGCGCGTGGCCGCGCGGCCCCCAGCGCCGGGCGTAGACGCCGCAGAAGACGACGGCGAGGAACGCGGCGTCCCGGCCGAGGGGCAGGTCGTGCAGGACGGTGGCGAGGGCGAGGGTGGGGAATCCGGCGGCGGGCAACAGCGCGGTGGTGGCCCGCTGGGCGCGGACGGTGCCGTCGATGACGGTGAAGAGGGCGAGCAGCGCGGCGAGTCCGCCGGTGATGGACGCGGTCAGCGACAGACCGGCCAGTTCGGCGGCCGCGACGGCGAGCCCGATGCCAAGGACGGCACGGGTCGCGTTCCTCAGCCTGAGGTGCCCCGGGTCCGGGGCCACGAAGATCCTCTTCATGACGGTGGTGCCGCCCCCCTGTGTTGCTCTCGCCGGCCGCGGGGGCGCCCGGGGGTGGTGGGCGTCCGCAGGCACGACGAAGGCGCCGCGGTCCGGATCCGGCCTCGTTGCCGTCCGGCGCTGCGCGGCGCCGCTGATACGTGGATACGACAAGAGAAGCACCCGGGGCGGCACTGGCTCAACCCAGGCGCCGGTCACTGAGCCATCGGACCAGCGAAACCCCGCCCTGGTCGGCCATCGGGAGGCCAACGGACCAGGCCGCGGCACGGCCGGTCCGCGGCGGTCACGGGCGGCCGGGCAGCTCCGACAGCCGGTGGCCGAGGCCGGGGGCGTCGGGCAGGGCGACCCGTCCGGTGTCCGCCGCTCCGGCGAAGGCCGCCGGCGCGAGCGGTTCGTCCTCGACGAGCAGGGGTCCGACGAGGTCGGCGGGGACGGTGGCGTGGGGCAGCGCGGCCGCGAGGTGGACGGCCGCGAGGGTGGCGACGCCCAGCTCCGGCATGGAGCCGATCTTCACGGCGAGGCCGGCGGCCTCCGCGAGCGCGGCGACCTGGCGGGCCCGGTGCAGCCCGCCCACCTTGAGGACCTTGATGTTGAGGACGTCGGCGGCGCCGCGCCGGACGATCTCCATGGCGTCGTGCAGCGACTGCAGCGACTCGTCCGCCATCACCCGGGGGCCGCCGCGGCCGCGCAGCGCCGCCATCCCGGCGAGGTCCCAGCGGGGCAGCGGCTGCTCGACCAGGTCGAGGCCCTCCTCGCCGAGCCGCGCCACGGTGCGGGCGGCGGTGGACGGGTCGTAGCCCTCGTTGGCGTCGAGGGACAGCTCGACGCCGTCCGGGACGGCGGCGCGGACGGCGCGGACCAGCTCCACGTCGCGGTCCGGGTCCTCGCCGCCCTTGACCTTGATGTGGGTGAAGCCTCGCGCGGCGTACTCGGCGGCCTCCTCGGTCATCTCCTCGGGCGTGCCGAGGCCGACCACCCAGGCGGTGGGCACCTCGGTGCGCAGCCGTCCGCCGAGGAGCAGGTGGACCGGCCAGCCGGCGGCGCGGCCCGCGAGGTCGTGCAGGGCGAGGTCGAGGGCGGCCTTGGCCAGGTGCTGGCCGCGGATGGCCGCGTCCATGGCGGCGTGGGCGCCGGCGAGGTCGCGCGGGTCGCGGCCGACGAGGGCGGGGGCGACGTGGCCGGTGAGCGCGGCGCGCAGCCCGTCGAGGGTCTCCCCCGTGTACGCGGTCATGGGCGACGCCTCGCCGTACCCGGTGGCGCCGTCGTCGGCGCGCACCTCGACGACGAGGCTGACGAGGTGGGGGCTGGTCCCGCTGCTGATGGCGAAGGGGCGTCGGTAGGGGGCCTCGACGACATGGCTGCGAATCGAGTCGATCTTCACGCGGCTCCTCCGGGTCACGGCCCCCGCCACCGGGGCGTCGGGCCTAGAGACGTACTCGGTAGACGATGGGCGGGCGGCCGGTGCGTCCTTCCTGCCGGCTGCCGACGGGGACGGCGACCCCGGCGCGCTCCAGGCGCTTGAGGATGCGCCGGGCGGTGCGCTGCTGGACGTCCAGGTGCTCGGCGACGCGGTGTGCGGTGATGCCGGGCCCCTCCTCGGCGGCGACCAGCTCCCGCAGCCGCTCCAGCGTCCGCGGGTCGAGGCCGGCGCGCCGGGCTAGCAGCCCGGTGCTCTCCGCCGCGGCGGGCCGGGCGCCACCCGCCGTGTCGTGGGCGATGACGATGTCGATGTCGTCCTTCATGCAGACGACGCCGGCGACCGGTCCGACGGAGCGGGCCCGGTTCACGGCCCGCCGGGCCAGCGCCTCCGCCTCGGCGGCGGTACGGCCGAGGCCGAAGCCGACGTGGGCGGTGCCGTGCCGGGCGGCGAGCCCGTCGAGGAAGGGCAGGCGGGTGAACTGGTCGGTGGCCTTCTCCAGCGCCCCGCGCGTGGTCACCACGAGACGGCCGCCGTCCGGCAGTCCGGCGAGACTGCCGCCGAGGACGGCGAGGTCCGCGGCGAGTTCCTCGTCGGCGGCCGGCAGGTCGACGATGCCGAGGGCGACCTGGGCGTCGCCGCTGTGCGCGCCGGTGGTGGCGAGGACGAGCGCCCGCAGGGTCGCGCGTATGGAGTGGCGGGACGGGGCGAGCCGTACGGCGGGGAGGCGGTGCTCCAGCCGGTGGTAGGCGGAGCCCAGGCAGGTGAGGGCGACCGTGGTGCCGTGCCGGTCGTGCGCGGCGAGGTGGAAGTCGACGAGGTCCTGGGAGGTGAGGCCGGGCCGGTACGGCAGGACGCGGACGTGCTCGGTGGGCAGCTTGGCCTCGATGAGCGTCTCCGTCACGTCGGCGCGGCCGAGCGTGTCGATGGAGACGCGGGACACGTCGTGACCCAGCCGGAGCAGTTCGACCAGGGCCCGCAGCAGCGTCGCGCCGCTGTACGGGACGTACATGGCGGGCCGGTCGATCAGGCCCGCGCCGGCGGCGAGGGCGTGCGGGACGACGCCGGTGAACAGCAGGGCGTCGACGCGGGGGCCCGCGGCGCGGACCACGTCGGGCGTCTCGTCCTCGTGCCGGTACGGGAGGGCGTGCAGCCGGGCGGCCCCGGTCTCGCCGCCGACCGCGACGACCTTGCCCACCAGGTCCTCGGGGCCTATCACGCCGACCGTGAGCGCCATCGGCCGGTCTCCGTTCGTCTTCCGAAGTGCCGCGGAGTGCTTCCGTGGGGCTGGTTGACGCCCGTCCACGGGGGTCTTAGTTTCGGCCCAGGCCATAACCGCGTGTCTGGCGGAAGGATAGTAACCCGATGCCCGAACGGGAAATCCCCTTGCCCACGATGCTCGACCCGCGCGGCAGGACGATCGGCGAGGAGGAGCGCGCGGCGGTGCTGCGGGTCCTCGACTCCGCGGTGCTGTGCAGCGCGTTCGGCACCGAGGCGCGGTCGCTGGAGGCGGAGATGGCCGCGCTGTACGGCCGGCCGCACGCCGTGGCGTGCAGCTCCGGCACGGCGGCCCTGCACCTGGCGGTCGCGGCGTGCGGGGTCGGGCCGGGCGACGAGGTGGTGACGACGCCGATCTCCGACTTCGGCACGATCGCGCCGGTCCTGGCGCAGGGCGCGCGGCCGGTCTTCGCGGACGTGCGCGCCGGGGACGGCAACCTGGACCCGGACGCCGTGGAGGCCGCGGTCACACCCCGCACGAAGGCCGTGATCGCCGTGCACCTGTTCGGCGGAGCGGCGGACGTGGCGCGGCTGCGGGAGGTGTGCGACCGGCACGGGCTGCCGCTGGTCGAGGACTGCGCGCAGGCGTGGCTGGGCGAGGACGCGTCGGGGCGGCTGCTCGGCACGGCCGGCGACGTGGCGTGCTTCAGCCTCCAGCAGTTCAAGCACATCACGACGGGCGACGGCGGCCTCACCGTGACGGGGGACCCGGAGCGGGCCCGGCGGATGCGGCTGTTCATGGACAAGGGCTGGGACCGCTCCGAGGGGCGCGTCCACCGCGAGATGGGCCTCAACTACCGGATGCCGGAGCTGGTCGCGGCCGTGGCGCGGGCCCAGCTCGGCAAGGTCGAGGGGGTCGTGCGGGCCCGGCGCGAGGCGGCCGGGCGGCTGCTCGCCGCGCTGGAGGGGCTGGAGGGGGTGGCGCTCGCCGGGGAGCCGGCGGGGCACGCGTGGTGGATGTTCCCGCTGCTGGTGGGTGACAACGCCCGCTGGGCGAAGGAGCTCGCGGCGCAGGGCGTGCCGGCGCTCCCCGGTTACCTGGAGCGTCCGCTGTACGCCAATCCGGCGGTGCCGGGCGGCCGTACGGGGCTGTGCCCGCGCGCCGAGGAGTTGATCGGCCGCACGCTGCTGGCGCTGCCCTGGAGCGAGGCGTACGGGGAGGAGCACGTGGACCGGATCGCCCGCGCCCTGCGCCGCGCCCACCAGCGGGTGGCGGCCGGGTGAGTTCCCGCGCCGGGGTCAGGCGGCGGTGTCGTCCTCCTTCGCCAGCCGTTCCAGGCAGGTGACGACGGCGCGCCGCTCGGCGTCCGACGGCGGCGGCCCGTACGGGTCGAAGGCGGCCTCCTCCGGGATGGCGCCCTCCCACACGGCGGCCCACAGCATCCGCTGCACGTAGCCCTCGATGGGCGCGTGGAACGTGGCCTCGGCGAACCGGTCCAGCCGCCCCGAGGCCCGGAGGAACCCGGCGGCGTCCCCGGCCGTCCACGCGTCCAGCACGGCGGTGGTCAGGCCCGCCCGGGCGGCGGCGATGCCGACCAGCGCCGTGTCGGCCCCCCACATCAGCGACGGGCCGAACATGCGGTCCTCGCCGGTCACGACCAGCGCGCGGCCCCGTTCCGCCGCCCGGATGGCGTCCTGGCAGTCCACCGCCCGGTCCAGCGTGGCGATCTTGATCCCGGCCGCCGACGGCAGGTCCAGCAGCCGCCGGACCAGCTCGGGGGAGTACGGGTAGCCGCCCGCCTCCGCGTGGAGGAAGAAGCCGAGCACGGGCAGCCCGCTCGCCTCCGCCACCCGCTCGTGGAGCCGTACGGCGCGCTCCACCGCGTCGGTCAGCCCGTGGTGGCGGGCCATCGGGTACACCATCACGGCGTCGGCGCCCAGTTCGGCCGCCTCCGCCGCCATCGAGACCGCGGCGTCCTCGGCGTCCTCCAGGGAGGCGCCCCGCAGCGCGCGCGGCACGCCCGCCCCGGCGACGACCGGCACGTCCACGGTCTCCCGCCACAGCGCCAGCACCCGCCGTCGGTCGGCCGCCGTCAGGTACAGCCCCCGACCCGTGTGCGCCCACACGGCGACGCCGCCGATCCGTTCGGCGGCGATCCGTTCGGCGTAACGGCGCAGGGCCGGCAGGGCGACGGCCCCGGACGCGTCCATGGGAGTGAGCACGGCGGGCAGGACGGTGCCGCGCAGCCGTCCGGCGAGTTCCTCGGGAGTGGACATGGGCGGCCCCCTGTCTGACGGTCTGTCGCCACGGTGCCCGTTCACGCTAGCCTTTGCGGCCCGGACCGTAAAGGAAGGAAGCGGTGCCATGCGCCTCGGCCTCTACGTCAACCTGTACGCCGACAAGGCCGACCGGCCGCGGCTCGCCGACGCGGTGGAACAGGCGCGGCTGGCGGAGCAGGCGGGCTTCGCGTGGGTGGTGCTCGGCGAGCGGCACCTGCACCGCCCCGGCTACCACGAGGCCGTCACGTCGCTGGCGTACCTCGCGGCGCACACCGAGCGGATCGGCCTCGCCACGGCCGGGCTGATCGCCCCCGTGTACCACCCGGTGTGGCTCGCGGAGACCCTCGCCCACATCGACGTGCTGTCCGGCGGCCGGCTGACGGCCGGCTTCGTCCTCGGCTACCGGCCGGAGGAGTTCGCGCTGTACGGCGCGGAGCCGCGCGAGCGGGTGCCGCGGTTCGAGGAGTGTCTGGAGCTGGTGACACGGCTGTGGACCGAGGACGAGGTCACCCACCGGGGCCGGTTCACCTCCCTGGACGGGGCGTTCCTGTCGCCCCGCCCGGTGCAGAGCCCGCGCCCCCGGATCTGGAACGGCGGGCGGGTGTCCGCCGCGCTGGAGCGGACGGCGCGGATGTGTGACGGCTGGACGACGTCGTTCAACGAGCTGGACGCGGACCTCCCCGGCAAGATCGCCGAGTATCTGGCGTACCCGCGGGGCGCCGCCAGCCTGGGCGCGGAGGTCATCGTCTGCCGCGAGGGCTACTGCGCGCCCACCACGCAGGCGGCGCGGGCCGCCCTGGAGGAGCCGCTGCGCGGGCTGTACGACGCGTACGGCGACTGGAAGCGCACCTCGGCGGACGCGGCGCGGTACGCGCAGGAGTGGGACGACATCGCCGCCCGGTCGGTGATCGGCTCGCCCGGGGAGTGCGCCGACCGGCTCGGCCATTACGCGGCGATGGGCGCGGACGGGGTCGTCCTGCGCGTCCAGCCGCCCGGGATGCCGCAGGCGGACGCGCTGCGCGCCATCGAGGCGTTCGGCACGGACGTCCTGCCGGGGCTGCGGGCCGCGTGACGGTCAGGCCTTGAGGCCGGTCGTCGCGATGGAGTCCGTCAGGTAGCGCTGGAGGAGGCCGAAGACCAGCAGGCAGGGCAGGACCGTGATGGTCGCCCCGGCCATGATCTGGTTGACGGGCACGTTCTCCCCCTCCAGCGTGGCCAGGCCGACGGTGAGGGTGCGCATCTCGGAGGACTGGCCGATGACCAGCGGCCACAGGAAGTCGTTCCAGTGCCACAGGAAGACGAAGACGCCGAGGGTCGCCAGGACCGGGGTGATGAGCGGGACGACGACGGTGGTGTAGATCCGCCACTCGGACGCCCCGTCGATCTTCGCGGCCTCGAACAGCTCGTCGGGAAGCTGCGCGATGAACTGCCGCATCAGGAAGACGGCCTGCGAGTTGGCGAGCGTGGGCACGATCAGGCCCCAGTACGTGTCCACGCCGCCGAGCCGCGAGACGAGGACGAAGTACGGGATGAGCGTCGCCTGGAACGGCACCATCAGCGTCGCCAGGAACGACCAGAACAGCACCTCGCGCCCCGGGAACCGCTTCTTGGCGAAGGCGTACCCGGCCATGGACGAGAACAGCAGGATCAGCACGACCGACACGAGCGAGTACACCAGGGAGTTGGCGGCCCAGCGGGTGATGTCGGCGCCGGACAGGACGGCGGAGAAGTTCTCCCACGTGGCCCGCGTCAGATCGAAGGCGCCCGGCAGCGTCTTCCCGCCCGGCGGCGCGAACGCGACCAGCACCATCACCACGAAGGGCGCCAGGGTCACCAGCGCCACCAGGAACAGCAGAACCGGCAGCCGCAGTCTCGCCATCACTCGTCCCGTCCGATCAGCCGGCGCTGGATCAGGGAGAACACCAGGACCACCAGGAAGAGGACCAGCCCCAGCGCGCTCGCGTAGCCGAAGTCGAAGAACTTGAAGCCGGTGTCGTACAGGAGGTACACGAGCGAGTAACTGGCGCGCACGGGTCCACCCGCCGTCATCACGTACATCGCGTCGAACACCTGGAACGCCCCGATCGCCTCGATGACGAGGACGAAGAACAGCACGGGGCGCAGCAGCGGCAGCGTGACCCAGCGCAGCCGCCGCCAGCCGGTGGCGCCGTCGATGACGGCGGCCTCGGTGACCTCGCGCGGGATGGACTGGAGTCCGGCGAGGAGGATCAGCATCGAGTAGCCGAAGCCCTTCCAGGCGGACGTGGCCGCGATGGAGGGCAGGACGAGCCGCTCGTCGCCGAGGAAGTCGACGGGGCCGAGGGAGAGCACGCCGAGCGCCGCGTTGAGCAGGCCGTCCTCGACGTCGTAGATCCACTTCCAGATGACGGCGGCGAGCACGATGCTGGTGACGTACGGCAGGAAGAACACGCCGCGGAAGAAGCCGCGGAGCCAGACCGCGCGGTGCAGCAGCAGGGCCGTGCCGAGGGAGAGGCCGACCGTCAGCGGCACGAAGAACAGGGTGTACAGGGCGGTGACGCCGAGGCTGGACCAGAAGAGGTCGTCCTGGAGGAGCCGCGCGTAGTTCTCGGCGCCGATGAACCGCCAGTCGCCGCTGAGCCGGTAGTCGGTGAGCGACAGGAACGCGGCGCCGATCGTGGGGCCGAACCGGAAGACCGCGAACAGCAGCAGCATCGGCGCGACGAACAGCAGCCCGGCGCGCGCTTCACGGCGGCGGGCGGGCCGGGTCGGGCGGTCCGCCGGGAGGGGTGGGCCGGGCACGGGGACGGGTTCGGGGGTCGGGGCGGTCCGCTCGCCGGCCGTGCCCGCCGTCAACGCTGCCGTGCCAGCAGGTCGTCGGCCCGGGCGGCAGCCGCGTCCAGGGCCTCCTTGGGGCTCTTGCGCCCGGTGAGCGCGGCCTGGATCTCGGGGGCGATCAGGGACATGAGCTGGCGGGCGACGGGGCTGGGTTCACCGGGGTAGGCGAACGGCAGCGCTTCCTGGAACCGCTTGGCGTACGGGGCGTCGCTGGGCACCGTCACGTCGGTGCGCGGGGAGAGGAAGCCGCTCGCCTTGCCGAGGCTCTGGATGCGGGCCGGCTCCGTCATGAAGGCGAGGAACTTCTCGGCGCCCGCGGTGTTGCGGGAGTCGGCGTTGAGGCCCAGGCCGCCGGGGACTCCGAAGGCGACCTGCTTGACGTCGCCGAGCGGCTTGCCGACGACGACGTTCTCGGCGCCCCACGCCTTGCGGGCCAGGTCGGCGTCGGCGAGCGTGCTGGAGAAGCCCATGGCGACCTGCTGCTTGCCCATGGGGTGGTCGGCGAAGATGTTGGTGTTGGTGAGGGCCGTCCGGGGGACGGCGCCCGCCTTGTAGAGGTCGGTGAGGAAGGTGAGGGCGGCGACGCCCTCGGGCCCGTTGAAGGCGGCCTTCTTGCCGTCCTCGGAGAACACCTTGCCGCCGGCCTGCCACAGGAGCGGGTAGAAGTTCAGGTTGAGGGTCGCCTCGTTGCTCGCCGAGTAGTCGAGGGTGGCGACGCCGGCCTTCTTCAGCTTGGGGGCGGCGGCCTTGACCTCGTCCCAGGTGGCGGGCGGCTCGGTGATGCCGGCCCGGTCGAGGAGCTTCTTGTTGTACAGCGTCGTGGTGACGGTGTGGTAGATCGGCACCGCGTACAGCTTGCCGTCGTGGGTGAGGGCCGTCAGGGCGTTGGGGAGGAACTTGTCCTTGACCCCCTCGACCGCCTTGTCGACGGGGCCGATGGCGCCGCTGGCGAGGTACTGCGGCACCTGGTCCGGGTTGAGCAGCACCACGTCGGGGCCCTTGCCGCTGCCGAAGGCGGTGGCGAGCTTCTCGTCGCGGTTCTCCCAGGGCTGCTGCTCGACGGTGACCGTGGTGCCGGGGTGGGCCTTCTCGAAGTCCTTCTCGATCTGCGCCCAGTAGGCGGAGTTGACCTCGGGGTCCGCGATGACGGGGTACATCCAGACGGTGACGTCGTTCGTTCCGGCCCCGCCGTCGCCGCCGCAGCCGGCCAGCAGGGAGGCCGCGGCGAGGAGGGCGAGGGGGGTGATGGCGCGCTTGGAGCCTGTCGTCATGGAGGGCCTCCGCAAGGCCTGAGAAGGATACGCGTGCCCGGTCACTTTCGGTCGGGGCCGAAAGTAACCGGGCAGAAAACGGCTGTCAATGGGCGCGGCTTCAGCGTCGCACGTCGACCTTGTAGAGCTCCGGGCCGCGGCTGAAGTACAGCCACCCCTCGTGGGCGGCGAGCCGCCGGTGCGGGAAGTTGACCAGGAGGCGCGGGTCGCGGTCGGGGAAGAGCGGGTCGATCCGGAAGATCAGCGCGCCGTCGACGGAGACGTACAGCTTCTGGCGGCTGACCGCGATCGCGCCGTCGTTGCTCCGGGTGCCGAGCTTCAGGCGCCTGAGGACCTGCGCGCTCTCCGGGTCGATGGCGAAGAGCGTGTGCCCGGAGAGGGCCCACACCACCCCGCCGAAGACCTCGATCGCGCTGACGGCTCCTATCCCCTCGACGAGCTCCAGCTCCCACAGCTTCTCACCGCGCTCGACGTCCCAGGCGAAGGCGGCGCCGGTCTTCCGGGTGGTCGGGGTGGTGCTGAGGCCGCCGAAGATCGACGCGCCGCCGTAGACCACGCCGTCGTCGGCGGCGAGGGCGACGACGGACATGTCCTGCACGACGTGGCGGACGAACGTCCACTCGCCGGTGTCCTTGTCGTACAGGGCCAGGCCGCCGCCCAGGCGGTTGCCCTCCGGGACCGTGCCGACCGCGATCTTCCCGTCGACCTCGGCCAGGGCGCGGGCCCGCGCCTGGAGCTGGGGCTTCAGAGTGAGGACGACCTCGGGGTTGGCCGGGGTGCCGGGCGGGCCCCCCGGGGAGTACTCGGGGCTGTTCCACTCCTGGTCCGGCCGGTAGCGGAACAGCCGGGCGTCGGGGTACTGGCCGATCCAGACCGTGCCCTCGGAGTCGCGCAGGATCGCCTCGATCTGGCCGAAGCGGTGGAAGGACACCGCGCCCGTCGAGGTGTTGAGGGACGACAGGCCGCCGTTGAGGAAGCCCCCCACGTACAGGGTGCGCCGGCCGCCGGCCGCGATGGCCTGGATGTCGATCGGCTCCCTGCGGATCTTCGTCCCCAGGACGGCGTGCGCGCCCGTGGTCGGGTTGTACCGGAACATGTCGCCGCGCCACAGGGTGCCGACGACGCTCCGGCCCGGGTAGTCGGGCAGGCCCAGTTCGGCCCAGCCGAGCGCGCGCACGTTCTGCACCTTGCCGTCGAGGATCAGGCCGGTGCCGGTGATCTGCCCCGTGGCCGGGTCGTAGCGGCGCAGCTCGCCCCGCTGCACGAAGTACACCCCGCCGTTCTCGTCCGGCGGGGAGACGCTCAGGCCGTGGGCGTCGGGGATGGGGTCCGACCACGTGCGGGTGGCGAGGTCGAAGACGAACAGCGGGCTGGGGGCGTCGGAGCCGATCCGGGCGTACAGCCGGTTGTCGTACGCGTTGAGGTCGTAGACCTGCTTGCCCGTGATGCTGCCGAGCCCGGGCGGGGTGGGCAGCTCGGTGAAGACGCCGGTGGCCGGGTCGAGTTCGGCGATGTGGGCGGCCGCGTAGGAGCCGGTGTAGACCTTGCCACCGGAGCAGGCGATGCTGCGCACGTACGTCTGGCCGGGGACGGCCTGGCCGAAGTCGGTGAAGGAGCGGGTGGCCGGGTCGAAGCGGAAGACCCTGCCGCCGGGGAACGTACCGCCCCACACCCTGCCCTCGGAGTCGGCGGCGAGGCTCCAGATGAACGTCTGGCCGGCCACCGGGAGGCCCAGGTCCTCGGCGACGTCGCCGGAACCCGGCGTCCAGCGGTACAGGTGCGCGTTTCCGTAGGTGCCCGCGTACACGCCGCTGGGGGCCGCGGTGACGGACCAGGCTCCGTCACCCCCCGTCAGCGGCGCGCTGACCAGCAGGTCACCGGTGGTGGGATCCACGGCGTTGAGACGGGCGGGCTTGCCCGTCGACGCGTTCCACAGGGCCTGCTTCCCGGACGGGCCCGGGGCGACGGTGCCCCCGAGCAGCAGGACGTCGGCGAGGGGGACTCCGATGAACTCGGGTTCACGCATGAGCTGGCTCCCGGATTCGGCGTGTGCTTCGGGAGAGGGGGGCAGGAGGGTCGCGGAGAAGACCGCGGTCGAGCCGGCGAGGAACGCGCGTCGCGTCGCCACAGACGGAACACCTCCCTGGAGGAAGAGAGTTACGGCACTAGCCGAAAGTGATACGCCGCAGCTCATGGGCCGTCAACGGTACTCGTCGCCGCCGCGGCGCTCCGGTCCGACACACGGGCCCCTCCGGCGCGTCAGCCGGAGGGGCGACACCGTGGTCACGGGGTGTGCGGCCGCTTTCGGGCCGGGGTTCCGGCGATTTTGGGCCAACTCCTCGGCCAGTCGGGCAGAAACGGCCCTCCCCCATATGGAGCCCATCGGACCGCCGGCCGGACCCGGACGGCGGACACGGTGCCATTGGTACAGTCGCGATACGGACCGCCCGGCCACGAAGGGGGCGAAGGACCATGCCGATAGACGAACTGGACACCCGGATCCTCCGGCTGCTGATCGAGCAGCCCCGCACGAGCGTGCGGGAGTACGCGCGGATCCTCAAGATCGCCCGCGGCACGCTCCAGGCGCGGCTGGACCGGCTGGAGCGGGACGGCGTGATCACCGGGACGGGCCCGTTCCTCTCCCCCGCCGCGCTGGGCCACCCGGTGCTCGCCTTCGTCCACGTCGAGGTGACCCAGGGGCACCTCGACGAGGTGGGCGACGCGCTGGCCGCCGTACCGGAGATCGTCGAGGCGTTCTCGATCACGGGCGGCGGGGACCTCCTGACCCGGGTGGTGGCCCGGGACAACGCCCACTTGGAGGACGTCATCCAACAGCTCATCCAACTGCCCGGGGTCGTGCGGACGCGGACCGAGGTGGCGCTGCGCGAGCGGGTGCCGTTCCGGCTGCTGCCGCTGGTGGAGGCCGTGGGAAGGCAGTCGCGGGCCGCGTCGCGGACGCCCCGGGCGGGCGGGGGCGAGGTGCGGTGACCGCCGTCGTCTTCGACCTCGACGGCACGCTCGTCGACAGCGAGCCGAACTACTACGAGGCCGGCCGCAGGCTCCTCGCGGGCTACGGCGTCACCGGCTTCGACTGGGAGCGGCACACCGACTTCATCGGCATCGGGACGCGCGAGACGCTGGAGGCCCTCAAGGCCGAGTACGGCATCGACGCGCCGCTGGAGGAGCTGCTCGCCGGCAAGAACCGGCACTACCTGGAGCTGGCCCGGGCGGGGACCGCGGTCTTCCCCGAGATGCGGCTGTTCGTGGAGCGGCTGCACGCCGACGGGGTGCCGACGGCGGTGGCGTCGGGCTCCTCCCGGGCGGCGATCGAGGCGGTCCTCGCCGGTACGGGCCTGGCCGGGTACTTCCGGGCGGTGGTCTCGGCCGAGGAGGTCCCGCACGGCAAGCCGGAGCCGGACGTGTTCCTGGAGGCGGCCCGCCGGCTGGGCGCCGACCCGGCCGACTGCGTCGTCGTGGAGGACGCCCCGCCGGGCGCGGAGGCGGCCCACGCGGCGGGCATGCGCTGCGTCGCCGTGCCGTACGTCCCGGCGACGGCCGACGCCCCGGCGTTCCAGCGGGCGGGCCTGCTGTTCCGGGGCGGCCAGAGCGCGTTCCGCGCGTCGGAGGCGTACGACTTCGTCCGGCGGCGCCCGGGCGCGTGGGGCGCGCGGCAGAGGGGATAGGGGCCCGCACCCCGGGCCCGGGGCCTGCTCCCCCCGGCCCGGGATCCGCGTCACCATCCCGGGGTCCGCTCATCCCGGCCCCGTCCCGTCCGCGCCGCCGCCCGGTCCCCCGTCGCCCCGGGCCCGTCCGCGCCGTCGCTCGGGAGGCCGTGCCCCGCCCCGGGCCGCGGCGGGCCGTGTCCACGGCGCCGGGGCGCCGCGTCCGGGAGCGGCGGCGGTGGCGGTGGCCGTCGGGTCCTCGTACACGGCGTCCTCGTGCCGGACCGGGTCCAGGCGGAGGGGCGGCTCGGCGGTCTGCCCGGTCACGCGGGTTTCGTGCGCGCACAAGGGGGCGATCCGCTCCGGCCCGGGGCCCGCGCCCGCTCGGGTCGGAGCGGTGCGGCGGCGGGTGTCCGGCACGGGCGCGCCGGAGGCGCGCCGTCACCGGCGAGACGGGGCCGCCAAGCGCGGGCTACCCCAGGAAGCTGAGACGGACCGTGCGGTCCGGGTTGTCCTTGTTCGTGTCGACCAGGCACACCGACTGCCAGGTGCCCAGGGCCAGACGGCCGGCGACGACCGGGAGCGTCGCGTGGGGCGGGACCAGGGCCGGGAGGACGTGGTCGCGGCCGTGGCCGGGGGTGCCGTGGCGGTGCTGCCAGCGGTCGTCGGCGGGGAGGAGGGCGTGCAGGGCGGCCAGCAGGTCGTCGTCGCTGCCGGAGCCCGTCTCCATGAGGGCGACGCCGGTCGTGGCGTGGGGGGTGAAGACGTTCAGCAGGCCGTCGCGGCCGGCCGCGACCTCGTCGAGGAAGGCGGCGCACGCCTCCGTCAGGTCGTGGACGGTCTCGCGGTGTCCGGTGGTGATGCTCAGCGTGCGGGTGGTGAATGCGTCGCTCATGTCTCCATGGTGCCCGCTCGGCGGGCCGGGAAGATCCGCCGCGCCCGGGTGGTTGGTGGAATCGTGAACGATTTCGAGGTGCGGGACGTGGCCGTGGTCGTCGTGGGCGCCGGGCAGGCCGGGCTGTCCGCGGCGTACCACCTGCGGCGCGCCGGGTACGTGCCGGACCGGGACTTCGTCGTGCTGGACCACGCTCCGGGGCCGGGCGGGGCCTGGCAGTTCCGGTGGCCGTCACTGACGTACGGCAGGGTGCACGGGATGCACGCGCTGCCCGGGATGGAGCTGACCGGGGCGGACGCGAGCCGTCCGTCCGCCGAGGTGATCGGCGGGTACTTCGCCCGGTACGAGGAGGCGTTCGACCTGCGGGTGCACCGGCCCGTCGACGTGACGGCGGTGCGGGAGGGGGACGGCGGCCGGCTGCGCGTCGAGACGTCCGAGGGGGTGTACGCGGCGCGGGCGCTGATCAACGCGACGGGCACCTGGGACCGGCCGTTCTGGCCGCGCTACCCGGGACAGGAGACGTTCCGGGGGCGGCAGCTCCACACGGCCGACTACCCGGGGCCCGGGCCGTTCGCCGGGCGGCGGGTGGTCGTGGTCGGCGGCGGGGCCTCCGGTACGCAGCACCTGATGGAGATCGCCGACGTGGCGGCGGGGACGACGTGGGTGACGCGGCGCGAGCCGGTGTTCCGCGAGGGGCCTTTCGGCGAGGCCGAGGGGCGGGCGGCGGTCGCCCTCGTGGAGGAGCGGGTGCGCCGGGGCCTGCCGCCGCGCAGCGTGGTGAGCGTGACGGGGCTGCCGTTGAACGACGCGGTCCGGGAGGCGCGGGCGCGCGGCGTCCTGGACCGGCTGCCGGTGTTCGACCGGATCACCCCGACCGGCGTCGTGTGGGACCCGGGCGCGGCGGGCGACGGGGGGCGGTTCGTGGAGGCGGACGTGATCCTCTGGGCGACCGGTTTCCGGGCGGCGATCGACCACCTGGCGCCGCTGCGGCTGCGCGAGCCGGGCGGCGGCATACGGGTGGACGGCACCCGCGCCGTGCGCGACGGGCGGATCCACCTCGTCGGGTACGGGCCGTCCGCGTCGACCGTCGGCGCCAACCGGGCCGGGCGGGCCGCCGTACGCGACGTGCGGCGGCTCCTGGAGCGCGAGCCGGTGCCGGCCTGAGCGCCCGTCTTCGGTCAGGGGGTGGCGTTGCGGCGGTTCTCGTTGAACTCCTCGACGTTCGCCAGCTGTTCGTCGTAGTCGGCGGTGAAGCGCGTGTCGCCGGGCTTGACGGTGACGAAGTACAGCCAGTCGCCGGGCGGCGGGTCGATCGCGGCGCGCACGGCCTGCTCACCGGGGTTGCCGATCGGCGTCGGCGGCAGCCCGGCGGTGGCGTAGGTGTTGTACGGGCTCTCGATGCGGGTGTCGGCGTGGGAGGTGTCGAGGGTGGAGCGGTCGAGGGCGTAGTTGAGCGTCGAGTCCATCTGGAGGGGCATGCCGCGGGCGAGCCGGTTGTGGATGACGCGGGCCACCTTGCCCATGTCGTCCTCCGTGTCCGCCTCGGCCTGGACGATGCTGGCGATGGTGACCGTCTCGTAGAGGCTGATGCCGTTGCGCCGGGCGCCCTGGGTGACCTTCGCCTTCCCGAACCGCTCCCCCGCCGTGGTGATCATGTACCGGAGCAGGCTCCGCGGCGTGGTCGTGCCGTCGAACGGGTACGTCGCCGGGAACAGGAAGCCCTCGGGGTTGCCGCGCGCGGCGGCCGGCAGGCCGAGCCCGGCGGTGGCGGCCTCGGCGCGGGTGGTGCCGGGCGGCACGCGCAGGGCCTCGTCCACGGCTTCGTAGACCTGGCCGGCGCGCCAGCCCTCCGGGATGAGCAGCGTCCGGGTCTTCTGCGGCGGCTTCCGCGGCGCGGGGGGTTCCCGGAAGAGGAGGAGCGGCACCAGGGTGGCCGTCGCGACGAGGGCGAGCACGCCGGTGATCAGGACCACGCGGCCGCGGCGGGTCAGTCGGGGCCTGGGGCGCCTGCGGTGGGACGTCCTCTGTGACTCGTGCCTCATACGGGCACGCTAACCCTCAGACTTTAAGAAATTCCGCATATAAGACATAACGACACGTATGACAGAACAAACGAACGCGGGATCGGGTGTTCGTCAGAACGTGTGGTCGTACCGGTTTCGTCGCCCCGCTCCTCCGTGGCGCAGGATGCTTACGGTGCGCAAGCGACGGGCTGCAGACCGCGATTGCGTAGTCCCACACCTGTACGACGCACAAGGAGACTCACCTCATGGACCTCATCACCCACCTGCTCGCCGGTGTCATCCACTTCGTGGGCTGGCTGGTCTGACGCTCGCTCCGTCCGGCGCCGCCGCTCCCCCGTCCCACGGGAGCGGCGGCGCTTCCGCGTCCATCCGCGCGTCACCCTGGACCAGCGCCGCGTACCGGCCGCCCCTGGCGAGCAGTTCGGCGTGGGTGCCGCGCTCGACGATGCGGCCGGCGTCCAGGACGACGATCTGGTCGGCGTCGCGGACGGTGGAGAGCCGGTGGGCGATGGTGATGGTCGTCCGGCCGGCGGACAGGTCGTCGATCGCCTGCTGGACGGCCTGCTCGGTCCGGGTGTCGAGGGCGCTGGTCGCCTCGTCGAGGATGAGCACGGGCGGGTCGCGCAGGATGGTCCGGGCGATGGCGAGGCGCTGCTTCTCGCCGCCGGAGAAGCGGTAGCCGCGCTCGCCGACCAGCGTGTCGTACCCGTCGGGCAGCGAGGCGATGTGGTCGTGGATCTGGGCGGCCTTGGCGGCGGCCTCGATCTCGGCGTCGGTGGCGTCGGGCCGGGCGAAACGGAGGTTGTCGGCGACCGACGCGTGGAACAGGTACGTCTCCTGGGAGACGACCCCCACCGCGCGGGCGAGGCTGTCGAAGTCGAGGTCGCGGACGTCGACGCCGTCGAGCGTGACCCGGCCTCCGGTCACGTCGTAGAGGCGGGGCACCAGGTAGCTGAGCGTGGACTTGCCGGAGCCGGTGGCGCCGACGACGGCGAGGCGGCTGCCCGCCGGTACGACGATGTCGATGCCGTCGAGCGTGGGGCCGCTCTTCTCGTCCTCCTCGTCGTAGCGGAAGTCGACGTCCTCGAACCGGACTTCGCCGCGGATCCTCTCCAGGCGCACGGGCCGCTCGGGCTCGGTGATGTCCACCGGCAGGTCGAGGTACTCGAAGATCCGCTGGAAGAGGGCGAGCGAGGTCTGGATCTGCACGCCCGTGGAGAGCAGGCTGACGGCGGGGCGGAACAGGCCCTGCTGGAGGGAGACGAAGGCGACGAGCGTGCCGATGGAGATCGCCGGTCCGCCCGCCTGGAGCGCGAGCCCGGCCGCCCAGTAGAGCAGCGCCGGCATGGCGGCCATGACGATGCTGACGGACGCCATCCGCCACCGCCCGGCCATGGAGGCGCGGACCTCCAGGTCGACCAGGCGCTCGGACTCGGCGGCGAAGGACCGGGTCAGCGAGTCGGCGCGGCCCATGGTGCGCCCCAGCAGGACGCCGCTGACGGACAGGGACTCAGTGACCGTCGCCGCCATGGCGGCCATCTGCTTCTGCCGCTGCGTGGTGATCGCCTTGCGCTCCCTGCCGACCCGGCGGCTGATCCACACGAAGACGGGCAGGAGGAGGAGCGAGACGACCGTGAGCCGCCAGTCGAGCGCGAGCATCGCCACGACCGTCGCGACGACGGCCGTCAGGTTGGAGACGAGCGAGGTGGCCGTCGACGTCACCGTGGCCTGCATGCCGCCGATGTCGTTGGCGATGCGCGACTGGACCTCGCCCGTGCGCGTCCTGGTGAAGAAGGCGAGCGGCATGCGCTGGAGCTGCGCGTAGACCGCCGTGCGCAGGTCGTGCATGACGCGCTGTCCGACCGTGGTCGAGATCAGCGTCTGCAGGACGCCGAAGACGCTGGTCACCACCGCGGTGAGGATCATGCCGAGCGCGAGCAGGCTGAGCAGCCCCGTGCGCCCCTGCGGGATGGCCGTGTCGAGGATCTCGCGCAGGAGGAACGGCGAGGCGACCCCGACCAGGGAGGAGGCGCCGACGAGCAGGCCGACGAAGGCGAGCCGTCCGCGGTAGGGGCGGAAGAGGCGCAGGATGCGCCCGATCTGCGCCGGGGGCTGGTCCGGATCGGGGGGTGGCGGAGTCCAGGTGGACTCGGCGTGGATACGCATGGGCTCCTTCCGGCCGGTCGGTCGCGCGCCCCGCGGGGGCGGGGCACGGTCCTGCGACGCAGAGCGTACCTCATTGTTACCTATCCTCACAATGAGCATGGTCCTGATACTCTTCGACCATGAATGCATCCGACGCCGACGGCCTGCTCGCCGAGCAGTTGCTGCGGCTGACCCGCCGCCTCCACCGCAGCCAGCAGCGGGAGTTGGCGGCCGCGGACCTCAGCATCACGCCCGCGCAGTCGCGCCTCCTGCGCACGGTCGCGCACTACGAGCGGCCGCCCCGCATGGCCGACCTCGCCGAGCGGCTGGAGGTCGTCCCCCGGGCGGTGACCAGCCTCGTCGACGGGCTGGAGGCGAGCGGCCGGGTGCGCCGCGTCCCCGACCCGGCCAACCGCCGCGTCATCCGGATCGAGCTCACCGACGAGGGGCGCGCCACGCTGAGGCTGCTGAGGAGCGCGCGCCGGGCCGCCGCGGAGGACGTCCTGGCCCCGTTGACCGCCGAGCAGCGCGAGGTGCTCGGGGGTCTGCTGTCCGCTCTGGTCGACGGAGTGCCGGAGCAGCGCCGCTGAGCCGCCGCGCGCGCCGGCGAGGGGCCGTGCGCCACGGGGAGGATCGGGCCGACCGCTGATCCCAGATCAAGAGGGCGCACCCTCCGGCCGGGGGACGGGGTGCGGCGGTCACCGGGTCGCAGGTCACCAGGTCGCGGGTCACCGGGTCGCGCCGACCGCTTTCAGGCTCCGCCGGGCCCCCGGCCCGTCCGGCCGCCGCGGCGGCCGGTGGCCCGCCGGGCGGCACACCGGCGGCGGGCGCCGAACCGGTGATCACGCCCGTGCCCCGCGCCGCCCCACAGGCAGGGGGTGAAGCGCGGGGACAGGCCCGGCACCGAAGGCCGGGACGAGGACGGGCCATCGGCCTGTTCCGTGCGCGCCCGCGGGAAAACCGATTGCCCCGGGCGGGGCCCCGGGGTCAACCTGACACGTCTTCGCGTCGCCGTCGCCGTGTTGGCCCCGGCCCCTCTCCCGCTCCGCAATCCGACCGCCGAACCGCCTGGGACGTCATGCAGCTCCGTCACCTTCCGTACAGCGACCCCGGGGAACCCGACGTCCGTTCGGGTTCCCGCTTCCTGCTCTGGCTGCTCACGCGCCGGCTCGGCGGCCAACTGGCCTCGCTCGGCTGGGGCCTCCTGATGAACCTGGGCATCGTCGGACTGCCGCTGGGCGTCGGTTTCGCCGTCCAGGCCGTCGTCGACGGCTCGGGCGGCCGGCTCGCCCTCGCCGGCGGACTGATCGCCCTGTTCGGTGGGGCCCTCACCCTCGGCGACCTGATGCTGCACCGGACGGCCGTCGCCAACTGGATCGGCGCGGCGACGCGGGTGCAGCAACTGCTCGCCCGCAAGGCCGCCGAACTCGGTTCGGCGCTCACCCGGCGGGTCGCCGCGGGCGAGGTCGTCGCCGTCTCCACCGGGGACGTGGAGAAGATCAGCTGGTTCGTGGAGGCGCTGTCCCGGTTCGCCGCCGCGGCGGCGACGCTGGTCGCCGTCTGCGTGGGCCTCGTCCTGTACGAGCCGGAGCTGGGCGTCGTCGTCGCGCTGGCCGTGCCGGTGCTGGCGCTCGCGCCGCTGCCGCTGCTGCCCCGCGCGACCCGGCGGGCGGACGAGCAGCGGGAGAGGGCCGGCCGGGCGACGGAGCTGGCCACGGACACCGTGGCGGGGCTGCGGGTGCTGCGCGGCATCGGCGGCGAGGAGCTGTTCCTCGGCCGCTACCGCGCCGTGTCGCAGGAGGTGCGGCGGGCCGCCGTCCGCAGCGCCCGCTCGTGGGCGCTGATCGCGGCCGTCCAGGTGGTGCTGCCGGGGCTGCTGCTGACCGGGGTCGTCGTGTACGGGGCGCGGCTGGCGCTGGAGGGCCGGATCGCGGTCGGCGACCTGGTCACCGTGTACGGCGCGGTACTGCTGACCCAGTACCCGCTGCGCCAGTTCGAGGAGATCGCGATGGCCTACTCGTTCTCGCGGCCCTCGGCCCGGCGCGCCGCGCGGGTGCTGGCGCTGTCCCGTACCGCGCCGGGGGCGGGCGCCGCGCGGTCCGTGCCGGAGGGCGGGGACCTGTACGACCCGGCGAGCGGGGTGCTGGCCCCGGCCGGGCGGTTCACCGCCGTCGTGTGCGGCGACCCGGACGCGGCGGGGCGGCTCGCCGAGCGGTTGGGCGGGCATCCGGCGGAGCCCGGCGGGGAGCACGTGCCGGTCCTGCTGGGCGGCGTCCCGCTGGACGGGCTGCCCCTGGAGGCGGCCCGTACGGCGGTGCTGGTCCAGGACAAGGAGCCGGTGTTGCTCTCCGGGACGCTGCGGGAGCTGCTGGACGTGCCGTCGTCCGGCGCGGTCGACGCCGGCGAGGCGCTGGAGGCGGCGCGGTGCGGGGACGTGCTGGACGCGCTGGCGCAGGCGTCGCCCGAGCCGGGCGGCGACCCCATGGACACGAGGATCACCGAGCGGGGCCGGTCCCTGTCGGGCGGCCAGCGCCAGCGGCTCGCCCTGGCCCGGTCGCTGGTGGCCGACCCGGAAGTGCTGGTCCTGGACGAGCCGACGTCGGCGGTGGACTCGCACACCGAGGCGCGGATCGCCGAGGGCGTGCGGCGGCTGCGCGAGGGGCGCACGACGGTCGTGCTGGCCTCGTCGCCGCTGCTGCTGGACCTGGCCGACCGGGTGGTGCTGGTGCACGGCGGCCGGGCGGTCGCCGCGGGCACCCACCGGGAGCTGCTGCGCGCCGAGCCGCGGTACCGGGCGGTCGTCTCCCGCGGCGCGGAACCCGCCGGGGCCGCGGACCTCCGCACCCCGGACCTCGTCGACATCGAGGAGACCGCATGATCGGCCTGGCACCGCCGCCGTACGACCCGGCGGCCCCGCAGTCCGCGACGACGCTGCCCGTGGCGGGCCCCGACACGGTCCGCGGGTACGTACGGGAGCTGCTGCGCCGGCACCGTACGGCGTTCGCGGTCCTGGTGGCCGTCAACGCCGTCGCGGTCGTCGCGTCGATGGTCGGCCCGTACCTGCTCGGGTCGCTGGTGGAGCGGATCTCGGCCGGGGCGGGCGGGATCCGCCTGGAGGGGACGCTGCTGCTGTTCGCCGCCGCGCTCGCCGCGCAGACGCTGTTCGTGTGGCTGATGCGGCTGCGCGGGGCGATGCTCGGCGAGGAGATGCTGGCCGATCTGCGCGAGGACTTCCTCGTCCGGTCGGTGCGGTTGCCGCCCGGTGTGCTGGAGCGGGCCGGGACCGGTGACCTGCTGTCCCGGATCACCACCGACGTCGACCGGCTGGCCGAGGCGATGCGGCAGGCCGTGCCGCAGTTGGCGATCGGCGTGGTCTGGGCGGCCCTGCTGCTGGGCGGGCTCGCGGTGACCGCGCCGCCCCTGGCGCTCGCGGCGCTGGTGGCGGCGCCGCTGCTGGTCGCCGGCTGCCGCTGGTACTTCCGGCGGGCGCCCGCCGCGTACCGCTCCGAGGCCGCCGGGTACGCGGCGGTGGCCGCCGCGCTGGCCGAGACGGTCGACGCGGGCCGCACGGTGGAGGCGCACCGGCTGGGGGCGCGGCGGGTCGCGCTCTCGGACCGGCGGATCGGGCAGTGGATCGGCTGGGAGCGGTACACGCTCTCCCTGCGGTCGGTGCTCTTCCCGGTGGTCAGCCTCACCCACATCACGGTTCTCGCGTCGGTGCTGCTGATCGGCGGGGTGTTCGTGCTGCGGGGCTGGCTGGACGTGGGCCAGTTGACCACGGGCGCGCTGCTCGCGCAGATGCTGGTGGACCCGGTCGGGATCATCCTGCGCTGGTACGACGAGCTGCAGGTCGCGCAGGTGTCGCTGGCCCGGCTCGTCGGCGTCCGGGAGATCGAGCCGGACGCCGGGGACGGTTCGGTGCGGCCGGACGGGCGGGACCTGCGCGCGGACGAGGTGCGCTTCGGGTACCGCGAGGGCGTCGACGTGCTGCACCGGGTGTCGCTGGAGGTGCCGCCGGGGACGCGGCTGGCGCTGGTCGGCCCGTCCGGCGCGGGCAAGTCGACGCTGGGCCGGCTGCTGGCCGGGATCTACGCGCCGGGCTCCGGCCGGGTGACGCTGGGCTCGGCGGAACTGGCGCGGATGCCGGCCGAACGGGTCCGCGAGCACGTGGCGCTGGTCAACCAGGAGCACCACGTGTTCGTCGGGACGCTGCGGGACAACCTGCTGCTGGCGCGGTCCGGCGCGGACGACGGGGAGCTGTGGGAGGCGCTGCGCGCGGTGGGCGCCGACGGCTGGGCGCGGGCGCTGGCCGACGGCCTGGACACGGAGGTCGGCTCCGGCGGCCGGGGGCTCACCCCGGCGCGGGCCCAGCAGGTGGCGCTGGCCCGGCTGGTGCTCGCGGACCCGCACACGCTCGTGCTGGACGAGGCGACGTCGCTGCTCGACCCCCGGGCGGCCCGCCGTCTGGAGCGGTCCCTGGCCCGGGTGCTGGAGGGCCGTACGGTGGTGGCGATCGCGCACCGGCTGCACACGGCGCACGACGCGGACCTGATCGCGGTGGTCGAGGACGGCCGGATCAGCGAGCTGGGCAGCCACGACGCGCTGGTCGCGGCGGACGGGGCGTACGCGGCGCTGTGGATGTCCTGGCACGGGCGACCGTGACGGCGCGCGGGGCCCGGCCGCCCGCCGGGCCCCGGCGGCAGGCGGTTCAGATCACGCCGAGCGCGGACGCGCCGCCCAGTCCGCCGAGCACCGTGAACACCGGCATCAGCACCCTGACCTCCACCCAGCTGCCCGCCTTGAAGCGCAGCGCCTTCGGCGGCCCGACCGGGTACCAGCGCTTCCGCCGGATCGGCAGGGGCCACAGGACGGGACAGCCCGACACGGTCAGCGCGTCGCCGACGTCGTGCACCAGCGCGCCGAGCACGATGGGGAGCCCCAGCCACAGGTACTCCTGGCCGGGCGCGTCGAACAGCCAGCCCGCGCCGCCGCCGGGCTGGTCCAGGATGCCGGCGAGGATCCAGGCGCCGGCCGCGCCGAGCAGCCACACCAGCACGTCGCTGGAGACCCGGGCGGCCCGCCACAGCAGGCCCTCGACGGCGAGGACGAGGTGGACGAAGAGGAGGCCGAGGACGGCCCAGCGGTCACCGGTGACGGCGAGCGCGGAGCTGCCGGCGCCGATGGCGACCGCCCAGACCGCGGTGTGGGTCAGGGTGCGGTGGCCGCCGTTCCGGCGCGGGTCGGTGCGCGTGCGGGTCGCCTTGTACACGGCGTACGACAGCTTGTCGACCACCTCGCACAGCCAGCGGGACAGCGGCCCGAAGGCGCGGGAGATCGTCGCCGACCTGTGGTCGAGGTCGGGGGCGAGCGCCGCGCCCGCGCAGATCAGCGCTCCGGCGACGAGGACCGGCCACGGCATGGGCCGGTCGGCGGCCGTGGCCGCGGCCCCCACCCCCAGCCAGGCTGCGGCCCCGGAGAGTGAGTGCGCCGGTCCCATCATGTGCGTGCCCCGCCCCGGTGTTCGTGTGGTGTAGCCGAGTTGACGGCACAGGGTACCGCTCGTGATCTTCGAGGTGGTGGCCGGTTCCCGCTTCCCGGAGGAAGCCAGGCAAGATGGAGGCGTGACCCTTATCGATCAGCTACCGCAGACCGCCGATCCCGATGCCCTCTTCGAGGCCTTCTCGACGTGGGCGGAGGGCCGGGGCATCTCGCTCTACCCGGCCCAGGAGGAGGCGCTGATCGAGGTGGTGTCCGGCGCCAACGTGATCCTCTCCACCCCCACCGGCTCCGGGAAGAGCCTGGTCGCGGCGGGCGCGCACTTCACGGCGCTCGCCCATGACCAGGTCACGTTCTACACGGCGCCGATCAAGGCGCTCGTGTCGGAGAAGTTCTTCGACCTGTGCAAGCTGTTCGGCACGGAGAACGTCGGCATGCTGACCGGCGACGCGTCCGTGAACGCCGACGCCCCGGTGATCTGCTGCACGGCCGAGGTGCTGGCGTCGATCGCGCTGCGCGACGGCAAGGACGCCGACATCGGCCAGGTCGTGATGGACGAGTTCCACTTCTACGCGGAGCCGGACCGGGGCTGGGCCTGGCAGATCCCGCTGCTGGAGCTGCCGCAGGCGCAGTTCGTCCTCATGTCGGCGACGCTCGGCGACGTGTCGATGTTCGAGAAGGACCTGACGCGCCGTACGGGTCGCCCCACGGCCGTGGTCCGCTCGGCGACGCGCCCGGTGCCGCTGTCGTACGAGTACCGGACGACGCCGATCACGGAGACGCTGACCGAGCTGCTGGAGACCAAGCAGGCGCCGGTCTACATCGTGCACTTCACGCAGGCGGCCGCCGTCGAGCGGGCGCAGTCGCTGATGAGCATCAACATGTGCACGCGCGAGGAGAAGGACCGGATCGCCGAACTGATCGGCAACTTCCGGTTCACCACCGCGTTCGGCCGGAACCTGTCGCGGTACGTCCGCCACGGCATCGGCGTGCACCACGCGGGCATGCTGCCGAAGTACCGGCGGCTGGTGGAGAAGCTCGCCCAGGCCGGCCTGCTGAAGGTGATCTGCGGTACGGACACGCTCGGTGTCGGCGTCAACGTCCCGATCCGCACGGTGCTGTTCACCGCCCTGACGAAGTACGACGGGAGCCGGGTGCGCACGCTGCGCGCCCGCGAGTTCCACCAGATCGCCGGCCGCGCCGGGCGGGCCGGGTTCGACACGGCCGGGTTCGTGGTCGCGCAGGCGCCCGAGCACGTCATCGAGAACGAGAAGGCCCTGGCGAAGGCGGGCGACGACCCGAAGAAGCGCCGCAAGGTCGTCCGCAAGAAGGCCCCCGAGGGCTTCGTCAACTGGTCGGAGAACACGTACGAGAAGCTGATCGCGTCCGAGCCGGAGCCCCTGACCTCCCGGTTCCGGGTGACGCACACGATGCTCCTGTCCGTGATCGCCCGGCCCGGCGACGCGTTCGAGGCGATGCGCCGCCTCCTGGAGGACAACCACGAGCCGCGCAGGAACCAGCTGCGCCACATCCGCCGCGCCATCGCGATCTACCGGTCGCTGCTGGACGGCGGCGTGGTCGAGCAGTTGGACCGGCCGGACGCGGAGGGCCGCACGATCCGGCTCACCGTCGACCTCCAGCAGGACTTCGCGCTGAACCAGCCGCTGTCGACGTTCGCCCTGGCCGCGTTCGAGCTGCTCGACCCGGAGTCGCCGTCGTACGCGCTCGACATGGTCTCGGTCGTCGAGTCGACGCTGGACGACCCGCGGCAGATCCTCGCCGCCCAGCAGAACAAGGCGCGCGGCGAGGCCGTCCAGGCGATGAAGGCGGACGGCGTCGAGTACGAGGAGCGGATGGAGCGGCTCCAGGAGGTGTCGTACCCGAAGCCGCTGGAGGAGCTGCTGTGGCACGCGTACAACCTGTACCGGAAGTCGCACCCGTGGGTCGGTGACCACCCGGTGTCGCCGAAGTCGGTGATCCGCGACATGTACGAGCGGGCGCTGTCCTTCACCGAGTTCACGTCGTTCTACGAGCTGGCCCGCACCGAGGGCATCGTGCTGCGGTACCTGGCGGGCGCGTACAAGGCGCTGGACCACACCATCCCGGACGACCTGAAGACCGAGGACCTGGAGGACCTGATCGCCTGGCTGGGCGAGATGGTCCGCCAGGTCGACTCCAGCCTGCTCGACGAGTGGGAGCAGCTGGCCAACCCGGAGGTGGAGACCGCCGAGGAGGCGCAGGAGAAGGCCGACCAGGTCAAGCCGGTCACGGCCAATGCCCGCGCCTTCCGGGTCCTCGTGCGCAACGCGATGTTCCGCCGGGTGGAGCTGGCCGCGCTGGACCAGGTCGAGGAGCTGGGCGAGATGGACGGGGAGTCCGGCTGGGACGCCGACGCGTGGGGCGAGGCGATGGACAAGTACTGGGACGAGTACGACGACCTGGGCACGGGCCCGGACGCGCGCGGCCCGAAGCTGCTGTCCATCGAGGAGGACCCGGAGCACGGCCTGTGGCGCGTCCGGCAGACCTTCGCCGACCCGAACGGCGACCACGACTGGGGCATCAGCGCGGAGGTCGACCTGGCCGCCTCGGACGAGGAGGGCCGCGCGGTGGTCCGGGTCACCGACGTGGGTCCGTTCTGACCCCTCCCCCGCCCCGGCCGGCCGTTTCGCGCCCCCGTTCCGACAGCCCCCCCTTTCGTGAGAGGAAGAACCGGAGATCCCATGACGACGAACCCCGCCGAAAGCCTGGTCGCCCTGCTCGACCTGGAGCAGATCGAAGTCAACATCTTCCGCGGCCGCAGCCCCGAGGAGTCGTTGCAGCGGGTCTTCGGCGGGCAGGTCGCCGGGCAGGCGCTGGTCGCCGCGGGCCGCACGACGGAGGGCGAGCGCCCGGTGCACTCCCTGCACGCGTACTTCCTGCGGCCGGGCATCCCCGGCGTGCCGATCGTGTACCAGGTGGAGCGGGTGCGGGACGGCCGGTCGTTCACCACGCGGCGGGTCACGGCGGTGCAGCGCGGCAAGACGATCTTCAACCTGACGGCGTCGTTCCACCAGCCGGAGGAGGCCGGGTTCGAGCACCAGCTCCCGCCGCGCCTGGACTTCCCGGCCCCGGAGGAGCTGCCGCCGGTCGTGGACGAGATCCGCGAGCACCTGGGGGCGCTGCCGGAGTCGCTGGAGCGGATGGCGCGGCGCCAGCCGTTCGACATCCGGTACGTGGACCGGCTGCGCTGGACGGCCGAGGAGATCCGGGACGCGGACCCGCGCAGCGCCGTGTGGATGCGCGCGGTGGGCCCGCTGGGCGACGACCCGCTGGTCCACACGTGCGCGCTGACGTACGCGTCGGACATGACACTGCTGGACGCGGTCCGCATCCCGGTCGAGCCGCTGTGGGGGCCGCGCGGGTTCGACATGGCGTCGCTGGACCACGCGATGTGGTTCCACCGGCCGTTCCGCGCGGACGAGTGGTTCCTGTACGACCAGGAGTCCCCGATCGCGACGGGCGGCCGCGGCCTGGCGCGGGGCCGGATCTACGACCGCGGGGGCCGGCTGCTCGTGTCGGTCGTCCAGGAGGGGCTGTTCCGGCGGCTGCGCTAGAAGAGGGGCTCCTGTTCCACGTCGTGGCGGCGGGGGCGGATGTCGGGCCGGTCCGGGTGCAGCTTCGCGTCGCACGCCGGGCCGAGGCCGGTGCGGCGCGAGGCGCGGCCGGTCAGCGGGCGTCCGCACAGCCGGCACCGCACGGGTGGCCGGACGGTCGACTCGGGGGCCGGTTCCTCGGGGGCGCGGTCCGGAAGTGGCTGGTCGTTCACGTGTACCTGTCTACCCTGTCGTCTGATCCGACGACGAGGAGTGGCCGATGAGCCTGTACGACATCCCGCTGCGCACCCTGTCCGGCGAGCCGCTGAGCCTGGCGGAGTACCGGGACCGGGCGGTGCTGGTGGTGAACGTGGCGTCGCGGTGCGGCCTGACGCCGCAGTACGCCGGGCTGGAGAAGCTCCAGCAGCAGTACGGCGAGCGCGGCCTGACCGTGCTGGGCGTGCCGTGCAACCAGTTCGGCGGGCAGGAGCCGGGCAGCGCGGAGGAGATCCGGACGTTCTGCTCGACGACGTACGGGGTGACGTTCCCGCTGCTGGAGAAGACGGACGTGAACGGGCCCGGCCGGCACCCGCTGTACGCGGAGCTGACGCGGGTCGCGGACGCGGACGGCGAGGCGGGCGACGTGCAGTGGAACTTCGAGAAGTTCCTGGTCGCGCCGGGGGGCGAGGTCACCCGCTTCCGGCCGCGCACGGAGCCGGACGCCCCCGAGCTGGTCGCCGCGATCGAGGCGCGGCTCCCCGCCTGACGCGGCCCGGCGCCACCGCCCGGCCCGGTTCCGCGCCACCGCCCGGCCCGGTGCTCGGGCCGGGCGTGCGCGCCCGCCCGGGCGCCGGGGCCCGGGCCGGCGGTCAGCGGTCAGCGGTCAGCGGTCAGCGGTCAGCGGATCGGGACACCCGACAGGGTGCGGGCGATGACGAGGCGCTGGATCTCGCTCGTGCCCTCGAAGATGGTGTAGATCGCGGCGTCGCGGTGCATGCGCTCGACCGGGTACTCGCGGGTGTAGCCGTTGCCGCCGAGGATCTGGACGGCCTGGGCCGTGACCTCCTTGGCGACCTCGCTGGCGTACAGCTTCGACATGGAGCCCTCCGCGGAGGTGAAGGGCTTGCCCGTCGTGGCCATCCAGGAGGCGCGCCACACGAGGAGGCGGGCCGCGTCGATCCGGGTGCGCATGTCGGCGAGTTGGAAGGCGACGCCCTGGTTGTCGATGATCGGGCGGCCGAACTGGTGGCGCGTCGTGGCGTAGTCGAGGGCGACCTCGTAGGCGGCGCGGGCCGTGCCGACGGCCATCGCGCCGACCGCCGGGCGGGACGCCTCGAAGGTGGCCATCGCCGCGTTCTTGACGCGTTCACCGCCCTTGCGGGCCTTCTCGCGCGCGCGGGCCAGGCGCTCGTCCAGCTTGTCCTTGCCGCCGAGCAGGCACGAGCCGGGGACGCGGACGCCCTCCAGGACCACCTCCGCCGTGTGGGAGGCCCGGATGCCGTGCTTCTTGAACTTCTGGCCCTGCGACAGTCCGGGGGTGCCGGGCGGGACGATGAAGGAGGCGTGGCCCTTGGAGCCGAGCTCCGGGTCGACGACGGCCACGACGACGTGGACGCCCGCGATGCCGCCGTTGGTGGCCCAGGTCTTGGTGCCGTCGAGGACCCACTCGTCCTTCGCCTCGTCGTACACCGCGCGCGTCCGCATGGCGGCGACGTCCGAGCCGGCGTCGGGCTCGGAGGAGCAGAACGCGGCGACCTTCACGTCCTCGGGGGTGCCGTACATCTGGGGGATCCAGGTGCCGATCTGCTCCTCGGTGCCGTTGGCGAGGACGCCCACCGCGGCGAGGCCGGTGCCGACGATGGACAGGGCGATGCCCGCGTCGCCCCAGAACAGCTCCTCCATCGCCACGGGGATGCCGAGGCCCGTGGGGTCGAAGAACTGCTGGGCGTAGAAGTCGAGGGAGTAGATGCCGACCTTGGCGGCCTCCTGGATGACCGGCCAGGGGGTCTCCTCGCGCTCGTCCCACTCCGCGGCGGCCGGGCGGATCACGTCCTTGGCGAATCCGTGCAGCCAGTCACGGACCTGCCTCTGGTCGTCGTTCAGCTCGAGTGTGAACTCGGCCATGGTTCCCTCCCGGCGGACATGCGCATGTTACTAACGGTAACGGAAGTCTGTTACCGGTAAGTAGCGGCTGTCAACCGGCAGCCCGCGCCGGGTCGGTGTTACGTTGCGCTGGCCTCAAGGAACATCGACGGGCGGGGAGAGACGCTATGGACACCACACACCGGACCGAGCAGCAGCGCGCAGCCGAACAGCGGCGGCGCGAACTGCTCGAGGCGGCGGACCGCGTGGTCCTGCGCGACGGGCCGCGGGCGTCCATGAACACCATCGCCGCCGAGGCCGGCATCACCAAGCCGATCCTCTACCGCCACTTCGGCGACAAGGGCGGGCTGTACCGGGCCCTCGCCAAGCGGCACACCGATGCCCTGCTCGGCGCGCTGCGCGCCGCGCTCGACGCCCCGGCCGACCGCCGGCGGCGCGTCGAGGCGACCCTCGACACGTACCTCGCCGCGATCGAGGCGCGCCCGCAGGTGTACCGGTTCCTGATGCACCCCGCCGAGGACGCCGGCCAGCAGCCGGAGCACGGGTTCGACGTGGGCCGGCACTCGGCGCCGCTGCTGCGCCGCATGGGCGAGGAGCTCGCCGAGGTCATCGCCGAGCGCGTCGACCTGGGCGAGGGCGGGGAGGCCCTGGCGCGGGTGTGGGGGCACGGCATCGTCGGCATGATGCACGCGGCGGGCGACTGGTGGCTGGGCGAACGGCCCTGCGGCCGGGCCGCGCTCGTGTCGGCGCTGGCCGACCTCCTGTGGGGCCGCCTCGCCGAGGCGGACGACCGCGCGGACGGCCCCCGGTTCTGAGCGGTACGGCCGCCCCGCACGCCGACGCCCCGTCAGCTCCGGCGCCCCCACGGGGCGCGGCGCGCCCTGCGCAGGACCCTCGCGCGGCGCCAGCCGCCCAGGCGGTCCGGGTACACCAGGCCGTCCAGGTGGTCGCACTCGTGCTGGAGGCAGCGGGCGAAGAACCCGGTGCCCTCCACCCGCACCGGCTCGCCCCGCACGTCGACGCCCTCGACCACGGCCCGGTCGTACCGTTCCGTCCCGGCTTCCAGGCCGGGCAGCGACAGGCAGCCCTCCGGGCCGCGCACGGCCACCCCGTCGGCCTCCACCAGGCGCGGGTTGACGACGTGCCCGAGGTGCCGGACGTCCTCGTCGTCCGGGCAGTCGTAGACGAAGACGCGCAGGCCCACCCCGATCTGGTTCGCCGCGAGGCCGACGCCGTTCGCCGCGTACATCGTGGCGAACATGTCCTCCACCAGGCGGGCCAGGGACGGCCCGAAGTCGGTGACGGTCTCGCAGGGGGCGTGCAGCACGGGCGAGCCGAGCAGGCTCATCGCCCGCACGGCGCCGGAACTGCCGGGGATCGGCCGGTTTCGCATGGCGTTCAGCGTACGTTCAGGCCCACGACCTGCCCTCGGGCAGGTGGCGGGGTTCGGGGCGGCGACCGGATCTCGATAGGCTGAGGCGACCCACGCTAGGAGGAACAAGGACGATGGCAGGCAACTCGGAGCCGCTGTCGCCGCGCGCCAAGCTGGCCGTGACGGCGGGCAAGGCCGCGGCGGCGGTGTCTCGCGCGGCGGGACGCGGCAGCGGATCGGTGATCGGCGGCCGGGTGGCGCTCAAGCTCGACCCCGACCTTCTGGGCCGGCTCGCGCAGCACCTGGACGTCGTCCTCGTGTCGGCGACCAACGGCAAGACCACCACGACCCGTCTCATCGCCGAGGCGCTGCGCGCCAGCGGCCCGGTCGTCTCGAACGCGCTCGGCGCGAACATGCCCGCGGGCATCACCTCCGCGCTGGCCGGCGGGACGGACTCGAAGTACGGCGTCATCGAGGTGGACGAGAAGTACCTCGCGGGCGTGGCCCGGGACACCGAACCCAAGGCGATCGCGCTGCTCAACCTCTCCCGGGACCAGTTGGACCGCGCCGCGGAGACCCGGATGCTCGCCGAGAAGTGGCGCGAGGGCCTCGCCGGCACGAAGGCCGTGGTCGTCGCCAACGCCGACGACCCGCTCGTCGTGTGGGCCGCCTCCTCCTCCCCCCACGTGGTGTGGGTGGCGGCCGGCCAGGAGTGGAAGGACGACGCCTGGTCGTGCCCGGCGTGCGGCGGCGTGATGCAGCGCCCCGGCGACGACTGGTTCTGCGGCGAGTGCGGCTTCCGCCGCCCCGCCCCCACGTGGGCGCTCAGCGGCGACCACGTCCTCGACCCGAACGGTTCCGCCTGGCCGATCCACCTCCAGTTGCCGGGCCGCGCCAACAGGGCGAACGCCGCGACCTCCGCCGCCGTCGCCGCCGTGTTCGGCGTCCCGCCGCAGGTCGCGCTGGAGCGGATGTACCAGGTGCAGGCCGTCGCGGGCCGGTACGACGTGGTCTCCTTCCTGGGCCGCGACGTGCGGCTGCTGCTGGCGAAGAACCCGGCCGGCTGGCTGGAGACGTTCTCGCTCATCGACCGGCCGCCGACGCCGGTCATCCTCTCCGTCAACGCGCGCGGCGCGGACGGCACGGACACGTCGTGGCTGTGGGACGTCGACTACCCGCGCCTGGCCGGTCATCCGATCTTCGTGATCGGCGACCGCCGGCTGGACCTCGCCGTCCGGCTGGAGGTCGCCGGCCTGGACTTCAGGGTGTGCGACACGCTCGACGAGGCCGTGCGGACGGCCCCGCCCGGACGGATCGAGCTGATCGCCAACTACACCGCGTTCCAGGACGTCCGCCGCCGCGTCGGCAACTGACCCATGAGCCCCCAAGGACGGAAGAGCATGAGCGACAGCAGTCTGCGTCTGGTGTGGGTCTACCCCGACCTGCTCAGCACCTACGGAGACCAGGGCAACGTCCTCGTCGTCGAGCGCCGCGCCCGCCAGCGCGGCCTGGACGTGCAGCGCGTGGACGTGCGCAGCGACCAGCCGATCCCGACCTCCGGTGACATCTACCTCATCGGTGGCGGCGAGGACCGGCCGCAGCGGCTGGCCGCCGAGCGGCTGCGCCGGGACGGCGGCCTGAACCGGGCCGCGGAGAACGGCGCGATCATCTTCTCGGTGTGCGCCGGCTACCAGATCCTCGGCCACGAGTTCATCAACGACCTGGGCGAGCGGGAGCCCGGCCTCGGCCTGATCGACGTGATCTCCACGCGCGGAGAGGGCGAGCGGTGCGTCGGCGACGTCCTCGCCGACATCGACCCGCGCCTCGGCCTGCCGCAGCTGACGGGCTTCGAGAACCACCAGGGCATCACGCACCTGGGCCCGACGGCCCGCCCGTTCGCCCGGACGGTCTTCGGCAAGGGCAACGGCACCGGGGACGGCACGGAGGGCGCGTACAACGACACGGTCTTCGGCACGTACATGCACGGTCCGGTCATGGCGCGCAACCCGCAGATCGCGGACCTGCTGCTGAAGCTGGCCCTCGACGTGAACGCGCTGCCGCCGACGGACGACCGGTGGTACGAGGCGCTGCGCGCCGAGCGGATCGCGGCGGCCAGCCAGCCCGCCTGAGCCCGACGCCCCGCGCGCCCCCGCCCGGCCCACGGACCGGAGCGGCCCCGGAGACACCCCCGTGGCCCACTCTCGAAGCCTGGGGGGTGCCCGACGGGAGGAGGGGCACGCCCGTGGACCCCTCATGGAGCCGAAGGGGCACACAGCTCGTGGGGCTGGAGGCCCCTGCCGACCGGGAGGGGGAGGGTGCCCCCTTGGGCCGCTCGTGGACCCGAAGGGGCGCACCACGCATGGGACCCGCAAGCCCCTGCGGGCCGGGAGGGGGAGGGCACCCCCCTGGACCGCTCGTGGAGCCGAAGGGGCGCGCGGGTGTCGAGGCGGCGATCGCGCGGAGGCGCGAAGCGCTGAGCACGTTCGCCGTCTCGACACCCGCTGAAAGCGCCCCGGAGGCGGAACGAGCCTGAAAAAGGGGAGCGCCCCGGAGGCGGAACGAGCCTGAAAAAGAGGCCCCTTCGTCTGTTCCTCCGAAGTCCGTCCAAAGGTCGGACGTCCGGTTCGGCGGTTCCCCCTTGCGCCGGTAGGGTGGCGGGTGATCCAGACCGGACGACGTGGTCCGGGAGTCGGCCCACGTTGCAAAGGTATTTCGGGCTATGCGCATTGGTGTGCTCACCTCCGGTGGCGACTGCCCCGGTCTGAACGCCGTCATCCGTTCCGTCGTGCACCGCGCCGTCGTCGACCACGAGGACGAGGTCATCGGCTTCCACGACGGGTGGAGGGGCCTGCTGGAGTGCGATTACCGCAAGCTCGACCTCGACGCGGTGAGCGGCATCCTCGCCCAGGGCGGCACGATCCTCGGCTCGTCGCGGGTCCAGCCGGCGCACCTGGTGGACGGTGTGGAGCGGGCCCGCGGGCACGTCGCGGAGCTGGGTCTCGACGCGATCATCCCGATCGGCGGCGAGGGCACGCTGAAGGCGGCGAACCTCCTGTCGGAGGCGGGCCTGCCGATAGTCGGCGTGCCCAAGACGATCGACAACGACATCGCGTCGACGGACGTGACGTTCGGCTTCGACACGGCCGTCGGGGTGGCCACGGAGGCGCTGGACCGGCTGAAGACGACCGCCGAGTCGCACCAGCGCGTCCTCATCGTGGAGGTCATGGGCCGGCACACGGGTTGGATCGCCCTGCACTCCGGCATGGCGGCCGGCGCGCACGCGATCGTGGTGCCGGAGCGGCCCTTCGACATCGACGAGCTGACGGCGCGCGTCGGTGCCCGCTTCGAGGCGGGCAAGCGGTTCGCGATCGTCGTCGCCGCCGAGGGCGCCAAGCCGCGCGCGGGTTCCATGGAGTTCGACGAGGGTGGCAAGGACGTCTACGGCCACGAGCGGTTCGCGGGCATCGCCCGGCAGTTGTCGACCGAGTTGGAGAAGCGGCTCGGCAAGGAGGCCCGCCCGGTCATCCTCGGTCACGTCCAGCGCGGCGGCACCCCGACCGCGTACGACCGCGTCCTCGCCACCCGGTTCGGCTGGCACGCGGTGGAGGCCGCCCACCGCGGCGAGTTCGGCATGTTGACCGCGCTGCGCGGTACCGAGATCGTCATGGTGCCGCTCGCCGAGGCCGTGCAGACCCTCAAGACCGTCCCCGCCGACCGGTACGCCGAGGCGGAGACCGTCCTGTAGTCCCCGGCGGCGCCGCGGCGGGCGCGCCGAAACCGCCCCCGGCCGCCGACGCGGCCGGGGGCGGTTCTACTCTGGTGCGGCAACCGGACAACCCAGCACGAATCAGGAGCCGCCGGATGGATCACAGCGGGCACGGCATGACGACGGACCTGCCGCCGTTCACGCTGGGGCGGGGGTTGGCGTACTCGCCGGACACGTTCTTCCTGGTGGGCTGTCTGCTCGGGCTGGCGCTGTACGGCTGGGGGGTCGTACGGCTGCGCCGGCGCGGTGACGCCTGGCCGGTCGGCCGCACGGTGTTCTTCACGATCGGTGTGCTGTCCGTGGCGCTGGTGATGTGCACGGGGCTGAACGACTACGGCATGGTCATGTTCAGCGTGCACATGGTGCAGCACATGGTGATCAGCATGCTGTCGCCGATCCTGCTGCTGCTGGGCGCGCCGGTGACGCTGGCGCTGCGGGCGCTGCCCGTCGCGGGCCGCGGCAGCAAGGGGCCGCGCGAGCTGCTGCTGATGTTGCTGCACAGCCGGTACGTGCGGGTGATCACGCATCCGGCGTTCACGATCCCCCTCTTCATCGCGAGCCTGTACGCGCTGTACTTCACCCCGCTCTTCGACTTCCTCATGGGGTCCACGGCGGGCCACATCGCGATGATGGTCCACTTCCTCGCGGTCGGCCTGGTCTTCTTCTGGCCGATCATGGGGGTCGATCCGGGCCCGCACCGGCCGGGCTACGTGATGCGGATGCTGGAGCTGTTCGCGGGCATGCCGTTCCACGCGTTCTTCGGGATCGCGCTGATGATGGCGTCGGAGCCGATGGTCGGGACGTACGCGAACCCGCCGGCGTCGCTCGGCGTCGACGCGCTGTCCGACCAGAACGCGGCCGGCGGCATCGCCTGGGCGTTCAGCGAGATCCCGTCCGTGGTGGTGCTGGTCGCGCTGCTGTACCAGTGGTACCGCTCCGAGCAGCGGGCGGCGAAGCGTTCGGACCGGGCCGCGGACCGGGACGGCGACAAGGAGCTGGAGGCATACAACGCGTACCTCGCCTCGCTCCAGGGCGCGGGGGGCGGCGCGCGCCGCTAGCGCCGCCCCCCGGTGGGGGGCGACCATGGCAGGGCGATGCTCGAGGCCGTGAGGAGGGCGCGATGTCCGGAGCCACGAAGACCATGGGGGCGGTCACCGTCGGTGCGCTGGTCCTGACGACGGCGTACACGGTGGCGTTGGGGAGCAGCGGCTGGCTGTGGTTCGCCTGGATCGTGCTGGGTCTGGCGACGCTGGGGCTGATGGCCGCGGGCGACGGGTGAGCCCCGGCGGGGAATCCTCCCCGGGGGGGCAACCTTTTCCGGTGGTGGCGGCGACCACCGGACGCACGTGGTTCCCCATGCAAGGACGCACATGAGTTCAGAGACACAGCCGCGGGCGCGGCACCGCCGCCGCCCCACCCGTCGCCGCGCCGTCGTGGGCGGGTTCGCCGCCCTCGGCCTCACCGGTGCCGCGCTGGTCGGCAGCGGGATGCTCGCTCCCGCCGGCGCCGCCTCCGCGTGGCCGGAGGCGAAGGGCGGCAAGCCGGTCACCAAGACCATCGAGGTGTCGGGTACGTACGACGGCAAGCTCCAGCGCTTCTACGGCAGCGGCGCCCTGGGCGACGGCGGCCAGGGCGAGGGCCAGTCGCCGATGTTCACGCTGAAGGACGGCGCGGTCCTGAAGAACGTCGTCATCGGCTCCCCGGCCGCCGACGGCGTCCACTGTCTGGGCAGTTGCACGCTGCAGAACGTCTGGTGGGAGGATGTCGGCGAGGACGCCGCCTCCTTCAAGGGCAAGTCCGCCTCGGCGGTCTACACGGTGTACGGCGGCGGCGCGCGGAAGGCGTCCGACAAGGTCTTCCAGTTCAACGGCGCGGGCAAGCTGGTGATCACCAAGTTCCAGCTGTCGGACTTCGGCAAGCTGGTGCGCAGCTGCGGCAACTGCTCCACGCAGTACAAGCGGACGATCATCGTCAACGACGTCGACGTGACCGTCCCGGGCAAGCAGTTGGTCGGCGTCAACGCCAACTACGGCGACACGGCCTCGCTGCGCAACGTCCGGATCCACGGCGACGGCAAGCGGAAGGTCCAGCCGTGCGTCCGGTACGAGGGCAACAACAAGGGCAAGGAGCCGCGCACGCTGGGCAGCGGCCCTGACGGCACCCACTGCCGCTACGCCGCGTCGGACATCACCTACCGCTGATCCGGCGCGCGGTCCGGGCCGCCCGGCGGCCCGGACCGTACGCGCAACCGCCCCGGGGCCACGGCGATCACGCCGTGGCCCCGGTCGCGTGCCGGGGCTCCGGCGCACGGGAGTGGACGTACGCACAACGCGGGTACGCCCGCGTACATCCGCCGATCGTATGACTAATTCCCTTCATGCTTTCGAATGATTGCCTCGTGGACACAACGTTGACGGACCGCTCACACCGACGGAGCCGTTCGCCGGACCGTCCCACGAGGAGGCCGCATGCTGCAGGTCGAGCGTCTGCTCGCGGACTGCCTTCGCGACGCGCGCACCGACCCACCGGACGCCCTGCCCCTGCCGCCCGACGGCGACGCCTACGCGGCGGCCCGCCGCACCTTCCTCGCCGCCGGGCTGCGTGCCCTGTGCGACGAGCGGCGGCCGGACAGCGGCTGGACGCAGGTCAACGTCGCCGTCGAGGGGCCGCACGCCTGGCCCGCCCTGTACCGGCGGCTCGCCGACACGGCCCGTGAGCTGACCGGGTCGGGGGCGGCCGACGACTTCTTCTTCCTCCACAAGCCGCCGGGGCTGCGCGTCCGCTTCCACGCGCCCGAGCCGGCCGGCGCCGCCACGCTGCGCGAGGAGCTCGTACAACTGCTCGACCGGGAGCGGGACGGCTGGCCGGCACCGGTGCCGGTCGTGTACGAGCCGGAGACGTACCTGTTCGGCGGGGCCCGGTCGATGGAGTCCGTGCACCGGCTCCACACCGCGGACACCTGGGCGTGGCTCGACCACCACACCGGAACGCGCCCGCCGGCGGACTGGCGGGTGTCGCTGATCCTGCTGCGCGCGGTCCTGGACGGGCTGGGGATCGTCGGCTGGGAACACCGCGGGGTGTGGCAGGAGGTGCGGGAGGGGACCGGCCGCCGGCTGGCGGGCGGGGTGCGCGGAGCGGACCGGGAGCGCGCCGCGGCCGGTATCCGGGCATACTGGGAGGAGTCGGACAAAGTCCGCCTGGAGGCACTGCCGACGGCGTGGCGCGAGCGGGTGACCGCGCACCGGGACGCGTTGCGCGCCACGGCCGAGCAGTGGCGGACCGACTACTTCGAGTCCGGTGAGGCCCGGATCGGGCCGCGCAGGGCCGCCGCGTTCTGGGCGGTCTTCCACTGGAACCGGGGGCGTTTCTCGGTGGCCCGGCAGGGGCTCCTCACCGAGGCGCTCGCCGACGACGGGAGGGCCTGACATGACGGCCGACACGATCGGCGCCCTCGCGCTGCTGCGCGTCGCGGGCATGCCGTGCGCCGCGTGGGCGGAGGCGGGCGACCCCGCGCTGTTCGACCGGGTGGCCCGGCACGCCGGCGTCGTCGAGCGACAGGCCGCCCGGGCGCGGGCGCTGGCCGAACGGGTGGGCACCGACGTGGTGCCGGACGCGCGGCTGTCCGCCGCCGAGCGGGGCGCCGTACTGGCGCTGCGGCGGCGCCTGCACTCCGGGGAGGCGCCCGGCCCGGACGACTGCCGGCTGTTGGAGGCCGTACCGGCCGTCGCCGCGGAGGCGCGGGCGCTGCTCGCGGACGCACGGCGTGCGCAGGAGGAGGCGCGGCGGCTGGAGGAGGCGGTCGCGGCCGAGCAGGCACGCGTGGCGGCCCGCGCCTGGGAGACGGCCCGCGACAACCCCGTGCTGCGGACGTTCCTGGCCGAGACGGCGCCCGGCGTCGTCGAGGACGTGGGGCGCCGGCTGGCCGAGGGCGCGTCCTGGCAGGGCAAGCAGCTGCGCAAGCGGACCGCGTACCTGTGGCGCGTGGTGGGCCGGATGGCCGCGAAGACCACGCCCCGGGGCTGGGCGGGCCACGTCGCCGTGATCCCGGTCGGCGGGGCGAGCGGTGCCCGGACGCTGGTCGCGGGAGGCGGCGCCCTCGGCGGCGTGGCCCTCGGGGAAGGGGAGAACGTCCACGTCGTACGAGCCGGGAACGGGCCCGCCGACCTGCTGGGTGCCCCGCCGTCGACGCTGCTCGCGCCCGCGCCGCTGCACTTCACGGAGGGCGATCCGGCCGACGGTTCGGCGGTGCTGCGCTGCTGGGTGGTGGAACCGCACGCGCCGGGGCGGCTGCGCCACGTCGTCCTGCGGCGCACCGGGGCCCTGGGCCGCGTCCTGGCCCTGCTCGCGGACGGACCGGTGGCGCTCGGGGACCTGGAGGAGGCGCTGCTCGCCTCCGTGTCGGGCGCGCGGCCCGCCGACCCGGCGGTGCTGCGCGGGTTCCTCCAGCACCTGGCCGGTTCGGGGGTGCTCCAGGTGTGCGCGGCCCCCCGACAGCGGTACGGGGCGTGGTCGCCGCCGGGCGGGGCGCTGCCGCTCCCGTCCGCGGCGGACGCCGGTTCGTGGTTCGTGGACGTGTACCGGCGGGCGGACGCGGTCGTGAACGCGCGGGCCGCCGACCGGGTACGGGACGGGGTGCGGGTCGCCGCGCGGGTCGCCGCGCTGCGCGAGGCCGGGATGGAGTGGTACGCGCCCGTGTCCTGGCCGATCGGGACGGAACCCCGGCCCGTCAGCGAGGTCCTCGCCGACCGGCTCGTCCCCGCCGAGGGCGCCGCCCCCGTCCTGCGCCGCAGGTACACGGGCTGGCCCGCGGCCGGTGCGCCGGGCGAGGACCCCGGGTACGCCGCGCTCCTCGACCACCTGGCGGCCCACGCCGGCGAGGAGCAGGTCGACTTGGACGACGCGCTGCTGGACGCGCTCGGCGCGCCCCCCGCCGACGAGGCCCTGCCGCCCTGGCCGTTCGACTGCCTGCTGCGGCCCCTGGCCGGCGGGCCCGGGACCCCGGTCGCCGTCCTGGAGACGGCGTCCCCGGCGGGGGTGCTGGACGCCCGGTTCGCGGACGGGATGCGGGCGCTGGACGGCGGGTACGGGGCCGCCGACACGTACCGGGCGTTCCTCGCGGACCTGGAGCGGCGCACGGGCGTACGGTTCGTGGAGCTGCTGGTGCCGCCGCTCGCGGAGCGGGCCGCCAACGCCGTACGGCGCCCGGTCGTCACCTCGTGGTGGACGGGCGACCCGGACCCGACCCCGTACTACGGCCCGGTCGGCGGCGAGGCGCGCTACCTGCCGCTGGACCGGATCACGGTGCGGCGGCGGGACGGGCAGCTCGTCGCCGAGGCGGACGGGCGACGGATCGTGCCGGTCCACCACGCCACGCGCAGCCCCGCGCCGCCGTACGACCAGCTGCTGCGGCTGCTGCTCATGGCGGGCCTCCCGGCCACCCGGCGGATGGTGCGGCTGGACGGCCTGGAGGAGGTGCTGCCCGGGCACGCCCGGCTGCCGCGGCTGACGGTGGCGGGAGGCGCGCTCGTGGTGGCCCCGGCGACCTGGCGGCTGGACCGCGCCCGGCTGTGGGACCCGCGCGACACGGCCCTGGCGAAGGTGCGCGCGCTGGCGCTGCTGCGGCGCTCCACGGGCCTTCCCCGCCACGTCTTCCTGCGCACCGTCCCCGGGGCGAAGCCCGTCCCCGCCGACCTGGACTCCGTGACCGCCGTCCCGCTGGTCGAGCGGCTCTGCGCCCAGCAGGCGGGCGGCGAGCTGCTCGTCGACGAAATGCTGCCCGGCCCGGACGGACTGACCTTGCGCGACCCGCTGCACGGCGGGGCGCCGGTCGCCGCCCAGGTCCTGCTGCGCCTCCCCCACCGCGCCCGTCCGGAGCAGCTCGCCGCGCAGGCCGCGGCCGCGCTGCTGCCCGACGAGGCGCCCTCAGGCGTCCCCGGCCCGACCGTCCCTCCGGGGCGGCGGACTGCTGGGGCGGTCAACACCTCATGAGGAGACAGAGAAGAAGCAACGACACGAAAGGTGGATACCGTGCCAGAAACCCTGGAACTGTCCGACCTGGACAGCCTCATCGACGACCTCGATGAGCGCATCACCGAGACAGACCTGCCCGAGGCGCAGGCCACGTCAGAGGGCTGCAGCGTCCTCTGCACGATCATCATCTGTGGATCGGCCGCCTGCCTCTAGCAGTCGTCCGTACAACAGGAGCCGCCCGGTCCGCCGGGCGGTTCCGCCGCACCCGAGGACACGCGATCCGAGGAGCAGCGTGCAGCACCGGCCCGACCCCCTCCCCCCCTCCGGCGCCCCGGCCCCCCGCGTCCGCCTCGACCCGGGCGATCCGCTCGGCCTGGTCGACCTCGCCGTCGGCTACCTGGCCTCCCGGGCCGCCGAGCCGGACGGCCCCGGCGCCGCACGGCTCCCCTCCGACCCCGGTGTCCCCGTCCTCGCCCACACCGTGGCGAGCCTCGGCGGCCCCCCGGAGGCGGGGCGCGCGGCCGCCGACGCCGTCGCCGCCTGGACGCGGAGCGCCGGCCGGGGCCCCGGCCACCCCGGGCTGTACGACGGCGGGCTGGCCGGCACGCTCGTCGGCCTGCGCCTCGGCGCCACCCTCCACCCGCGCCTCCACCCCGTCGCCGACCGGCTCCGCGACCGCCTGGTCGCCGCCGCCGTGACGGGCGGCGGCCGCCGCCAGGGGGTGCGGCTGACCGACTACGACCTGGTGCTCGGCCCCGCCGGGGTCCTCCTCGCGCACTGCGCCGGCACGAGCCCGGAACCGGACCACCTCCTCCCGTACCGGGCCCGGCTCGCCGGCCTGTGCGACAGCGAGGACCTGTGGCGGCTGCGCACCGACGGGTACGCGGGGCATCCGCACCTGGCATGGCTCCAGGGCCGCGTCAACACCGGCATGGCCCACGGCGCGGCCGGGGTCGCCGCCGCGCTCACCGCCGCCGTACGGCACACGGGTCCCGCGGCCGGCGACGCGCTGCGCCGGGCCGCGACGTGGCTGGAGGCGCAGGCGTACGAGGACGAACGGGGGCTGCCGGCCTGGCCGGGCGCCGGGCTCGACGGGGAAGCGCCGCCGCGCGGCGCGGTGGCCCGGCAGGCGTGGTGCTACGGCGCGCCCGGTGTGGCGTGGGCGCTGTGGGACGCGGCGGACGCGCTGGGCGACGCCGGTGCGGCAAGCCGGGCGGCGGACGTGTTCACACGGCTGGCCGACCGGTACGACGAGGGGTTCCACCTGGGCGGCGACGGCCCCGCCGACGTGCTGGGGCTGTGTCACGGCGCGGCGGGCGTGCTGGCGGTGGCCGACGCGTTCGCCCGGCACGCCGGGCACGCGGGCGCGGCCCGGCTGCGGGAACGGCTCGCCGCGCTGCTCCAGGAGCGGCTGCCGAAGGCACTGGCGGCGCCGTCCGGCTGGTCGGCGGAGCTGCTGACGGGCGCGCCGGGGGCGCTGGCCGCCCTGCTCACGGCCGCGCACGGCGCGTCCCGGGCGTGGCTTCCCTGCCTGGGGCTCCGCTAACCGCCGCGCGCGTTTCGCCGGGTGGGCCGCGTGCTCACCCGTCTGCCCCGGGAGCGGCACGGGCGGGCCGCGCGGCCGGGCCCGCTGGTGCAGACTGAGGTCATGGGCGACCTCAATGCCCCGGAGCCACCGGCACAGCGGTCCTTCCCCCCGGAGCCGAGGAGCGCGGCGCGGGCCCGGCGGTTCGTCCGGGCCGTCCTGGGCGACACCGCGCCGGACCTCGTGGACACCGCCGAACTCCTGGTCAGCGAGCTGGTCACCAACGCGGTGCTGCACGCCCGCACCGAGATCAAGGTGTCGGTCGGGGCCGTCGACGGCGCCGTCCGCGTACGGGTCGGGGACCGTCTGCCGTCGCGGGTGCCGGTGCCGCGGGACTGCCCCCCGTACGCCGCCACGGGACAGGGGCTGGCACTCGTCGACCTGCTGGCCTCCCGGCGCGGGGTCGAGACGGGCGGGGACACCAAGACGGTGTGGTTCGAACTGCGGCCCGGCGGGGCGCCGCGGCCCTCCCCGTGGGAGCCGCCCGCGCCGCCCCCGGGGTCCGCGGCGACGGTGACGCTCGTCGACGTACCCGGCGCGCTGTACGCGGCGGCGCAGCAGCACCGGCACGTCCTGTTGCGGGAGCTGGCGCTCGCCGCCGCCGCCGGGGAGGACCTCGGGGTGCCGCCGGAGGACCTCGCCGCCGCCCACGACGTCAGCGACGTGATCAGCGCGTGCGTCACGCTCGCGCTGCGCGGGGAACCCGCCGAAGCCGAGATGCGCTCCCTGTCGCTGGGCCTGCCGCCCGACGCCGGGCCGGCGGTGGAGACCCTGCGCCACGTGCTCGACGTGGCGGAGGAGGCGGCGCGGGACGAGCGGCTGCTCACCCTGCCGGCGCTGCCGCGCAGCCGGGCCTTCCACACGTGGCTGTTCGACCAGATCACCGGTCAGCTCGCCGGCGCGCACCCCACCGCGTGGACGGTGGTGCCGCGCGAACCGGGTTCCGGCCCGGCGGAGCTGGTGCCGTGGGACGCCGACCACGTCCAGGCCGGCAGGGTCCCGACGATCGCCGCCGACGAGCAGAACCGGATCATCGCGGTGAACGGCCCGGTGGCGGACCTCGTGGGCTGGCACGCCGACGACCTCATCGGCCTGCCGCTGACCACGCTCATCCCGGAGCACCTGCGCAAACGCCACATCGCGGCCTTCACGTCGCTGCTGCTCAGCGGCGAGCCGCGCATCCTGGGCCGGTCGGTGCCGCTCCCCGCGCTGCACCGCGACGGACGGCTCGTACCGGTGCGCCTGTTCCTCCAGAGCCAGGAGACGGCGGACGGCCGTACGGTGTTCGTCGCCCAGCTCTCCCCCCGCGCCGCCGCGCCGGACCCCTCCTCGCGCCGCCCCGGCAGGCGGCCCGCGGTGGCGCAGGAGCAGGTCGCGCCGCCCCCCGCGGCCCTCCCCGAACGCACCGCCGGGCCGCGCGCCGAAGCGGTCATGCCGGCGCTGGAGCGGCTGACGCTGCTGACGGAGACCGGGGCCGCGCTGAGCAATGCCACGGACCTGGACGAGGGCCTGCTGCGGGCCGGCCGGATCCTGACCGAGCGGCTGGCCGACTGGTGCGCGGTGGACCTGTTCACCGAGGACGCGCGGGTGGAGCGGGTCTGCGTGGTCCACCGCGCCCCCGACGGGCTGCCCCTGGAGGAGTTGGAGGGCACGCTGCCGCCGCTGTCCGAAACCTCGCGGGGGCCGCTGGCCCGGGCGCTGAGCGGCGCGGGCCCGCTGCTGCTCACCGACCCCCCGCGGCCCGCCCAGCCCCCGAGCCCGCTGGACGCCCACTACCGGGAGCTGTTCGGCCGGCTCCGGGCCAACAGCGCCGTCGTCGCCCCGCTGCGGGCCCGGCAGGAGATCATCGGCGCGCTCACCGTGGCCCGTACGGACCGGGCGAGGCCGTTCACGGAGGAGGACCTGCCGCTCGTCGACGACCTGGTGCGCGCGCTCGCCCTGGGCGTGGACAACGCGCGCCTGTACCAGGAGACCCGGAACATCGCCGAGCGCCTGCAGCGCTCGCTGCTGCCCGTCCTGCCGGAGGTGGGGTACCTGGGGCTGGCGGCGCGCTACGCCGCCTCGTCCACCACCGCGCAGGTCGGCGGCGACTGGTACGACAGCTTCGTCCTGCCGAGCGGCGACACCGCGCTCGTCATCGGCGACGTGACGGGGCACAACCTGGACGCGGCGATCGCCATGAGCCAGCTGCGGAGCATGCTGCGCGGCATCGCCGTCGACCGCCAGGAGCCGCCCGAGACGGTCCTGCGCCGCCTCGACATGGCGAACCACAGCCTGTACCGGGAGGCCACCGCCACCTGCATCTACGGCCTGCTCAAGGGGGCGGAGGAAGGGCCGTGGGACCTGGTGCACTCCTCCGCCGGGCACCTGCCGCCGCTGCTCACGACGGCGGACGGCCACACCCGGTTCCTGGAGGACGGTTCGGGCGTGCTGCTCGGCCTGGACCCCGACCTGCCCCGCCCGCGCGCGACGGACGCGGTCCCGGCGGGCGCGACGGTGCTGCTGTACACGGACGGGCTCATCGAGCGCCGCGACGAGTCGCTGGACCGCGCCATGGAGCGGCTGGGCCGGCACGCCGCCGCGCTGGCGCGCGAGCCGCTCGACGTGTTCTGCGACGAACTGCTGATCGGTCTGGGCGCCGACAGCGACGACGACATCGCGATCCTCGCGGTGCGCCCGGGGCCGCCGTCCTGACCCCTCCGCCGCTCCGGCGTCCCGTCGGCGGGACGCTCCCGGCGCTCCGGCGTCCCGGCCGGGAGCCGGTGCCGGGCGGTCACTTCGCGGGGGGCCGCCGCGCGACGCGCCGCACCGCCCGCCGCGCGGCCCGGCCGAGCAGCCACCGCTCCTCGTACAGCACCCGCCCGACGAGCGCGCCGCCGAAGACGACGACCCCCACGCCGACCAGCCAGGACTGGATGACGAGGACCGTGCCGACCGGCCCGTACGCCACCGCGTTGGACGCGATCAGCGGCGAGAACACCAGGTGCGAGAAGACCCACAGCCCGGCCAGGCCGATCACCGTGGACACCGCGCCCGGCAGGAGGGCGCCCCACGGCACCCGCCCGCCGAGGAGCAGCCGCTGCGACCACCAGAAGAACACCCAGGCGCTGGCCGCGGCCGCGGCGACCCGCCACGCCAGGTCGCCCGCGTCGTCGGGGCGGGCGGCGACGTACGACGACAGCAGGAGGTACCCGACGAGGCCGGCGAGCCAGACGAGGTGCCGCCACATCGTGTGCCAGCGGGCCGGGGGCAGCTCCCAGACCTTCTCGTACCCGGTCTGCACGACCCCGCCGAAGGTGAGCCCGAACCCGGCGAGCGCGGCGAGACCGAACCCGGTGGTGGACTCCAGGGCCGAACTGGGCGGCGCGAACAGGCGCTCCACCTCGTCCCGCGACGCCTCGGACACGCCGAGGCCCTCCGCGAGCCACTGGGCGAAGCCCTGGCCGTCGGCGGGGTCGGCGGCCGCGACCACGATGAGCAGGGGGACGAGGGTCAGCAGCCCGAGCGCGGCGAAGCCCGTCGCCCGGTGCATCAGCTCCAGGTTCTTGCCGCGCCGCCAGCCGCGCCCGGCGGCCGAGCCGCGGAACGAGCCGTGCATCCGGTGGAACCACCCCATACGTCCCGCATACCCCGGCGGGGGTGCTCCGGCCCGCCGGCCCGCCGGTCAGCACCCGATCGGCACCTCCCGCGCCCGGGTCGCCGCCGCCCCGGACGGCCCGCCCCGGCCCCGCCGGACCTTCCGGAAGGGTGGATTCAGGGCCGGGCGCGGCGTACGGGGAGGAAGGTGGTGTCACCCCCCTCACCCGTCACGTCCGTACGCCCACCTGGAGACCGGATGAGAGATCCTTCGACCGGGGTGCCGCCGACGCCCCCGACACCGCGCGAGGAGTTCGCCGCCGAGCTGACACGGCTGCGGGAGAAAGCAGGGCTGACGGTCCGCAGGGTCGCCGCGCTCGTGGAGATGCCGGGCGCGCACACGACCGTCGGCGGCTGGTTCGCCGGGCAGAGCCTGCCCTCCATCAGTTCGCTCCCGCTGTTCACCGCCGTCCTGCGGGTCTGCGGGGTGGACGACCCCCGGGACGTCGACGACTGGCACGAGCGGCTGCGCCGGGTGCGGCGCGCCCGCTCGCCCCGCACCGCGCGCGGCGTCGTCCCCTACCGGGGCCTCGCCGGCTTCGACGAGGCGCACACCGAGTGGTTCTTCGGCCGGGACCGGCTGCGCGACCCGGTCGTGGACCGGCTCGCCGGGGGCCCGGCGACCGGTCCGCACCTGCTCGTCGGGGCGTCCGGCTCGGGCAAGTCGTCCCTCCTGCGGGCCGGTGTCCTCCCGGCGCTGCGCACGGGCCACGCCTTCACCCCCGTGGTCCTCTCCCCCGGGAGCGCCCCGCCCGCGGCGCTGGCCGCCGCCGTCCGCGCCGCCACCGGCGTGCCCGCCCCGCCGGGGGGCGACCGCGAACCGCTCGCGCTCGCCGCGCGGCTGCACGCCTGGGCCGAGGCGAACGACGCGCGCGTGGTCGTCGCCGTCGACCAGTTCGAGGAGGTGTTCACCGTCTGCGGCGACCCGGGGGAACGCGAACGGTTCCTCACCGCCCTCGACGCCCTGGCCGGACCGCGGGTCCGCGTCGTCGGCTGCCTGCGGGCCGACTTCTACGGCCACGCCCTCGCCCACCCGCTGCTCGCGGCGGCCCTCCAGAACGACCAGACGGTCGTCGGGCCGCTGTCCGAGGAGGAGCTGCGCGCGGTCGTCACCGGGCCCGCGGCCAAGGCCGGGCTCGCCGTCGACGACGGCTTCGTCGACGTCCTGCTGGCCGACCTGCGCGCCTCCGGCGACGGCACCGCGGCACACGAGGCGGGGGCCCTGCCCCTGTTGTCGCACGCCCTGCTCACGACCTGGGAGCGCGGCCAGGGCACGGCGCTGACCGTGGCCGACTACCGCGCGGGCGGCGGGCTGTCGGCCGCGATCTCCGACAGCGCCGAGGAGGCCTTCGCCGGGCTCACCGACGCCCAGCAGTCGATGGCCCGCACCCTGTTCCTGCGGATGGTCAGCGTCGGCGAGGACACCGCGGACACCCGGCGCCTGCTCGCGCTGCCCCGCCCGCAGGAGGGCGTCACCGCCGATCCCCGGGCGGCGCAGGCGTACGACGTGCTGGAGCGGTTCGTCGACCGGCGGCTGGTCACCGTCGACGACGACGGCGCGCAGATCGCCCACGAGGCCCTGCTGACGGCCTGGCCCCGCCTGCGGCGCTGGATCGACGCCGACCGGGCCGGCCACCTGGTGTGGCAGGAGCTGACCCGGGACGCCGAGCGCTGGCACGCCCTGGACCGCGAGCCGTCCCTGCTCTACCGCGGCGCGCGGCTCGCCATCGCCCTGTCCTGGGCCGAGCGCAGCGGCCGGGCGCCCGAACTGACCCCCCGTGAGGCCGCCTTCCTCGCCGAGAGCGGGCGGGCGGAGGAGGGGCGGCGGGAGAAGGAGCGCCGCCGCACCCGCCACCGGCGGCAGCTCCTCGCGGTGCTGTCGGCGCTGGTGGTGCTGGCGGCCCTGCTGAGCGGGGTGGCCGTGCAGCAGCGCCGGGACGCGGAGGACCAGCAGGCCGTCGCGGTGTCCCGGCTGGTCGCCGCGAACGCCGAGCGATTACGCGGCACCGACAGCGCGCTCGCCGCCCAGCTGAGCGTGGTGGCGTACCGGACGGCGCCGACCGCCGAGGCGCGGGCCGCGCTGATGGACGCCTCGGCGCAGACCCCCTCGGCCCGCCTCCTGGGGTTCCGCGGCGTCGTCCAGTCCGTGGCCCTGAGCCCCGACGGGCGCCTCCTGGCCGCCGGGGGGCTGGACCGGCGGGTCGCCCTGTGGGACGTGCGGGACCCCCGCAGGCCGAGGGCGCTCGCCTCCGGCGCGCCCCGCTTCGCGGACACCGTGTACGCGCTCGCCTTCAGCCCCGACGGGCGGCGGATCGCCGCGGGGTCGGGGGACGGCACCGTACAGGTGTGGGAGCCGGTCCCGGCCGCCGGGGCGGGGAAGGCGGCGCCGGTCGTCCTGCGCGGGCCGAAGTCCGCCGTGTACGGGCTGGCCTTCAGCCCCGACGGGCGCCGGATCGCGGCCGGTTCCGCCGACGGAGGCGTCCACCTGTGGCCCGCCGGGGGCGGGGCGGCGCCGGTGCGCCTCGACGGCCCGGCCCCCGTGCACACGGTCGCCTTCCGCCGGGACGGCAGGGCCCTCGCCGCGGGCGGCGCCGACGGGACCGTACGGCTGTGGGACACGTCGGGCTCCGGCACGCCCCTGCCGTACGCGCACCCGCTGACCGGCGCGACGGGCACGGTGCTGAGCGTCGCCTTCACCCCCGACGGCCGGTCGCTGGCCGCCGGCAGCCTCGACCGCTCCACCCGCGTGTGGCCGGCCCCGCACCCCCGGCGGGCACCGGCCCGGCCGGCCGTCCTGGGCGGCGCCCCCGCCGTGCCGGAGGGGCCGGCCAGCTACGTGAACGCCGTCGGGTACAGCCCGGACGGACAGTGGCTGGCCACCGGCAGCGCGGACAACCAGGTCCGGGTCTACGACACCCCCTCCCGGCTCCCCGCCGCCGTCCTGCCGCACCCCACCCCGGTCACCACCCTCGCCTTCCTGCCCGGTGGCCGGGGCCTGGTCACGGGGGCGGCCGACGGGACCGTACGACTGTGGCAGATGCCGCCGCGGAAGCTGCGCGGCTTCCAGGGGACGGCCAACGCCGTGGCGTTCGGCCCCGACTCGCGGCTCCTCGTGACCGCCGGCCGCGACGCCCACCTGTGGGACGTCTCCGATCCGCGCGCGCCCCGCGCGGTCGGCCCCGCCCTGCCCAGCGCCACCGGCTACTCCGGCGCGCTCGCCTTCACCCCGGACGGGCGGACCCTCGCCGTGGGGGAGCGCGAGGGCCGGGTGCGCCTGTGGGACGTCTCCCGGCCCGCCCGCCCCGTCCCGTACGGCGGCACGGCCCTGCCCGGCGGCACCGGAACCGTCCAGTCCGTCGCCTTCGACCGCACGGGCGGGCGGCTCGCGGTCGGCAGCGAGGGCCGCACGGTGCGGATCTTCGACACGTCCCGCCCCGCCCGCGCCGCCCTGTGGGCCGAACTCACCGAGCCGACCAACTACGTCTCCTCCGTCGCCTTCAGCCGCGACGGCCGGTGGCTGGCCGCGGGAACGGTGGACAAGGCGGTGCACGTCTGGCGCGTCGACGGGCGCCGCCCGGTGCTGCGGGCGACCCTGCGCGGGCCCGGCAGCTACGTCATGTCCGTCGCGTTCAGCCCGGACGGCCGCACCCTGGCCGCCGGGACGGCGGACCGCGACGTGTGGATGTGGGACGTCGGCGACGACGGTGCCCCGTCCCGTACGGGGCCGGCGCTGACCGGGCCGGGCAGCTACGTCTACGCGCTGTCGTTCGCGCCCGACGGCCGGCGCCTCGCGGCGGCCAGCACGGACGGCACGGTGTGGCTGTGGGACACCGCGGACGTCCGGCGCCCGCGCCTGCACGCCGTCCTGACCGCGCTCGGCGGCAAGGCCTACGCCCTCGCCCACAGCCCGGACGGCCGCACGCTCGCCGCCGGCGGCTCGGGCGCGGACGTGGTGCTGTGGAGCACGCGGGAGTCCTCCGCCGAGGAGGGGATCTGCTCCCGCGCCGGTTCCGCGATCACCCCCGCCGAGTGGTCGAGGCTGGTGCCCGGCACGGCCTACGCCCCGCCCTGTCGGTGAGGCGGGGCCCGTACGGAGTTGTACGGCCGTCCGTACGGGCCTGTCCGACCTGCGGCTGAGCGCTTCCCGGCGGCGGGCGCCGGCTGGCTTCCTGGTGGAGCGCCACCGGGGCGCGATCTCCAGAAGGGACGACGTCATGCGCGTATCCACCCTCCGGACCCGGGCCGGTCTGGCCACCGCGGCGGCCGTGGCCCTCACGGGCCTCTTCGCGGGTGCCGGGACGGCCGAGGCGGCCGGCAGCCACATCTCCTCCAACAGCGGCGGCGCCAACCTCCGCTCCTGCGCGAGCACCGACTGCGGGTCGCTCGGCTACCTGTCCAACGGCACCGGCGTGTCCATGCTGTGCTGGGTGGACAGCCAGTGGGTCTACCCCCCGAACTCCAACTACGCCTCCAACCGCTGGTTCAAGGTGAACAGCTACCGGGGTCAGGGCTACGTCCACTCCTCGCTCGTCGCCAACCAGACCAGTGTCGGCCGCTGCTGACGCCTCCGCTCCACGACGCCGGGCCGCCGTCCCTCCGGACGGCGGCCCGGCCGCGTGCGGCCGGGGGCGGCGCCACCGCGGAGCGGGGCCGAACCCCTCCGGGTGGGTGCCGGCCCGCTGGGACGAAAGCCCGGCACGGGGTATGCGTCCCCATGACCCGATCCTTCTTCGGACATGGCCGGCATCGGATCGGCCCGCGTACGATCAGAGGTGATCACAGGTGGTGGCGACCGCACATGCCCCGGGCCTCCTCCGTGTGCCGCCCGGTCCGGCGGGGCGCGTCCCAGAGGCCGGTCCGGCAGCGTGAGGAGCCAGCCCGTGTTCTATTACCTGCTCAAGTACGTGCTCCTCGGCCCGCTGCTGCGGCTGCTGTTCCGCCCGAGGATCGAGGGGCTGGAGCACGTCCCGGAGACGGGTGCGGCCATCGTGGCGGGCAACCACCTGTCGTTCTCCGACCACTTCCTGATGCCGGCCGTGCTGAAGCGGCGCATCACGTTCCTGGCCAAGCAGGAGTACTTCACGGGGCCGGGCCTCAAGGGGCGGCTGACCGCCGCGTTCTTCCGCAGCGCGGGGCAGATCCCGGTGGACCGCTCCGGCAGGGAGGCCGGGCAGGCGGCCGTCCGGGAGGGGGTGCGGGTGCTGTCGCGGGGCGAGTTGCTCGGCATCTACCCGGAGGGCACGCGCTCGCACGACGGGCGGCTGTACAAGGGCAAGGTGGGCGTCGCGGTGATGGCGCTGAAGGCCGGCGTGCCGGTGGTGCCGTGCGCGATGGTCGGCACGTTCGAGATCCAGCCGCCCGGGAAGGTCGTGCCGAGGATCAGGCGGGTCACGATCCGGTTCGGCGAACCGCTGGACTTCTCCCGCTTCGCCGGCATGGAGAACGAGAAGGCCGTGGTCCGCGCCGTGACGGACGAGATCATGTACCGCATCCTCGCCCTGTCGGGGCAGGAGTACGTGGACGAGTACGCGGCCTCGGTGAAGGCGGCGGCCCCGGCCGGGAGCACGGCACCCGGCCCGCGGCGCGTCCCGTCCCGGCGACACGGCGGCTGAGCGCCACCGCGGACGAGCGGCACGGCGGACGAGCGGCACCGTGCCCTACGGCCCGGTGAGGTCGTCCACCGCCTCGTCCAGGACGCGGCGCAGCCGCAGCGCGTCCGGCGCGACGGCCGTCACCAGGGCGGCGGGGCCCGCCAGCGGGGTGAGGACGGCGGTCTCGCCCAGCAGCCGGGCCTCCGGCGGCTTCTGCGCGAACTCGGGCCGGACGACGAGGAGCTGGCCGACGGCCCGGTGCCCGGCCAGGACCGCGGGGCCGTCCCAGCCGTCGGGGGCGCCCGGGCCGCAGGCGAGCTCCTGGTCCAGGAGGGGGCGGCCGGCGCGGTGGACGGTGAGGCGGGCGGCGAGGGTGCCGGGCGGTTCGCCGGTGCGGCCCAGGACCTGCTCCTCGCGCAGGACCAGGCGGGCGGTCACGGCGAGGTCCACGGTCGTGCGCATGCGCAGGTCCGACCGGTGGGCGGCGATCAGCTGCTCCGGCAGCCAGACCAGTTCGGCGTCCTCGCCCACGGTGAGCCGTACGTCGTAGTGCGCGGCCTCACCGGTGCGCCCCGGCAGGGACACCGTCGCGGCGGCCGCGTCGACGGTGAGCCGCGCCCCGTCCCGCACCACCGCCTCCAGGGCGAGCCGGTCGCCGCCGAGCGGGGCGCTCATGGCGCCGACGACGGTGACCCGGGCGGTGTGCGGCCGCCGGGCGCGGGTGCGGCGCACCGCGAGCGGGCCACTGCTCTCCAGGACGGGCAGGGCGCCGCCCGGCGCGGCCACGATCCGGGCGGTGGCGCGGACGCTCACGCGGCTTGGGCCGACGTCCACGCGGCGAGCCGCTCCCGTACCCAGTCGGCGACGGGCGCGACGCCGTCCTCGCCGGTCAGGGAGGTGAAGACGACGGGCAGGTCGCCGCGCTGCGCCCGGGCGTCGCGGGCCATCCGGTCCAGGTCGGAGCCGACGTACGGGGCGAGGTCGGTCTTGTTGACGACGAGCAGGTCGGCGGTGGTGACGCCGGGGCCGCCCTTGCGGGGGATGTCGTCGCCGCCCGCCACGTCGATGACGAAGACCTGGGCGTCGACGAGGCCCTTGGAGAAGGTCGCGGTGAGGTTGTCGCCGCCGGACTCGACGAGGATCAGGTCGAGCGGCCCGACCGCGTCCTCCAGGTCCTCGACGGCCTCCAGGTTGGCGGAGATGTCGTCGCGGATCGCGGTGTGCGGGCAGGCGCCCGTCTCCACGGCGGCGATCCGCTCGGGCGGCAGGACGGCGTTGCGCAGCAGGAACTCGGCGTCCTCGCGCGTGTAGATGTCGTTGGTGACGACCGCGAGGGACAGCCGGTCGCGCAGGGCCCGGCAGAGGGCCGCGACGGTGGCGGTCTTGCCGGAGCCGACGGGCCCGCCGAGGCCGATGCGCAGGGCGCGGCGGCTGCCGTCGGGGCGGGTGGCGTCGGCGCTGACGGCCGGGGCGGCGGCGTGGTCGTGGGGGTGGCCCAGGTGCATGGCGCGGCTCCAGGGAGGGAGGAGGAGGGAAGCGGGAAGGGGGAGGGGCGGGGGTGCCGGGTCAGGAGGCGAAGAGGCGCACCGGCCAGGCCGCGTGCTGCTCCGCCGTGATGTCCAGCAGCGGCGCGGACGCGGCCGGCAACGTGTCGATGCCGCCGGCCGCGGCGGCCGTGGCGCGGGTGGCCACGTCGTCCATGTCGGGGGCGAGCCGGGCCAGGACGGCGGTGGCCCGGAACGGGTCGAGGCTCAGCAGCCGTACGGCCGCGGTGGCGGGCCCGCTGACCGCCTCGTACGCGGCGCAGTGCGCGGCGTCCTCGGGGCCGAGCCCGGCGGCGCGGGCGGCGGTGCCGAGGACGACGGGCTGGTGGGCGCCGCGCGGGAACGCCCGGGCCAGCGCGTCCAGTTCGGGTGCGGGCCAGGTCGCGCGGGCGGCGCGCATCAGCTGCCGGCCGAGGCGGCGCGCGGCGGCCCGCAGGGCGGGCGAGGGGGTGCGGGCGTCGGCGGCGGCGTCCAGGGCGGCGGGGTCGTGCCCGAGGGCGGCCGCGGCGGCGAGGGCGGCGGCGGTGAGGCCGGCGGTGTGCAGCCGGCCCCGGCAGAACCGCTCCAGTCCGGCGGCGTCCTCGATCCGGCCGGCCCTGACGGCGGCTTCGGCGCCCCCGGAGTGGGCGTGCCCGCCGGCGGGGAAGCGCCCGTCGGCGAGGACGAGGAGTGCGGATCGGCTCATCGTGGTGCGTCCGTGTCCCTGTTCGTGTGCGGGCGGGTGCGGGAGGGGTCAGAAGAGGAAGTAGCGCTGCGCCATCGGCAGTTCGGGCGCGGGCGCCGGTTCGACCGGGTCGCCGTCGATGGTGACGGTGAAGGTGTCGGGGTCGACCTCGACCCTGGGCAGGGCGTCGTTCTCCCGCATGTCGGCCTTGGTGACGCCACGGGTGCCGCGGATGGCGGCGAACCGCTTGCCGAGGCCGAGGCGGTCCGGCAGGCCGTCCTCGATCGCCGCGCCGGCGACGAAGTTGACGGAGTTCGCGGCGGGCGCCCGGCCGTGTGCGCCGAACATGGGGCGGGGCAGGACCGGCTGCGGGGTGGGGATGGAGGCGTTGGCGTCGCCCATCTGCGCGTACGCGATCTGGCCGCCCTTGAGCACGAGCTGCGGTTTGACGCCGAAGAACACCGGGTCCCACAGGACGAGGTCGGCGAGCTTGCCGGTCTCGACGGAGCCGGTCTCGTGGTCGATGCCCTGGGCGACGGCCGGGTTGATCGTGTACTTGGCGACGTAGCGGCGCGCCCGGCGGTTGTCGGCCCCGCCGTCGCCGGGGAGGGCGCCGCGGCGCCGCTTCATGACGTGCGCGGTCTGCCAGGTGCGCGTGATCACCTCGCCGATGCGGCCCATGGCCTGGGAGTCGGAGGAGATGATCGAGATGGCGCCGAGGTCGTGGAGAACGTCCTCGGCAGCGATGGTGCCGGGCCGGATGCGCGACTCGGCGAAGGCGAGGTCCTCGGGGACGGCCGGGTTGAGGTGGTGGCAGACCATCAGCATGTCGAGGTGCTCCTCGACGGTGTTGACGGTGTGCGGGCGGGTCGGGTTGGTGGAGCTGGGCAGGACGTACGGCTCCGAGACGACGGTGATGATGTCGGGCGCGTGCCCGCCGCCCGCGCCTTCGGTGTGGTACGCGTGGATGGTGCGCCCGGCGATGGCGGCGAGGGTGTCGCCGACGAACCCGGCCTCGTTGAGGGTGTCGGTGTGGATGGCGAGCTGGGCGCCGGTCTCCTCGCAGACGCCGAGGCAGGCGTCGATGGCGGCCGGTGTGGCGCCCCAGTCCTCGTGGATCTTGAAGCCGAGGGCGCCGCCGCGCAGCTGGGAGTGGAGGGCCTCGCGGGAGAGGGTGCTGCCCTTGCCGAGGAGGCCGATGTTGACGGGGAAGGCGTCCAGCGCCTCCAGCATCCGGGCGAGGTGCCAGGGGCCGGGGGTGACGGTGGTGGCCTTGGTGCCCTCGGCGGGCCCGGTGCCGCCGCCGACGAGGGTGGTGACGCCGGAGGCGAGGGCCTGGCCGATGAGGGTCGGCGAGATGAAGTGGACGTGGGTGTCGACGGCGCCCGCGGTGAGGATCTTGCCGTTGCCGGCGATGATCTCCGTCTCGGGGCCGATGACGAGGTCGGGGTGGACGCCGTCCATCGTGTCGGGGTTGCCGGCCTTGCCGATACCGGTGATGCGGCCGTCGCGGATGCCGACGTCGGCCTTGACGACGCCCCAGTGGTCGAGGACGACGGCGCCGGTGACGACCGTGTCGGGGGCGCCCTCGGCGCGGGTGGCGCGGGACTGGCCCATGGACTCGCGGAGGACCTTGCCGCCGCCGAACACGGCCTCGTCGCCGGCGCGCCCGGGGCCGCCGCAGCGGTCCTCCTCGATCTCGATGAGCAGGTCGGTGTCGGCGAGCCGGACGCGGTCGCCGGTGGTGGGGCCGAACAGGTCCGCGTAGACGGCCCGGTCGACGAGGAGGGGGCGGGGTTCACGCATCGAGGGGGCCTCCGGTCTCGCCGCGGAGTCCGGGTACGACCCTGGCTCCCGCGAGCGGTACGAGCTCCACCTCGACCGGGACGCCCGGTTCGAAGCGGACGGCGGTGCCGGCGGCGATGTGCAGCCGCAGTCCGCGCGCGGCGGTCCGGTCGAAGCGCAGTCCGGGGTTGGCCTCGGCGAAGTGGTAGTGGGAGCCGACCTGGACGGGCCGGTCGGCGGTGTTGAGCACGGTGAGGCGGGTGACGGGGCGGCCCTCGTTGACGGCGACCGGCTCGTCCGCGTACAGGATCTCTCCGGGGATCACGGCGGCCCCTCAGACGATCGGGTCGTGGACGGTGACGAGCTTGGTGCCGTCCGGGAAGGTGGCCTCGACCTGCACGTCGTGGATCATCTCGGGGACCCCGTCCATGACGTCAGCGCGGCTGAGCACCTCGCGTCCGGAGGCCATGAGCTCGGCGACGGTGCGGCCGTCGCGGGCGCCCTCCAGGATGTGCGCGGTGATCAGGGCGACGGCTTCCGGGTGGTTGAGCCGCACTCCGCGGGCCCGGCGCCGCTCGGCCACGTCCGCGGCCACGTGGATGAGCAGGCGTTCCTGCTCATGCGGGGTCAGTTGCACGGTTCCACCTCACAGTTCCCGCCCGGCGCGGTCCCGGACGCAGCGGGACACTATCCGGCTTCAACACTCTGTTGACCTGCGGGGACGACTGTGACGGAGAGATATTTCCTTCTCTCGCAGAAGTTTTTCCGATGCGTTAACTCGCCTTTTGCTGCCCCATGGACATCAGGGCGCGCAGCCCGTCCCGGAGCACGGACACGGGGACGGTGCCGAAGAGGGCCTGCTGGGCGGCGAACCCCTGGGCGACGGCGATCATCGTCCGGGCGACGTGCGCGGCGGGCACGTCGTCGCGCATGAGCCCGGCGGCCTGGTACGCCTCGACGACGCCGACCCAGGCGGCGTGCACGCGCGCGTAGCCCTGGCGCATGGCGGCGGAGAGCGTCTCGTTGCGCAGGGTCTCGGTCCATACCTGGATCATCAGGCGCGGCAGGCTCGCCTCGCCGTCGTAGGGCAGCCCGGACCGCTCGGTGAGGACCTCCTCCATCACGCGCTCCATGAGGACGTCGGGCGCGGGCGGCGGGGTCTGCGCGGCGGCCGACTCGAACGTGTCGCGGATCGCGTCGAGCACCTCGGTGACGATCGCCTCGATCAACTGCTCCTTGCTGCGGAAGTAGCGGTACACGGCACCGGCCGAGAGGTCGGCCTCACGCAGGACGTCCTGCATCGACGTGGCGTGGAAGCCGTTGCGCGCGAAGCAGCGCGCGGCGCCGTTGAGGATCTGGCGGCGGCGTGCGTCGAGGTGTTCCTGGGATACGCGAGCCATGATCAAAAGGATAAAACGAACGTTCGTTCTTGACAAGGAAGCCGTGCGGGAGGAGATTGAGAGACGTAAAACGAACGATCCTTCTCTTTACTCGCCCCGGAGGCGCCCCATGTCCGCCACGCCCCAGCGCCGCATGATCGCGGCGATGGTGCTCGTTCCGGTCTTCGCCGCCCTCGCCCTGTGGGCCTTCGTCTGGCCCGCGGCGCGCGTCGCCCCCCGCGACGTGCCCATCGGGCTCGCCGGCCCCGAGAGCGCCGTCACACAACTGGAGAAGGGCTTACAGCAGCGCGGGGAGGAGTTCGAGCTCCACCGCTACGCCGACGCGGGCGCCGCCCGCGCGGCGATCGAGGACCGGACCGTATACGGCGCGCTGGTCGCCGGCGCCCAGGGCCCGGAGGTGCTGGTCGCGTCGGCCGCGAGCCCGGCCGTCGCCCAGCTGCTCCAGCAGGCCGCCGCCGCACAGAGCCCGAACGGGCAGGTGAAGGTCACGGACGTGGTGGCCGCCCCGTCCGGCGACCCGCGCGGCAGCGGGCTGGTCGCGAGCCTCCTGCCGCTGGGCCTGGCGGGCCTCGCCGCGGGCGCCGTGGTGACGTTGACGGGCCTGCGGGGCTGGCGCGCGGCGGCGGCCCTGGTGGGCGGCGCGCTCCTGGTGGGCGTCGTGGGCGCCACGATCGCCGACACGTGGCTCGGGACGGTCGACGGCAACTGGGCGGCCGAGGCCGGGGTCCTGGGGCTGACGGTCCTGGCCACCGGCTCCGCGATCGCCGGCTTCGCGGCACTCATCGGGCCGCCCGGCATCGGTGTCGGCGCGGTGCTGATGGTGCTGCTGGGCAACCCGTTCTCGGGCGTGACCAGCGCGCCGGAGATGCTGCCGGAGCCGGCCGGGACGCTGGGGCAGTTGCTGCCGCCCGGCGCGGGGGCGTCCCTGCTGCGCTCGGTGGCGTTCTTCGACGGCGCCGCGGCCGGCGGCCCGCTCCTCACCCTCCTGGTGTGGGTGGCCCTGGGCATGGCGCTGGTCTTCCTGGGCGCCCGCCGCGGCCCCGCCGGGACGGCCGGCCGCCCGTCCCCGTCCGCCGCCGCGTCGCGGCCCACCCCCGTCGGCTGACCCGACGCCGGACGCCGCGCGCCCCCGCCCGCACCGGGCGGGGGCGCGCGGCTTTCGCGCGTGCGCGGTGCCGCGCCGGTCAGCCGCCGTGGGGGCGGTGCTCGGCCGCGATGCCGAACCGGCGCTGTTCGCGTGGAGCGGACGGCACGGCGCCCGACTCCACGACGGAGCCGATGGCGCGCTCCCCGGCCGCCTCCGCCGCCGATTCGAGTCGTTCCAGGTCAGCGGAGGAGACCAGCGCCACCAGCGGCTTGCCGTGCCGGGTCACGACGACCCGTTCCCCGCCGTAGACGACGCGGTTGATCAGATCGGCGAGCTCCGCCCGGGCTTGCGTCACCGGAATCTCATAGGCCATGCTCCCATTCTAAGGCTCTGTACATTCTGTACATTCATTACGGATGGAGGTCTCCTTCATGACCGTGAACGCCCGCCACGTCCTCCCCGAGTTCACCGAACGCGCCCGTGGAGGCACCCGCGCCCTCGACCCGTACGACAAGCTCCTCGAAGAGCGGATCGTCCTCCTGGGCACCCCGGTCGACGCCACCGCCGCCAACGACGTGGTGGCCCAGCTCGTCCACCTCGAGTACGCGGCGCCGGACCAGGACGTCTCCCTCTACATCAACTCGCCCGGCGGCCCGGTCGAGGCGATGACCGCGGTCTACGACGCCATGCAGACCCTCACCTGCGACGTGGCGACCACCTGCGTCGGCCGGGCCGAGTCCACCGCCGCGGTGCTGCTCGCCGCCGGCGCGCCCGGCAAGCGCGCCGCCCTGCCCGGTGCCCGGGTGCTGCTCCGGCAGCCCGGGCCGACCGACCCGTTGCGCGGACACCCCTCCGACCTGGACGTCCACGCCCGCGAGCTGGTGCGCCAACGCGACCTGCTCGTCGACCTGCTGGCCCGGCACACCGGACGGGAACGCGACCGGGTGGCGGCCGACTTCGACCGGGACCTGTTCCTCGACGCGGCCGGCGCACGGGAGCACGGCCTCGTGGACCACGTGGTCCACGGCCGGAAGGGATGACCGTGCGCCCCCCGGAGCCCCCGCCCCTGCCGGCCCTCACGCGCGCGGAGGGCGCCTACGTCGACGCGTACCTGGACACGGTCGACCTGCTGGGACGCCTCAATCCGGCCCGCGCCGCGCACGCGTACGGCGCGCTGCGGGCGGCGCAGGCGCTCGTCGGCCGGGCGGTCGCGCTGCGCGACGCGCTGACGCTGATGCACCAGCGGGGCGAGGACGAGGTCCATGCGGAGACCCTGGCGCGTGCGCTGCGCGCGCTGGACGGCGAGCGGCGCACCCGACGCGTGACGGTGCCTCACGACCCGCTGGCCTGACCGGTTTGGCAGACCCGGCCGGGGGATCCCCGCTCGACCGTTCGGCTGAGACGAAGGGACGAACTTCGTGCGGGCCGAGTTGCGGACCGCGCGTAGGCACCGGGCGGCTTCCGGCCGCGACGCCGCAGGTACGGGGCTCGGCAGCACGCGGCCGACCCGCCGGAAAACGCCGCTGTCCACCCGATCGGACCAGCCGTGACGAGACTCACACCGCCCCGTCGCAACCCCGAATTCCCGGGTCCTGCGGGAAAGATCCGTCTCGACGACAAGCCCCCGCCACCCCGGCGGGGCGGTCCGGGCGGACGCCGAGTCCTGCCGCCGTCCGGACGACTGGTCGACACGAGTGGATCGGCAGGAGTGGAGGACCCGAGCAGTACGGGGCGGCCACCGCGCACGGCGCGGACCGGCTCCCCTCGGGGTGAAGCCGCGTCAGCGGCCGGGCATCTTCGTCCTGTCCGAACCCGACAGGCAATCCTTCACAGGCGGGTTGACGAAGGGTACTGCATGTCCGCGACGCAGGATCAGGTCCCGGTACCGCACTCCCGCACCGCCCCGCACGTCCCGCCCGGGGACGCCTCCCCGGACGCCTCCCCCGCCCACCCGATGTCGGCCCGGATCACCCGGGCCCTGACCGCCCTCACCCTGGCCGCCGTCGGCGGCACGCTCGTCGCCCCCGGCGCGGCCCCCGAGGCGCACGCCGCGCCGGCCGCCGCCAGCAAGGCGTTGAAGGTCGCCGCGTCGAAGAAGGGCTCCCCCTACCAGTGGGGGGCCGCCGGCCCGTACCGCTTCGACTGCTCGGGGCTGACGCTCTACTCGTACAAGCGGGCCGGGAAGAAGCTGCCGCGCACCGCGCAGGCCCAGTACAACAAGACGCGCCGGGTGGCCGCGTCGAGCCGGCGCAAGGGCGACCTGGTCTTCTTCCACGGCGGCGGCGGCGTGTACCACGTCGGGATCTACGCCGGGAACAACAGGATCTGGCACTCCCCCAAGACCGGCTCGTGGGTGAAGCTCGACCGCATCTGGACCCGGTCCGTCTCGTACGGCCGCGTGCGCTGACACCGGGGCGCGGCGCCGGGCTCCGGGCGCCGGCGGGTCAGGTCTGGACCGGCGAGGCCCAGGGCAGGGCGATCCACACGGTCTTGCCGCCCTCGCCGGTCGGCGTGACGGACAGCCGGCCGCCGCGCTCGGCGGCCAGCCAGCGGACGATGGCCATGCCGCGACCGCTGTCCTGCTGGGCGGTCGCGGGGAGCCGCCGCGGCCGGCGCGGGTGGCTGTCGGTGACGCCGATGCGCAGCCGCTCGTCCCGTTCGAGCCGCAGGTCGACGGTGAAGGTGGGCGACAGGCCCAGGGTGTGCTGGACCGCGTTGGTGGCGAGTTCGGAGACGATCAGCCGGACCGCGTCCGCGGTGTCGGTGCCGGAGCGGAGCCCCCACTCGGCGAGCACGTCGGAGACGTATCTCCGGGCGGCGGGGACCGAGGCGGGATCGCTCGGCAGAGTGACGGACGCTTCCTGATGGTCTGCCATGGCGGCGCTGTCCCTTTCCCACCGGGGCCGGACTCCGACGTGACGTGGATTCCTGGTCGGGACGGCCCCGGACTGTGCTCCGCGCCAGCCTGCCACTCATGTCGCCCCAACAGGGAGGCATCTACCGAGATATGTGTTTATCCGCCGCTCGATACGGTGATCCCTGCGACAGGCGAGCGGATTCAGCGGGACGGCGCGGTGCGCAGGATCACCGCCACGGCCCGGTCGACCTCCTCCTCGCCGAGGTCCGCGCGGGCGGTGAGCCGCAGCCGTGACACCCCGTCCGGCACGGACGGCGGCCGGAAGCAGCCGACCGCGACGCCCTCGGCGCGGCAGTCCGCCGCCCAGCGCAGGGCCTGCTCCGGCGAGGGCGCCCGCACCGACACCACCGCCGCGTCGGGCCGTACGGCGGTGAGACCCGCGCCGGTCAGCCTCGCGTGCAGGGCCGCCGCCACCGCACGGGCGCGGTCGGCCAGACCCGGCTCGCGGCGCAGCAGGCGCAGGGCCGCCAGGGCCCCGCCCACCGCGGCCGGGGCGAGGCCCGTGTCGAAGACGAAGGTCCGGGCGGCGTTCACCAGGTGTTCGACGACCCGGGCGGGCCCGAGGACGGCGCCGCCCTGGCTGCCCAGGGACTTGGAGAGCGTCGCCGTGGCGACCACGTCGGGCGCGCCGGCGAGGCCCGCCGCGTGGAGGGCACCGCGGCCGCCGTCGCCCAGCACGCCCAGTCCGTGCGCGTCGTCGACGACGAGGGCGGCGCCGTGCTCCCGGCAGGCGTCGGCGAGGGCGCCGAGCGGGGCGGCGTCGCCGTCGACGGAGAACACCGAGTCGCTGACGACGAGGGCGCGCCGCCCGGGGTGGGCGCCCAGGGTCTTGCGCACGGCTTCCGGGTCGGCGTGCGGGACGACGGCGGTCTCGGCGCGGGAGAGCCGGCAGCCGTCCACGATCGACGCGTGGTTGCCGGCGTCGGACACGGTGAGGGAGCCGCGGGCGGTGAGCGCGGTGAGCGCGGCGAGGTTGGCGGCGTACCCGGACGAGAAGACCAGCGCCGCCTCGAAGCCGCAGAACGCGGCGAGTTCCCGCTCCAGTTCGGCGTGGAGGTCGGTCGAGCCGGTGACGAGCCGCGAGCCGGTGGAGCCGGCGCCCCAGCGTCGGGCGGCGCCGGCGGCGGCCGCGGTGACCTCCGGGTGGCGGGTGAGGCCGAGGTAGTCGTTGCTCGCCAGGTCCAGCAGGTCCGTGTCGGCGGGGCGGGGGCGCAGCGCGCGGACGAGTCCGGCGGCGGCGCGGCGGCGCGCCTCGGCGTCGGTCCAGGCGAACGGGGCCTCGGGCACGGCGGCGCCGGGCGCGTCCTTGGGCATGTCTGGGTCCCCTTTGTAGGCAGCGCACAGACCCTAACGAAGATGGGGCGTGGTCAGAGTGTGGTCATCCACACACCCGCGACGGGCCGCGTTGTCGAGTTCCTCCTTGGCCGCGGGGTGTGCCGTACGCCAGGATCAGCGCCATGGACCTGTTGAACACGCTGGTGGACAAGGGGCTGCGGCGTGAGCTGCCGACCCGTGAAGAGGCGCTCGCCGTCCTGGCGACCTCCGACGACGAGCTGCTGGACGTGGTGGCCGCGGCAGGAAAGGTGCGGCGCCACTGGTTCGGACGGCGGGTGAAGCTCAACTACCTGGTGAACCTGAAGTCGGGGCTGTGCCCCGAGGACTGCTCGTACTGCTCGCAGCGGCTGGGCTCGAAGGCCGACATCCTCAAGTACACCTGGCTGAAGCCGGAGGAGGCGTCGAAGGCGGCCGCCGCGGGGATCGCGGGCGGCGCGAAGCGGGTCTGCCTCGTCGCCAGCGGCCGGGGGCCGACGGACCGGGACGTGGACCGGGTCTCGAAGACGATCGAGGCCATCAAGGAGGAGAACGACGGCGTCGAGGTGTGCGCGTGCCTCGGGCTGCTCTCCGACGGGCAGGCCGAGCGGCTGCGCTCGGCGGGCGCCGACGCGTACAACCACAACCTCAACACCTCCGAGGCGACGTACGGGGACATCACGACCACCCACACGTACGCGGACCGGGTCGACACGGTGCGAAGGGCGCACGCCGCGGGCCTGTCGGCGTGCTCGGGCCTGATCGCCGGCATGGGCGAGACCGACGAGGACCTGGTCGACGTGGTGTTCGCGCTGCGCGCGTTGGACCCGGACTCGGTGCCGGTGAACTTCCTCATCCCGTTCGAGGGGACCCCGCTCGCCGAGGAGTGGAACCTCACTCCGCAGCGGGCGCTGCGCATCCTGGCCATGGTGCGGTTCGTCTGCCCGGACGTGGAGGTCCGGCTGGCGGGCGGGCGCGAGGTGCACCTGCGGACGCTCCAGCCGCTCGCGCTGCACCTGGCCAACTCCCTCTTCCTGGGCGACTACCTGACCAGCGAGGGCCAGGCCGGCAAGGCGGACCTGGAGATGATCGCGGACGCCGGTTTCGAGGTGGAGGGCGCCGGTACGACGACGCTGCCGGAGCACCGCGTGGACGCGGCCGCCGGGGGCGGCTGCGGGACGGGCGGCGGCTGCGGCTCCGACGGCGCGTGCGGCCCGGCGGCAGAGGCCGGTGCGCCCGCGGAGGCGGACGCGGCCGTTCCGGGGGCCCGGCCGGACCTGGTGACGGTGCGCCGCCGGGGCGCCGGGACGGACCTGGCGCCCAATGCCTGAGCCGCTGTACGGGCCGGGCGAGCTGCTCGCGCTGGACCGGGAGCACGTGTGGCACCCGTACGGTCCGATGCCCGGCCGGATCGACCCGCTCGTGGTGGAGTCGGCCTCCGGGGTGCGGCTGCGCCTGGCCGAACCGGCCGAGGGGCGAACGGAGCTGGTCGACGGCATGTCGTCCTGGTGGTCGGCCGTGCACGGCTACAACCACCCGGTGCTCAACGAGGCCGTGCGCGGCCAGCTCGACCGGATGAGCCACGTCATGTTCGGCGGGCTCACCCACGAGCCGGCCGTCCGTCTGGCGGCCCGTCTGGTGGAGATCACACCGGCCCCGCTGCGGCACGTGTTCCTCAGCGACTCGGGGTCGGTGGCCGTCGAGGTCGCCGTGAAGATGTGCCTCCAGTACTGGCGGTCCGCCGGCCGCCCGGCCAAGCGGCGGCTGCTGACGTGGCGGGGCGGCTACCACGGGGACACCTGGCAGCCCATGTCGGTGTGCGACCCCGAGGGCGGGATGCACGGGCTGTGGGCGGGGGTGCTGCCGCGGCAGGTCTTCGCCCCGGAGCCCCCGGCCGCGTACGAGGAGGAGTACGCGCGCGGGCTGCGCGAGCTGGTCGCCCGGCACGCCGACGAGCTGGCCGCCGTGATCGTCGAGCCGGTGGTGCAGGGCGCGGGCGGGATGCGCTTCCACTCCCCCGCGTACCTGCGGGTGCTGCGGGAGGCGTGTGACGCGAACGACGTGCTGCTGGTGTTCGACGAGATCGCGACGGGGTTCGGCCGGACGGGCGAGTTGTTCGCGGCGGACCACGCGGGGGTGGCACCCGATGTGATGTGCCTCGGCAAGGCGCTGACCGGCGGCTACCTGTCGATGGCGGCGACGCTGTGCACGGCGGGGGTCGCGGAGGGCATCTCGCGCGGCGAGGTGCCGGTGCTGGCCCACGGGCCGACGTTCATGGGCAACCCGCTGGCCTCCGCGGTGGCGTGCGCCTCGATCGACCTGCTGCTGTCGCAGGACTGGGCGCGGGAGGTCAAGCGGATCGAGGCCGGGCTGCGCGAGGGGCTGGAGCCGGCGCGCGCGCTGCCGGGGGTCCGGGACGTGCGGGTGCTCGGGGCGATCGGCGTGGTCCAGTTGGACCACCCGGTCGACGTGGTGGCGGCCACGGCGGCGGCGGTGCGCGAGGGCGTGTGGCTGCGGCCGTTCCGGGACCTGGTGTACGTGATGCCGCCGTACGTCACGGGCGACGGGGACGTGGCACGGATCTGCCGCGCGGTGTGCGCGGCGGCGAGGGAGGGTTGACATGCCGGTCGTGGTGGTGAGCGGTACCGGTACGGAGATCGGCAAGACGGTGGTCACGGCCGCCGTCGCGGCGGCGGCGTGCGCCGCGGGCCGTTCGGTGGCCGTGCTGAAGCCCGCGCAGACGGGTGTCGGGCCGGGCGAGCGGGGCGACGCGGACGAGGTCGTACGGCTCGCCGGGTCCGGGGTGACCGGGCGCGAGCTGGCCCGGTTCCCCGAGCCGCTGGCGCCGGAGACGGCCGCCCGGCGGGCCGGGATGGCGCCGGTGCGGCCGGACGCCGTGGCGGAGGCGGCCGAGAAGCTGGCCGCCGAGCACGACCTGGTGCTCGTGGAGGGCGCGGGCGGACTGCTGGTGCGGTACGACCCGCAGGGCGGCACGCTCGCGGACGCGGCGCGGCTGCTGGGCGCGCCGGTGCTGGTGGTCGCCGCGGCGGGGCTCGGCACGCTCAACCTGGCGGCGCTGACCGGTGAGGCGCTGCGCGCGCGGGGCCTGACCGCGCTGGGCGTGGTCGTGGGGAGCTGGCCGAAGGCGCCGGGGCTGGCCGAGCGGTGCAACCTCGCGGACCTGCCGGCCTCGGCGGGCGCCCCGCTGCTGGGCGCGGTCCCCGAGGGGGCCGGTGCCCTGTCCCCCGCGGCCTTCCGGGCGGCGGCGCCGGGCTGGCTGGCGCCGCCGCTGGGCGGGACGTGGGAGGCCGGGGCGTTCGCGCGGGCGGCGGGCGCCTGAGCACGGGGCCCGGGCGCGGGCTCCGGGGTCTCGCCGCGCGGGGGCGGGCGCTTTCGGTCCTTGGGGGCCGGGCGCCCGGCGCCTACGCTGACGGGTATGCGAGCGACTGTCAGCGAGATCGTGTTCGACTGCGCGGACCCCGCCGCCCTGGCGCGGTTCTGGGCCGGGCTGCTGGGCGGCGAGCCGGTGGACCGGGAGCCGGGCTGGTCGTACGTGGACCCGCCGGGGTTCGCACGGGTGGCGTTCCAGCGGGTCCCGGAGGGCAAGTCCGTGAAGAACCGGCTGCACCTGGACCTGGACGGCGGCGACGTGGCGGCCGCCGCCGACGAGGCGGTCGCCCTGGGCGCCGTGCGGGTCGGCGGGATCGTGCGGGACGCCTACGGACGCTTCCAGGTGCTGCGCGACCCGGAGGGCAACGAGTTCTGTCTTGTGGGTGACTGACGGGCTCTCGGCGGCGCGGAGCGGGGCACAATGCCCCTGTCCGCCCTGATCCGCCGGATGTCGCCGAGGAGGTCCCCGATGTCAAAACAGCGTACGAAGGCCGGCCCGGACGCCGTGCACCACCCCCTCTTCGCCCGCTTCTACGCGCGCGTGAGCGCGGTGGCCGACGCGAAGGGCGGGGTCGGGGAGGTGCGGCGGGAGCTGCTGGACGGGCTGTCCGGGCGGATCGTCGAGGTGGGCGCGGGCAACGGCCTGAACTTCCCGCACTACCCGGCGGCCGTGTCCGAGGTCGTCGCGATCGAGCCGGAGCGGGTGCTGCGGCGGCTGGCCGTGGAGGAGGGGCTGCGGGCGGGGGTGCCGGTGGACGTGGTGCCGGGGACCGCGGAGGCGCTGCCGGTCAAGAGCGAGGCGTTCGACGGCGCCGTCGCGTCGCTGGTGCTGTGCAGCGTACGGGACGTGCCCAGGTCCCTGGCGGAGCTGTGGCGGGTCCTCAAGCCGGGGGGCGAGCTGCGGTTCCTGGAACACGGCCTGGCGCGGGGGCGGGTGGCGGCGGCGGTGCAGCGGGGCGTGGACGCCACGGTGTGGCCCCGGCTGTTCGGGGGCTGCCGCACGGCGCGGGACCCGCTGGCCGGGATCGAGGCGGCCGGGTTCGAGATCGTCACGTACCGGAGGCTGCGGCTTCCGGAGCGGGGGGTTCCGCTGCCGTCGTCGCCGGCCGTCCTGGGCGTCGCGCGGCGGCCCGCGTCCGGTACCGCCTGAGACCGCCGCGCCCGCAGGCGCGCAGGTGGGCCGGGGAGACCCGGGCGCGGACGCCGCCGGTGACGAGGGCGTTGACCGGGGCCATCGGGTCGGCGGCCATCGCCTTGGCGAACAGGACGCCGAGGGCGAGGGGCAGCAGGGCGCCGGCGAGGGCCGTGCCGAGCGGGGCGATCCGCTTCGGTTCGACGCGGCGGCGGGCGGGTGCGCGGGTCATGGGCCCAGGCAACCGCGGCGGCGGGGCGCGGGGCATCCGCCGGGGTACTCGGGTGCCGGCCCGCGGCGTACTCAGGCGGGCGCCGGGTCAGAGCGTCCAGCGCTCCAGTTCGCCGGCGATGTCGCGGATGTCCGCCGTGCCGCCCTTCACCAGGCGCGCCAGGTCCCTGACCCGCTCCGGGGAGGTCGTGACGCGCAGCCCGCACGCGACGAGGTAGCCGTACGCGACGGCCGACGCGAACAGCGCGTTGGAGTGCTCCAGTGCCGGGACGTGCAGCAGCAGTTGCAGCAGGGCCGCGGCGCGGGTGTGCGGGTCGTCGTAGACGGCGATGCCGAATATCTCGGCGTCGTGCCGGCTGACCGCGGCGACGAGCGCGCCCCAGTCGACGACCTGCGGGTCGCCCGGGGCCTTCTGCTCGGCGACCATCAGCAGCCAGGCGAGATCGACGGAGAGGTTCATGCGCGCGCGAACGCCCTCACCGGCCGCCCTCCGGGCGGGGCCGGGGCCCGAGCGCCGGGTCGCCGCGGAACTCGTCGGCGAAGACGGACTCGTACTGCTTCATGAAGTCGGCCGCCGCGTCCACGAACGTGCGGCCCGCCTCACCCACGTCGCGCTGGACGAGCTCCTCGATGTACCGGTTCACACTGACCCCCCGCTGTCGCGCCCTGCGCCGGGCGGCCTCGGCGGTCACCTCGTCCACCCGTACGTTCAGCTGAGTCTTCGCCACCCCACCAAGCTAGCGTCCTGGCGCTAGCATCCGCAAGGGGCGGGGCCGGCCGAATCCGTTCGACGCCGCCTCGCGCGCGATGATGGGATGACCCGTATGGACGATCTTCGTATACGCGCCGCCGACCCCGCCGACCTGGACGCCGTCCTGGCCTTCTGGAAGGTGGCGGCCGAGGGCGCGAGCATCAGCGACGACCGCGACGGCGTCGGGCGGCTGGTCGCCCGGGACCCCGGCGCCCTGCTCCTGGCGGAGTGCGGCGGGGAGCTGGCGGGCACCGTGATCGCCGGGTTCGACGGCTGGCGCTGCCACCTGTACCGGCTCGCCGTCCACCCCGAGCGGCGCCGGCGGGGCGTGGGGACGGCGCTGCTCGCCGCCGCCGAGGAGCGGTTCGCGCGGCTGGGCGGGCGGCGGGCCGACGCGATGGTGCTGGACCGCAACGGACTGGCGCACCACGCCTGGCGGGCGGCCGGCTACGCCCCCGAACCCCAGTGGAGCCGCTGGGTCAAGCCGCTCGCGGACTGACCGGGGACCGGTCCTGACGCCCCTTTTGCCGCTCCTTTAGCATGGGCGGACGATTCCGACCGCATGCGAAAGGTGCGTGAGCGTCCGCCCATGGGCGAGCCCCCCGGTAGTACGACCCGCTCTCGACATCGCGCGTTCCTCCCGCCTCTGACCGATCATGGGATGGAGGTGAACCGATGACGGAAGTGCTGCTGCTCCTCGTGGCGCTGCTGCTCGCTCTGGCGTGCGGCGCGTTCGTCGCCGCCGAGTTCTCGCTGACCACGATCGAGCGCGGGACGCTGGAACGCGCGGTCGAGCGTGGCGAGCGCGGCGCCGCCGGCGCCCTGAGGGCCGTACGGTCGCTCACGTTCCAGCTCTCCGGCGCCCAGCTCGGCATCACCGTGACCAACCTGGTCGTGGGCATGCTCGCCGAGCCTTCCGTCGCCCGGCTCATCAGCAGCCCGCTCCGGGACCTCGGCGCGTCCCCGGGGGTCGCCTCGTCGCTGGCGCTGGTGATCGGCACGGCGCTGTCGACGGTGGTCCTGATGGTCGTCGGCGAGCTGGTGCCCAAGAACTGGGCCATCTCGTCGCCGCTCGCGGTGGCGAAGGTCGTGGCGACCCCGCAGCGGGTCTTCAGCGCCGCCTTCAAGCCGCTGATCAGCCACCTCAACAACACCGCCAACCACCTGGTGCGCCGCCTGGGCATGGAGCCCGCCGAGGAGCTGGCGTCCGCGCGCGGCCCGCAGGAGCTGGTCGCGCTGGCGCGCCACTCCGCGAAGGAGGGCGCGCTGGAGCCGGACACCGCCGAGCTGTTCGTCCGCACGCTCAACCTGGCCGAGCTCACCGCGGAGAACGTGATGACGCCGCGCGTCCAGGTCACCGCCCTGGAGGTGCAGGCCACCGCGGAGGACGTCGCCAACGCCACCCGCGCGACCGGCCTGTCCCGCTTCCCCGTCTACCGGGGCAGCCTGGACACGGTCGTCGGCACCGCCCACATCAAGGACGTCCTGGCCGTCCCCGCCGAGCTGCGCCACCGGACCCCGGTGGTCGAGCTGCTGCGCGAGCCGGTGCTGGTGCCGGAGAGCCTCACCGTGGACCGGCTGCTCGACCGGATGTACGGCAAGGCCACCATGGCCGTCGTCATCGACGAGTACGGCGGCACGGCCGGGGTCGTGACGATGGAGGACATCGTCGAGGAGGTCGTCGGCGAGGTGCGCGACGAGCACGACCCGCACGAGACGCCGGACCTGGCGCGGGCCGGCGAGGACCCCGACGGGCGCACGCTGTGGTCCGCCGACGGGGCCGCCCGCACCGACCAGCTGCGGTCGATCGGGCTGCACGTCCCGGAGGGCCCGTACGAGACGCTCGCCGGGCTCGTCGCGACGGCGCTGGGCCGCATCCCGGAGGCCGGGGACACCGTCGAGGTGGCCGGCTGGCTGCTGAACGTGGTCGACGCCTCGGGCCGCCGGGCGGCGCGCGTCATGCTGCACGCCCCGGCCGCGGCGGAGGAGGAGCCCGGGGAGGCGGGAGGCGCCGGTGGCCCGCGGGACCCGGCTTCCTCCGGGGCTTCGCGTACCTCGGGCGCCTCCGGGGCTTCAAGGGTCTCCGGGGCCTCGGGTGCCTCCGGGGCTTCAAGGACTTCCGGCGCCGCCGGTCCTTCGGACGAGGAGGCCGGCCGATGATCGTCGTCCAGTTGCTGATCGGCTTCCTGACGCTGGTCCTCAACGCGTTCTTCGTCGGCGCGGAGTTCGCCCTGATCTCCGTACGCCGCAGCCAGGTCGAGCCGCGGGCCGAGGCCGGCGACCGCAGGGCGCGCAGCGTCCTGTGGGGCCTGGAGCACGTCTCGGCGCTCCTCGCCGCCGCCCAGCTCGGCATCACGCTGGCGACGCTGGTGCTCGGCGTCGTCGCGGAACCGGCCATCGCGCACCTGCTGGAGCCGCTGTTCGCCGCGGTCGGCGTGCCGCACGGCCTGGTCCACCCGATCTCGTTCGTGATCGCCCTGGCGGTGGCCACGTACCTGCACATGCTGCTGGGCGAGATGGTGCCGAAGAACGTCGCCCTCGCGGAGCCGGTCCGCACCGCGCTGCTGCTCGGCCCGCCCCTGGTGGCTCTGGCGCGGGCGCTGCGCCCGGTGATCTTCACGGTCAACGCGTTCGCCAACGCGCTGCTGAAGCTGCTGCGGGTGGAGACGAAGGACGAGGTCGCGGCGACGTTCTCGGACGACGAGCTGGCCCGGATGGTCACCGACGCCGGTGACGCGGGGTTGCTCGACGACCGCGCCGCCGAACGGCTGCACGACGCGCTGGAGCTGGGCCGCCGCCCGGTGCGCGACGTGGTCATGCCGCTGGAGCGGGTCGTGTACGTGCAGGTCGGCACCACGCCGGACGAGGTGGAGCGGCTCGCCGCGAGGTCCGGGTTCTCCCGCTTCCCCGTGGTGGACCGGTCCCGCCGCATCCTGGGCTACCTGCACGTCAAGGACGCGCTGGACGTCATACCGCGCGACCGGCCGCTCCCGGTGACGGCGATGCGCCCGATCGCCCGGGTGCGGGCCGCGACCCCGCTGGACGACGTGCTGACGGCGATGCGCCGCAGCCGTACGCACCTGGCGGCCGTCCTCGACGACGACGGCCGGCTGGCCGGGCTGGTCACGATGGAGGACGTGCTGCGCGAACTGGTGGGCGGCCCGGCCTCCTGACGCCCGCGCGGCCGGACCCGAGGCCGCGGCGCGCGGGCGGGCTCCGGCTCAGAAGCGGGTCGCGGCCAGCCAGGCGTCGAGGAGCGCGCGGTCGCCGGTGACGGTGAACCGGCGCTCCCCGGCGCCGTACCGGCCGTACAGCAGGAGCAGCAGCTCGCCGCACCCCGCCTCGACCGTGACGGTGGCGCCGGTGCCGGTGGGGTCGTCGCCGTCCGCGCGCCAGGCGAAGCCGCCCCCGCCGAGCGTGAGCGTCCACACCCCGCCGGTGTCGGCCGCGCGCAGCCGCAGGGTCGCCCCGTCGCGGCCGAGCCGGGACGTCGGCTCGGCCACCCAGCCGTAGTACGGCAGGTTCTCCAGGAACTCCTCGATGCCGTCGGCGGCCGTCCCCGGCGCGATCAGCGGCTCGGCGCCCAGCGCCAGTTCGACGTCGGCGAGGTGGACGGCCGTCTCGAAGAACAGCCGCCGCGGGTAGAACCGGACGTGCGGGTCGGCGCCGTACGACCACATCGGCGTGTCGGGGTGCGCGGCGCGCAGGGCCCGCAGCACCGCGTCGGTCCCCCGCGCCAGCCAGGCGGGGTACGCGGCCGGGTCGCCGGGCAGGTCGAGCGGGACGTCCTCGACCTCGACGCGCGCGGGGGCGCGCGTGCGGACGAGGTGCTCCATCCAGCGGTGCACCTCCCCGACGTGCCGTGCGAGGTCGGCGAGGGTCCAGCCGGGGCAGGTGGGCACCGGCGTCGCCGGGTCGGCGCCCCGCACCGCCGCGACGAACCGCGCCATGTGGTCCTGGACGCCGTCGCAGTACGCGGCGTGGGCGCCGCCGGTCAGGCCCAGGCTCTCGGGCAGCCGCAGCAGCGCGGCGCGCCGGGCGCCCTCGGGTTCGCGGCGGGCCGTGTCGTGGAACAGCCCGGAGAGGCGGCGCCGGTCGGCGGGCTCGAGCCGCTGGAGGACGCGCGCCGTGTGCTCCGTCCACCGCACGGCCCCGTCCGGGTCGGACGCCCCGTCGCCGCGCGTGCCGGCGGCGGTCAGCAGGTGGGCCAGCGCGTCGGCCAACGCCCGCTCCAGTGCCTCCGTCATGGGCCCTCCCGCCTCTCCCCCGCCGTCTCCTCCGGCCGCTTCCCGCCCCGGCCCCCAGCGACCCTACGCGAACGTCCGGGCACGGCCCACACCGCGATACGATCGCTCCGCCATGGAGATGAATGCTACGTACACGAGTTTTGTCGCGGTGGGCGACAGCTTCACCGAGGGCATGTCGGACCTGCTGCCCGACGGCTCGTACCGGGGCTGGGCCGACCTGCTCGCGGGCCGTCTCGCCGCCCTGACGCCCGGCTTCCGCTACGCCAACCTGGCGGTGCGCGGCAAGCTCATCGCCCAGATCGTCGACGAGCAGGTGGACCGGGCGGCCGAGATGGGCGCCGACGTGGTCACGCTGGTCGGCGGGCTCAACGACACGCTGCGCCCCGGGTGCGACATGGGCCGGGTGCGCGCGCGGCTGGAGGAGGCCGTCGAGCGGCTGGCGCCGTCGTGCAAGCGCCTCGTGCTGATGCGCAGCCCCGGTCGCCGCGGCCCGGTGCTGGAACGCTTCCGCCCGCGCATGGAGGAGCTGTTCGCGCACGTCGACGACCTGGCGGCGCGCCACGGCGCGCTGGTCGTCGACCTGTACGGGGCGCACGTGCTCGGCGACCCGCGCCTGTGGGACGTGGACCGGCTCCACCTGACGGCCGAGGGGCACCGACGGGTGGCCGAGGCGGTCTGGCAGGCGCTCGGACTGGAGCCCCAGGAGGACTGGCGGGCACCCCTGCCGCCGGAGGTGCGGGGCCCCTGGGCGGAGCGGCGGCTGAACGACCTGCGGTTCGCCCGGCAGCACCTGGGTCCGTGGATCGGGCGGCGGCTGACCGGCCGCTCGTCCGGCGACGGCCGCCCCCCGAAGCGCCCGGAGCTCCTGCCGTACAACGGCCCCTCGGCATAGCCGCCCCCGCCCGGCCGGGGCGCGGACGACAGGCGCCTCGTAGCAACGCACGAACCGGGGCGGGGCGTCGACCTGCAGGAACCGCCAGTAGAATCCGTACACGTGACTGCAAAGCCTCGCATCCCCAATGTCCTCGCCGGCCGCTACGCCTCCGCCGAGCTCGCCGTCCTCTGGTCCCCCGAGCAGAAGGTGAAGCTGGAGCGGCGCCTGTGGCTCGCCGTGCTGCGCGCCCAGAAGGACCTCGGGATCGAGGTCCCGGACGCCGCCCTCGCCGACTACGAGCGGGTCCTCGACCAGGTCGACCTGGCGTCGATCGCCGAGCGCGAGAAGGTCACGCGGCACGACGTGAAGGCCCGGATCGAGGAGTTCAACGCCCTCGCCGGGCACGAGCAGGTCCACAAGGGCATGACCTCGCGCGACCTGACGGAGAACGTCGAGCAGCTGCAGATCCGGCTGTCCCTGGAGCTGGTGCGGGACCGCACCGTCGCGGTGCTGGCGCGGCTCGGGAAGCTGTCCGCCGAGTACGGCGAGCTGGTCATGGCCGGCCGGTCGCACAACGTGGCCGCGCAGGCCACGACGCTCGGCAAGCGCTTCGCGACCGCCGCGGACGAGCTGCTCGTCGCGTACGCGCGCCTGGAGGAGCTGCTGGGCCGCTACCCGCTGCGCGGCGTCAAGGGCCCGGTCGGCACGGCGCAGGACATGCTGGACCTGCTGGGCGGCGACGCGTCGAAGCTGGCCGAGCTGGAGCAGCGGATCGCCGCGCACCTCGGCTTCGCGCACGCGTTCACGTCCGTCGGCCAGGTCTACCCGCGGTCCCTCGACTACGAGGTCGTGACGACGCTGGTGCAGCTGGCCGGCGCCCCGTCGTCGCTGGCGAAGACGATCCGCCTGATGGCGGGCCACGAGCTGGTCACCGAGGGCTTCAAGCCGGGCCAGGTCGGCTCGTCCGCGATGCCGCACAAGATGAACACCCGCTCCTGCGAGCGCGTCAACGGCCTGATGGTGATCCTGCGCGGGTACGCGTCGATGGCCGGCGAACTGGCCGGCGACCAGTGGAACGAGGGCGACGTGTCCTGCTCGGTGGTGCGCCGGGTCGCGCTGCCGGACGCGTTCTTCGCCTTCGACGGGCTGCTGGAGACGTTCCTCACCGTGCTGGACGAGTTCGGCGCGTTCCCCGCGGTCGTCGCGCGGGAGCTGGACCGGTACCTGCCGTTCCTCGCGACCACCAAGGTGCTGATGGCCTCCGTGCGGGCCGGGGTGGGCCGCGAGGTGGCCCACGAGGCGATCAAGGAGAACGCCGTCGCGTCCGCGCTGGCCATGCGCGAGCAGGGCGTCGAGCGCAACGAGCTGCTGGACAAGCTCGCGGCGGACGAGCGGATCCCGCTGGACCGCGCGGAGCTGGACGCGCTGATGGCCGACAAGCTGTCCTTCACGGGTGCGGCCGCCGACCAGGTGGGCGCCGTGGTCGCGCGGATCGGGGAGATCGCCGAGCGACACCCGGAGGCCGCCGCCTACGCCCCGGGCGCCATCCTCTGACATGGCCGCACGCCGGTTCACCGCCGAGGAGCTCCAGGCCGCCCGCGACCGCGTCGTCCCCGACGTGGTCGCGGACGGCCTGACCGTGCTCTTCTGCGGCATCAACCCGGGCCTCATGTCGGCCGCGACGGGCCACCACTTCGCCCGGCCCGGCAACCGCTTCTGGCCCGTGCTGCACCTGTCCGGCTTCACCCCGCGCCGGCTGGCGCCGTCCGAGCAGCACGAGCTGCTGTCGTACGGGCTGGGCATCACCAACGTCGTGGCGCGGGCGACGGCGCGCGCGGACGAGCTGACCGACGACGAGTTCCGGGAGGGCGGCCGGCTGCTCACCGCCAAGGTGGAGCGGCTGCGGCCGCGCTGGCTCGCGGTCGTCGGCGTGACCGCGTACCGCGTGGCCTTCGGCGACAGGAAGGCCGTGACGGGGCCGCAGGAACGGACGATCGGCGACACGCGGATCTGGGTCCTGCCCAACCCGAGCGGGCTGAACGCGCATTGGACGGCGCAGACGATGGCGGAGGAGTACGCCCGGCTGCGCGTCGCGGCGTTGGACGGTCCGTCTTCGTGACGGCGACGGCCCGCAGGTCCCCCGCCCGCCGCGGGTGGAGGCGCGGGCGACGTCCACCGCTTCGTCCTCGATCCGCGTCCTCCGCCCGCCGCGGGTGGAGGCGCGGGGCGTGACCGCCGGCGCGCCCCGGGGCTCCGCGGGCCCCCGGCGCGGTCGCCGGCGCGGTCGCCGGGCGGCTCGGGACGCCGCGGCGCACTCCGCTGTGCCGGCTCTCCCGGTCGGCCCGCGCTCGCCGCCCGCCCCGGCATTGAGTACCATCCGGCAGACACGCGGCTCGAGCTGGGAGGACACACGGTGGGGCGGCTGACCGGCGGGGACCCGTCGCTACTGCGGCGGATCAACTCCGCGGTGGTACTCCATGCGCTGCGCGGCGGTGACGCCCGTACGCTCACCGACCTCACGCGGCTCACCGGCCTCTCCCGCCCCACGGTTGAGGGGGTGACGGAGGGGCTCATCGAGGCGGGGCTCGTCGTCGAGGCCGGCCCCGAGGAACGCGAGGTGCGGCGCCAAGGGCGGCCCGCGCGGCGGTTCCGGTTCCGGGCCGAGGCCGGGCACCTGTTGGGCATCGAGATCGGCCCGCACCGGGTGGCGGCGCTCCTGTCGGGGCTCGACGGGCGCATCATCGGCGCGGGCACGCGCGCCGTCTCCGAGAGCGCGTCGGCCGACGAGCGGCTGGAGCGGGTGCGGGCGGCGGTCGCGGACGTGCTGCGCCGCACCGGCGTGGCGCGCGGCACGCTGCGGGCGGTCGGCGTGGGCACGCCGGGGATCGTCGAGGCGGACGGGACGGTGCGGCTGGGCACGGCGCTGCCGGGGTGGACCGGGCTGGCGCTGGGCGAGCGGCTGCGGCGGTCGTTCCACTGTCCGGTGCTGGTGGAGAACGACGCCAACGCGGCGGCGGTCGCCGAGCACTGGAAGGGCGCCGCGATCGACTCGGACGACATCGTGTTCGTCCTGGCCGGGTTGAGCCCGGGCGCCGGGGCGCTGATCGGGGGGCGGTTGCACCGGGGGTTCGGCGGGGCCGCCGGGGAGATCGGCGCGCTGCACCTGCTGGGGCGCGGGGAGGCCCCGGAGGCGCTGCTGTCGACGACGGACGAGCCGCTGCACCCGCTGGACGAGCAGGCGGTGGCGGAGGTGTTCGCGCGGGCGCGGCGCGGCGACGAGCGGGCGCTGGCGGCCGTGGACCGGTTCACCCAGCGGCTGGTGCACGACGTGGGGGCGCTGGTACTGGCGCTGGACCCGGAGATGGTGGTCGTCGGCGGGTGGGCGGCCGGCCTGGACGGCGTCCTGCCGCCCCTGCGGAAGGAGTTGGCGCGGTTCTGCCTGCGGCCGCCGCGCGTGGAGCTGTCGCTGCTGGGCGAGGCGGCCGTGGCGACGGGTGCGCTCCGGCTGGCCCTGGACCACGTCGAGGAGCAGTTGTTCGCCGTGGAGGGCACGGTCACCGCGCGGCGCTGAGCGGGGCGCCGCCCGCGGCTCAGGAGGCGATCTGGAGGTCGCCCGCGTCGCCGAAGGTCAGACGGCACGTGTCGGCGCGGTAGGTGGCGAGGGACACCGCCGCCGTACGGCCGCCGGACAGGTAGCGCGTCGTGACGACGAGCACCGGGGCACCGGGCAGGCGGTCGAGTTCCCGGGCGTCGTCCGCGCGGGCCGAGCCGAGCTCGACGGCGCGGTCCTGCCCCTCCAGGGGGAGCCGCTCCAGTTCGCGCAGGACTCCGCGCGCGAGGGCGGGGCCGGTCAGGGACTGGGACGTGACGAGGCCGGGGACGGAGGCGGCGGGGACGTACAACTGCTCGGCGGCGAGGGCCTGGCCGTGCGTGGCCCGCAGCCGGCGCACCGCGTACACGGGGCGGTCGGCGCCGCCGTCGGGGGCGTCGTCGGCCTCCAGGAGGCGGAGCACGGCGGCGGGCGGCGGCGCGGTGACGCAGTCGACGGCCTGCCAGCTCTCCTCGCCGGCGCCGGGCCAGCGGTGCCGGGCGGTGGAGACGTCCACGCCGACGCGGGGCGGGGCGACGGTCGTGCCGACGCCGCGGCGGCGCTGGAGGCGGCCCTCCAGCTCCAACTGTTCGAGGGCCTGGCGGAGCGTGGCGCGGGCGACGCCGAAGCGCGCGGCGAGCTCCCGCTCGTTGGGCAGGATCTCCCCGACTTGGAACTCGGAGTCGAGCGCCTCACCGATCACGGTCTTCAGGTGCCAGTACTTCGGCTCCGGCACCGATTCCAGCTGCGTGGTCCCCACCCTGATCCTCCGCGATCGCCGTGCCCCGGACGACTTTCCGTGCCTTTGTTTATTAAAGGTCCCTGCACTATCCCTGCGACCATAGGGCGGGCCACCTCCTTGGTCAAGACCAATCGTCGCCAGAGTGGGCGACATGACGGCGCCGCGTGGCCGATACGCTCTTGAACTCCCGGCCACCGAAGGGTATTTGCGGCCAATCCGCCGCCTCGACGGGGTCTGACGGGCGACGGGGGCGCCGGCACGGCCGTGGAGGTCCCGTTCACGGCGGAGTCCCCCGAGGGGGGCCGTGCGCCGTCCGCGCGGTACGGGCGGAGGAACCCGGGCGGGCCACCCCTGCCGCCGCACGGCATCCCCCACCGGCAGACGCGGGAGCCGGTGACAGGGTCCTGGCGGGTGAGCGGGACGTGGTGTGGACCTGCCCGGCTTCGGGGACGGCGGTGTCGCCGGGCGGCCCGGTGGCGGGAAGGAGGGACGCCACCCGGACGTCGGCCACGAGCCGGGCGCGCCCCGCGCGAGGGGTGGGGTGCCCTGCGCCGAAAACTGTAAAAATCAACCTTTAAGGGTTCAGATGCATGCTTAACCCGTCAGTCACACATCGTTCGTGACCGCGCAACACCGCTGCGTCAGAGTGCTGTCATGACCCAGATGCCCCAGACGACCACGGCGACCGTCACCACCGCGAAGCCTACCCGCCGACAGCACCACTGGCGGCGGGACCTCGTCGAGCTCGCGGCCCTGTTCACCGCCGTGGCGGTCGCGGACGCGATCGCGAACGCCATCGCGCACGGCCCGGACGGCCCGTACCTGCTCGTCGTCTCGGCGGTGGTCCTGGTGGCCACCGCCGCCTTCCACACCTGGTGGGCACGTCGCCACAGCCATGCGCCGCCGGCCTCGGCACCCCCGGAGACACCGGTCGCGCCGGACCGCGCGCCGGCCGCCGGGCGGGGCCACGGCGCGGAGCCCGTCCGGACCGGGACCGTGCTGTGGCGGATGCGGACCACCGTGCGCGACGAGCCGGGCAGCCTGGCCGCCCTGTGCGGGGCGCTCGCGGAGCTGCGGGTGGACATCCTGACCCTGCAGACCCATCCGCTGGCCGACGGGACCGTCGACGAGTTCCTGCTGCGCGCCCCCGCGCCGCTCCAGCCGGCCGCGCTGACCCGGCAGATCGCCGCGGCGGGCGGCGCGCACACGTGGATCGAGCGGGCCGACGCCCACGACCTGGTCGACACGCCCACGCGGGTCCTGGGCATGGCCACCCGCACCGCGCTCGACGCCGCCGAACTGCCCCTGGCCCTGCGGCAGCTGCTGGGCCGCTGCACCATCCGCTCCGTCCCCGCCGCCTCCCCCACCGGCCGCGGCAGCAGTCGCACGGCCCCGGTGGAGGGCACCCTGGAGCAGGGCGACACGGTGATGCTGCTGCGCGACCCGTACGGCGGGGTGCTCACGGTCGAGCGCCCGTACCTGCCGTTCACGCCCAGCGAGTTCGCCCGGGCCCGCGCCCTGGCCGAGCTGGACGCGCGCCTCGGGCCGCGGGTGCCGCGCAGCCAGGACGTCCTCACCCTGCCCGAGGGCGACGAGATCACCGTCCGCCGCGCCGACCAGGACGACGTGGAGGCCGCGCGGGCCATGCACGACCGCTGCTCCGACCACACCCTCGGGCTGCGCTACCACGGCCCCGTCGCCGACGCCGACCGCTACCTGAACCACCTGCTCAGCCCCCGCTTCGGCCGGACCCTCGCCGTCGAGACCGCCTCCGGCCGGATGGTCGCCCTCGGGCACCTGCTGTGGGACGGCGACGAGACCGAGGTCGCCCTGCTCGTCGAGGACGCCTGGCAGCGCCGCGGCATCGGCTCCGAGCTGCTGCGCCGTCTCGTCGGCCTCGCCGTCGAGGCGGGCTGCGACAGCGTCTACGCCGTGACGCAGGCGTCCAACACGGGCATGGTCGCCGCCATGCGCGCCCTGCGGCTGCCCCTCGACTACCAGATCGAGGAGGGCACCCTGGTGATCACCGCCCGGCTCGACGCCCTGCGCGCCGAACGGCGCAAGTCGGCCGAAAGGCACGGGCGGCCCGCTTCGGACACCGACCGGACCACGGAGTCCGGCCGCGCCGGTCAGGGCGCCCCTCACCATCCGTAGCCGCTTCCGGGAGGGCCCGGCGGCAGCGAGATCCGGCCAAAAACCGGCAGCGA
>NZ_JAWCTQ010000025.1:0-111893 GCF_032423885.1 Streptomyces tamarix | reverse complement strand
TTCAAACTCTAGCGGATTTCCTCGGCTGCTCATAATCGAGCCGCTTGAATGAATTACGGCATGCCGCAATCCACCCCGTGAGGAGATCGTGCTTGGGTTTGGGTGCCGCTTCGCGCGGCTGAGTGGCTGTCACCGAACCGTTCCGGTCCCGTGACAACCCGAAGAACCTTACGGACCGGCGAAGGGCGTGTCAAGCCCCCACCAACGTCCGTCGACGGGCCGGTCAGCCGTCCAGGTCCGTGAGCCGCCCGCCCGCGTCCGGCTGCGCGTGCTCGACCCGGCGCAGCAACCGAATGAGCAGCTCGCCGAGGACGCCCCGCTCGTCACCGGAGAGGTCCTGGAGCAGGTCCTCCTCGAACGCCGTGGCCATGCGCATGGCCTCCAGCCACTTCGCGCGGCCCTCGTCCGTCAGCTCGACGATGACCCGCACCCGGTTCGTCTCGTCCCGGTCCCGGGTCACCAGGCCCTCGCCGGCCATCCGGTCGATGCGGTGCGTCATCGCCGCCGGCGTCAGGCCCAGGCGCTTCGCCAGCTCGCCCGGCCCCATCCGGTACGGGGCACCCGCGAGGACGAGGGTCTTCAGGACCTCCCACTCGGTGTTGCCGATGCCGAGCTCGGCGAGCTGGCGTCCGTACGCCACGTTCATCCGCCGGTTCAGCCGGCCGAGCGCCGAGACGACCTGCTCGACCTGGGGGTCGAGGTCACGGTATTCGCGCTGGTAGGCGGCGATCTGCGCGTCGAGGCTCGGCTCGGCGCTCGGCTCCTGGGCTTGGGGCATGCCGAGGAGTATCCCACGCTTCGCTTGGCTTCGAAGTCCTTCGACGTGTACAGTTAACTTTCGAAATTTAGTGTTGAAGTCTTCAGGCTTCAGTCCTACGAGATCGAAGTGGGTGAGTGTGACCAAGGCGAGGAGCGCTGCGATGCGCCGGATCCAGGCGGGCAACGCGCTGAGCGCGTTCGGGCTCGGGTTCACCGTTCCGTATCTGTACGTGTACGTGGCTCAGGTGCGGGAGCTGGGCGCCGGCGCGGCGGGCGCCGTGCTGGCGGTCTTCGCCATGGCCGCTCTCGCCGTGCTGCCCTTCACCGGCAGGACCATCGACCGCCGGGGGCCGCTCCCCGTGCTCGTCGGCGCGGCGCTGCTGGCCGCGCTCGGTGCGCTCGCCATGGGCGTCGCCGGCAGCGTGACCGCCGTCGTCGGGGCCGCGGCGCTGCTCGGAGCCGGTACGGCCGTGATGCAGCCCGCGCTCGCCACGATGATCGTCTGGAGCTCGGCGCCCGACACCCGTACGCGCGCGTTCGCCCTGCAGTTCTTCCTGCAGAACCTGGGCCTCGGCATCGGCGGTCTCATCGGCGGCCAGCTCGTCGACGAGAGCCGCCCCGGCAGCTTCCTGCTGCTGTTCTCCATCGAGGCGGCCATGTTCCTGGTGCTCGCGGTCATCGCCGCGACCGTGCGCATGCCGCGCACCCCCGCGATCGCGGACGCGCGGCCCGGGCACGCGGCCGTCAAGGGCGGGGGGCTGCGGGCGCTGCTGGGGCACCGGGCGATGGTGCAGCTGTGCGTCCTGGGCTTCGTGCTGTTCTTCGCCTGCTACGGGCAGTTCGAGTCGGGGCTCGCCGCGTACGGGACGGAGGCCGCCGGGATCGAGCCGTCGACGCTCGGCATGGCGCTGGCCGCCAACACGGCCGTCATCGTCGTCGCCCAGTTCCTGGTGCTGCGGTTCGTGGAGCGCGGGCGCCGTACGCGGGTCATCGCGGCCGTGGGCCTGATCTGGGCCGTCGCGTGGCTCGTCGCCGGGTACGCGGGGCTCGGGCACGGCAGCCAGGCGATGGCGACGGCGGCGTTCATCACCACGTACGGACTGTTCGGGCTGGGCGAGGCGATGCTGTCGCCGACCGTGGCGCCGCTGGTCGCCGACCTGGCGCCGGAGGCGATGGTCGGCCAGTACAACTCGGCGTTCGCCCTGGTGAAGCAGCTCGCGCTGGCGGTCGGGCCGGCGGTGGGCGGCCCCATGGGGGCGGCGCTGCACGGACCGTACATCGTGACGTTCGTGCTCTTCTCGCTGGCGATCAGCGTGCTCGCGCTGCGGCTGGGCCGGGGGCTCACGCCGGCGCAGGACCACCCGTACGCGGCGGCCCGGTCGCGGGTCGTCGCCCGGCACGCGCCCGAGGAGCGGGCGGTCGGGACGGCCGCATGACCGGAGCGGGTCAGCCCGGCAGGGCGAACTCGCACCAGACGGCCTTGCCGCCGCCGGGCGTGCGGCGGCTGCCCCAGGACGAGGCGATCGTGGCGATGATCGAGATGCCGCGGCCCGCCTCGTCCTCCGTTTCGGCGCGGCGGCGGCGCGGCAGGTGGTCGTCGCCGTCCGTCACCTCGATGATCAGCCGCCGGTCGGTGCGGCGCAGCCGCAGCCGCATCGGCGGCGTGCCGTGCTGGAGGGAGTTCGCGACGAGCTCGCTGGTCGCGAGGACGCCCAGGTCGCGCAGCTCCACCGGGAACCGCCAACTGGACAGCACCCCGGAGGCGAAGGCACGCGCGCGGGGGGCCGCTTCGACACCGCCCAGCAGGTCCAGCGCGGCGTTGTGGAACAGCTCCGCGTCGGAGCCCGTACGGGACGGGTGCTGGAGGACGAGGACCGCGACGTCGTCGTCGTGCTCGGCGGTCACGCCCAGCGAGCGCAGGAGGCGGTCGCAGACGACCTGCGGAGCGCCCGTCGCGCCGGACAGGGCGCGCTCCAGGGCGGCGACGCCCTCGTCAATGTCCTCGCCGCGCCGCTCGACCAGGCCGTCCGTGTAGAGGACGGCGGTGGAGCCGGGCGGGAGGGCGATCGTCCCGGACGCGTGCAGCCAGCCGCCCGTGCCGAGCGGCGGCCCGGTCGGGTCGTCGGCGCGGCGGACGGTGCCGTCCTCGTCGCGCACGAGGATCGGCAGGTGCCCGGCGGACGCGTAGACGAGGCGGCCCTCGTTGGGGTCGTGGATCGCGTACACGCAGGTGGCGATCTGGCTGGCGTCGATCTCGGCGGCCAGGCCGTCCAGGAGCTGGAGCACCTCGTGCGGGGGCAGGTCCAGGCGCGCGTAGGCGCGGACGGCGGTGCGGAGCTGTCCCATGACGGCGGCGGCGCGCACCCCGCGCCCCATGACGTCGCCGATGACGAGGGCCGTGCGGCCGGCGCCGAGGGTGATCACGTCGTACCAGTCGCCGCCGACCGCCGCGTCCGTGCCGCCCGGCTGGTACGTGGCGGCGACCCGCAGGTCGTCGGGTTGTTCCAGCTCCTGCGGGAGGAGTGACCTCTGGAGCGTGACGGCGGTCTCGCGGTGGCGGCGCTCGCTGGCGCGGAGCCGCTCGGCCGCCTCGGCGTGGTCGGTCACGTCGGCGGCGTGCACGAGGACCCCGCCGCCGGGCCGCTCGGGCTGCCCGTGGTGGGCGGGGACGTCGACGGGGAGGCAGGAGACCGTGTACGAGCCGCCGTCCTTCGTCCGGCGGGACTTGACCGTGCGGGGCTTGCCGCTGCGCAGGACCTGGTCCATGAGCGGGAGGAGGCCCAGGCCGGCGAGTTCGGGGCAGCTGTCGGCGGCGGCGCTGCCCGGGGCGCGGGGCCCGAAGGCGGCGGCGTAGGCGTCGTTCACGTAGGCGACGCGGTGGTCGGTGCCGTAGGTGAGGGCGACGAGGCCGGGGAGGTGGCCGAGGATCTCCCGTACGGAGAAGTCCTCCAGCGCCGGGGGCGTGGGGCGCGCGCCGGGCGCGGACGGTCCGCCGGGCGCGCCGGGGGGCTTCGCCGGGTCGTCGTCGGGGCCGGGCGTCGACTGCCGGCCGTACTCACCGCGCGCCGCGGGCACGGAGCCTTCACCGCGCTGTGCCGGCGAACCCCCGTGGTCGGTGCCGCGCGCGGCGGCACGGCGCTGCGTACCGGGGAAGCGGACGCTCCAACGCGTGAAGTTCACGGATCTCTATGCCTCGTGGTGTCGTTGCCGTGCTGAGTCACTCTGTGCAGGTGTGGGTCCACCTATGGTCACACGTCCAGTGTGACGGAGCGCACTGACGAAGGGCGTCAATCGGTTGCGGGGCCGGCCTTGCCGGGGTCCTGCGCGTCCCCCTGGCCGCCGGTTTCCCCCGTGCCCTTCGTGTCCCTCGTGTCCTTGGTGTCCTTCGTGTCCTTCACGTCCTTCGTGTCGCTCTCGTCGCTGGTGTCGTGGGCGTCGGGCGACGAGTCGGCGGTGACGGCCGTGTCGGACGGGGGCGGCGGGGGGCCCGCGGCGAGTTCGAACTCGGCACGCGGGTGTTCCAGGGAGCCGAGGGAGACGATCTCCCGTTTGAACAGCCCGGCCAGGGTCCACTCGGCCATCACGCGCGCCTTGCGGTTGAAGGTGGGGACGCGGCTGAGGTGGTAGGCGCGGTGCATGAACCAGGCGGGGTAGCCCTTGAGCTTGCGCCCGTAGACGTGGGCGACGCCCTTGTGGAGGCCGAGCGACGCGACGGAGCCGGCGTACTCGTGGGCGTACCGCTTCAGCGGCCGGCCGTGCAGGGCCGCGACGAGGTTGTCCGCGAGGACCTTCGCCTGGCGTACGGCGTGCTGGGCGTTGGGCGCGCACTCCCGGCCCGGTTCGGGCGCGGTGACGTCCGGGACGGCGGCCGCGTCCCCGGCGGCCCAGGCGTGCTCGACGCCCTCCACGGTGAGGTGGGGGGTGCACTTGAGGCGGCCGCGGGCGTCGAGCGGCAGGCCGGTCGCGGCGAGGACGGGCGCCGGTTTGACGCCGGCCGTCCACACGACCGTACGGGTGGGGAAGCGGCTGCCGTCGCTGAGGACGGCGACCCGGTCCACGCAGGATTCGAGGCGGGTCTCCAGGCGTACGTCGATGTTCCGCGCGCGGAGCTCCCGCACCGTGTACCGGCCCATCTCCTCGCCGACCTCGGGCAGGATGCGGTCGCTGGCCTCGACGAGGACCCACTTCAGGTCCTCGGGCTTGATGTTGCGGTAGTACCGCGCGGTGTAGCGGGCCATGTCCTCCAGCTCGCCGAGCGCCTCGACCCCGGCGTACCCGCCGCCGACGACGACGAAGGTCAGCGCGGCGTCCCGGATGGCCGGGTCGCGGGTGGAGGAGGCGATGTCCATCTGCTCGATGACGTGGTTGCGCAGGCCGATGGCCTCCTCGACCGTCTTGAACCCGATGCCGTGGTCGGCGAGGCCGGGGACGGGCAGGGTGCGCGAGACGGAGCCCGGCGCGAGGACCAGCTCGTCGTACGTGAGCTCCAGCGGGCCGGCGTCCTCCTCCTCGGTGGCGAGGGTCGTAACGGTCGCGGTGCGCCCGGCGTGGTCGAGGGAGGTGACCTCGCCGATGACGATCCGGCAGTGGTCCAGGACGCGTCGCAGCGGCACGACGACATGGCGGGGGGAGATGTTCCCGGCGGCCGCCTCGGGGAGGAAGGGCTGGTACGTCATGTACGGGTCGGGGGTGACCACGACGACTTCGACCGCGCCGCTCCTCATCTCGGCCTTGAGCCGCCGCTGGAGGCGCAGGGCGGTGTACATGCCGACGTAGCCGCCGCCGACGACGAGAACGCGCACACGAGTCGGGGATTCGTCGGATCCCCTCGGGGTTGCAGCCGTCACCATCCCATGACGCAACGCGCTCGGGGGTTTGTCCACAGGCCCGACGGATTGTGTGACCGGAGGTGCGGGGCCGCGCGGGAGGCCGGACGGGTGGTTGGAGAGAGTATTTCCGCAGGTCGTACGGGGTGGGGAGAGGGCCGTGCGGGAGGGGAAACAGGAGTCTTCCGGGCCTTGCTCCGATCGGGGGGCGCACCGGACGGAACTACCCCTTCTGAATTGACTGCGTCTCAACTATGTTCGTATCTCATCGGGGTGTCGGGTCGTTGCGCGTGACCTGAGCGTTGTCGGGCCGGGCCCCGGATGTCAGGGCGGGGAGTCTCCGGGGGGAGACGCCGAACAACCGGGGGAACGCATGCAGATTCAGAATTCGCATGGGCAGGCGCGGACCGCGCAGACCGTCGGCGGCGCGACCGCGACGGCGGGAATGGGCGCGGTCGGCGGGGTGGCGGGGGCCGGGGTGGCCGGGGTCGCGCGTCCGGCGCCGCTCCGCGTGGACGCCCAGCGCAACCTCGAGCACGTGCTGCGTGCCGCGCGCGAGGTGTTCGGGGAGCTGGGGTACGGGGCGCCGATGGAGGACGTGGCGCGCCGGGCCCGGGTCGGTGTGGGCACGGTCTACCGACGGTTCCCGAGCAAGGACGTGCTGGTCCGGCGAATAGCCCAGGAGGAGACGGCCCGGCTCACCGACCAGGCGCGGACCGCCCTGGGGCAGGAGGACGAGCCCTGGTCGGCGCTCGCCCGCTTCCTGCGCACGTCCGTGGCGTCGGGCGCCGGCCGGCTGCTGCCGCCGCAGGTGCTGCGGGTGGGCGTGGACGTGGAGGAGGTGCCCGCGCCGGACGACGCGCGCGTGCCGCACCAGCGGGGCGCGGTCGCGCCGACGGCGCTGCGGGTGGTGACGCCGCGCGCGGTGCCGGCGGCCGGGCTGGACGACGCGGGGGTGTCGGAGCTTCTGGACGTGGTGGGCCAGTTGGTCAACCGCGCGCGGGAGGCCGATGAACTGCGGCGGGACGTGACGGTCGCGGACGTGCTGCTGGTCATCGCGACGGCGGCGCCGTCCCTGCCGGACGCGGCACAGCAGAGCGCGGCCTCGGCGAGGCTGTTGGAGATCCTGCTGGAGGGGCTCCGCTCGCGCCCGTGACGGAGGAGATTACTCCGAACACGCGCCCGTAGGCACGTCCGTACGGAAGTTCCTCCCCGGATGAGTGGTCGGCGCTCCCGTGGCCGCGGCTGTCCGGGGGCGCTGTGGGACTCTGTGCCCGTGTTCCGGTCTGAGGTGGGGTGCGGGTGCGGGGGCGGTCGCGTTGAACGGTGACGGTGGCGACGGTCCGCTCGGCGGCACCGACGCGGTCGAAGGGGCCGACGGGTGGTCCGCGGCGCAGGTTCCGGCTCAGGGCGGCCGGCGGTCACGCCGGGACGCCCCGACCCGTGCGGACGGGCCGGGCGTCCCGCCGCAGCGCGGCCGCGTACGGCCGCCCCGGCCGGAGTCGGGCTCGGGTCCGGGGCCGGGTGTAGGCGCGGGGTCGGACTCGGGCCCGGGGCCGAACCCGGGTGCGGGTGCGGGGCCGAACCTGGGCGCGGGCGTGGGGCCGGGTGCAGGCGCGGGGTCGGGGCCGGGCGTCGACGCGGGGCCGAACCCGGGTGCGGGGCCGGTGCCGGTGGAGCTGCCGCCGTCCGACGCGGAGCTGGTCCAGCGAATGCGCGGCGGTGACGACTCGGCGTACGAGGAGCTGTTCCGGCGCCACTCGGGGGCGGTGCTGCGGTACGCGCGCACGTGCTGCCGGGACCGGCACACGGCCGATGACCTGACGGCCGAGGTGTTCGCGCGGACCCTGCAGGCGGTCCGCCGCGGCGCCGGTCCGGAGCAGTCCGTGCGGGCGTACCTGCTGACGACTGTCCGGCACGTCGCCGCGGCCTGGACGAGGACCGCCAGGAGGGAACAGCTCGTCGAGGACTTCGGGGCGTTCGCCGCGCAGGCGGCGCGGGTGTCCGAACCGGCCGGCGAGGGCGCCGTCGAGCCGGGCGCGGACGTGCGGGCCATGTGGGAGGCCGAGCAGTCGCTGGCCGTGCGGGCGTTCCGGTCGCTGCCGGAGAGGTGGCAGGCGGTGCTGTGGCACACGACCGTCGAGGAGGAGTCGCCGCGCGAGGTCGCGCCGCTGTTCGGGCTGACCGCCAACGCCACGGCGGTCCTGGCGAGCCGGGCCCGCGAGGGGCTGCGGCAGGCGTACCTCCAGGCACACGTCGACCAGTCCCTGACGGCGGGCGGTGACTGCGCCCGGTACGCCGACCGGCTCGGCGCGTACGCGCGAGGCGGGTTGCGGAAGCGGGCCGAGCGGGGGCTGCGCGGCCATTTGCAGGAGTGCGCGAAGTGCCGGTTGGTGGCGGGGGAGCTGGCGCAGGTCAACGCCGGCATCCCGGCGCTGCTGCCGATCGCGGTCATCGGCTGGTTCGCCGCCGGGTACTCCCTCAAGGCGGCGGGAGCAGTCGCTGGGGGGGCGGTCGGTGCCGCCGGGGGCGGGTCGGCCGCCGGGGGGTCCGCTGCTGGAGGCGCCGCCGCGGGTGGGGCCGCCGAGAGTGGGCCTGCAGCCACCACTGGGGGTTCCGCCGCCGCGGGCGGGTCTGCCACCGGGGGGCTCACTGCCGAAGGCACCGCTGTTGAGGGTGCCGCCGCGAGTGGGGCTGCCGCCACCACCGAAGGTGCCGCCGCCGAGGGCGTCGTCCCCGGGGGTGGCGCCGGGGGCGGGACAGCCGCCGCGGGTACCGCTGCTGACGGTGCCGCCAGGGGGGCCGCTGTGGTGGGGGCGGGGGTGTCCGTGAAGGTGGGCATCGCGGTGACGTCGGCCCTCGCGATGGCCGCCGGGCTGGTGTGGGCGCTGTCGGGCGGCCCCGGTCCCGTACCGGAGCCGGAGGCGCGTCCGCCGGCCGTGCGGTCCGTCGTACCACCCGTGGTGGAACCGCCCTCGGACGCGCCTCGGCCGCCGTCCCCGGGCCGGAAGGTACCCGCGTCGGCGCCCGGTCCGACGTCGGGGCCCGGTCCGGCGTCGGTTCCGCGCCCGGAGCCGAGACCGGAGTCCGCTCCGAAGCCGCCCCCGGCGTCCGCGTCGGCGCCAGCCACCGCACCGACGCCGGTCCCGGTGCCCTCGCAGGCGGCTCCGGCCCCGTCTCCCGCGCCCGCGTCTCCTCTCCCACCGGCACCAGGACCGACACCACCGACGGCAACGAAGGCCCCCGAGCCCACGCCGACGCCGGTCCCGGCGCCCGAGTCGGCCACGTACCGGGTGGGGCAGCTGAAGTACGACGTGTTCGGCGACCGCACCGGTCCCGAGCTGCGGTTCGGCGGATCCGGCTGGGTGTGGCGGCGGCACGGGCTGTCCGTCGGCGGCACGTCGTACGGGCACGGCATCACCGTGCACCCCGGGTCGTCGGTGACCGTCGACCTGAACCGGACGTGCTCCGTGTACCAGGCGCTCGTCGGGATCGACGACATGTCGAGGGGGCTCGGCCCGGTCCGCTTCTCCGTGTGGGCGGACGGGGTGCGGCTGTGGCGGTCGCCCGTCGTCGACGGCGGCGACCCGGCGGTGCCGGTCCGCGTCGGCATCGCGGGCCGTGCCACGGTCAAGCTGGTGACGGAGCCGTCCCGGCTGGCCGGCGCGGTGGCGCTGGCGGACTGGGCGGAGGCCCGGATCACCTGCGGGGGCGGGTGACGGGACCCGTGGAGCGGGCGTACGACGCGGTGGCGGTACGGGGGCGGGGACCGGGGCCCCCGTTCGGGAACGTCTCGGTCGTGCTGGGCCCCGGAGCCGGGGTGGTGCGCGTCCACGGCGACGCGGCCCCACGGGTCGTCACCCGCCGTGCGGAGGGCGCCGTCGGCGTCGACGATCACACAGCCGTCGGCAGGCGCGAGGGGAAGTTGCCGTCGCCGCCCGTCACTGGGGAGGCCGTGCCCGCCCGGCCCGACAGGAGCGGCTGAGCTAGCAGGGTCGGTAGGGACGGTTGGGGCGGTAGGGACGGCTGAACCGGCAGGGACGGTAGGGACGACCGGCCCGGTGGGGGCGGTAGGGGCGGCCGGCCCGGCGCTCGTTCCGCGTGGGCGTGCCGTACGAGCATGCCGTACGGGGTGTCGTGTGCGGCTGGTGTCCGGCTCCCTGGCGGGCAGGAGGCCGCTGCGGGGCGGGGAGCCGATCGGGCGGTCCGCGTCGGGCGGCGGCGGGACCACACCGTCCGAGGGGCGGGGGCGGGGCGGCGTACGCGTACGGGCTGTGGAGGCGGTGGGGCGGCGCTCGGGTACGGCCCTGGCGGTGGCGGTCGGCACCGGGGCGCGGTCGCTGCGGACGCACGCCCTGGGGACGCCCCGGAGACGCTCGGGGACCCGCTCCCGAACCGACCGGACCGCCCCGGGTCACGAGCGGAGGGTCGGCCGGGACGGTACGCCCGCGGCGACGGCGCGGCGACGGGGCGCGGCCGTGCCGGACCAGCAGGTGCCGCGGCGGGCCAGGAGGCGGCGGAGCCACAGCTCGGTGGAGACCAGGTCCGCGATGCCGTCCAGGGGGACGGGTTCGCCGTCGGCGGCGGCGCGCAGCGCCGTGCGGACCACGCGCGCCTCGACGAGTCCGGCGTCCGCGAGGAGCGGCGCCTCGAACAGGGCGAGCAACTGCGGCAGGGCGACGCGCAGCCCGGCCCGGGCGGCGGCCTGGGAGGAGGCGGGCGATGCGGTGCCCCAGCCCGGCGGCAGGTCGTGGATGCCGGTTCCGGCGAGTACGGCGCGCAGGACGTCGGCGCGGGCGCCGGGCCGTACCCGCAGCGATTCGGGGAGGTCGCGGCAGGCCCGTACGACCTGGTTGTCGAAGAACGGGGCGTGCAGGCGCTGGCTGCGGACCTCGGCGGCCTGTTCGAGGACGCGGTGGTCGGCGGCGTGCCGGGCGAGGGCGGCGCGGGCGCGGGCCTCGCCGGGGCGCTGGACGGAGGTGGGGCGGGTGGCGGCCTGGTGGAGGCGAACCGATACTTCCGCGAGCGCCTCCCCGGTGAGCCAGCGGGCGGCGGGCCCGGGCCGCGACCAGGCGAGGGCGGCGAGCGACGCGTCGAGCGGGCCGGGGGCGGTACCCGTGGCGAGGCCGCGGTTGGCGTCGAGGAGGTGGCCGGCGGCGTCCTCCAGTCCGGCGCGGTAGGGGGTGCGGGCGAGGCGGCGGGCGGCCCGGTAGACGGTGATCGGGACGAGGAGGGAGCCGGCGGACGACCCGGCCGCGCGGGCGAGGGCGGTGACGGGGCGGAGCAGGTGGCGGCGCCGGCGGTCCATCAGCAGGTCGGCGAGGCGGGCCGGGTGGGCGTCCAGGACCTGGCGGGCGCCGTGGCCGGTGAAGTGGTCGGCGCTGCCCGCGGTGAGGCGGCGTCGGTGGCGGGCGGCGGTGACCAGGGCGGGACCCGGTTCGTCGGTGAGCGGCACGTCGAGGTCGGCGTACGGGAGGGCCTCCTCGGCCGCGGCGACGACGACGTGGTGGAGGCGGGGGTCCTCGGCGAGGACGCGGGCCCGTTCCAGCTCGGCGGTGCGGGCGGGTTCGCGGGCGCTCGCGGTGAGGTCGTTGAAGGTGACGGCGAGGAGGCGTTCGCCGGCGCCCGCGCCGCCGTGCCCGGCGATGGTGCCGGGCACGCCGGGGAGGCCGGCGGCGAGGAGGGCGAGGGTGCTGGAGGCGCTGCCGCCGGACAGGTCGGCGCCGATCCCCGGCGCGGGCGCCTCGCCGCGGGCGGCGCGCCGGTCGGCGGGGCCCATGCCGGGGACGGGTCCGGGGTCGGGCGGCAGGGCGGCGGGGGCGTGGCGGGGCGCGGTGAGGCGGGCGCGCACGGCTTCGACGAGAGCGTCCCGTACGCCTTCGACGGCGCGGTCCGGGTCGAGTTGGGGCGCGGCGACGGCGAGGGAGGCGACGGGTTCGTACCCGGTGATCTCGCGGGAGCCCTCGCGCAGGACGAGGGCGTGGCCGGGCGGGACGCGTTTGACGCCGGCGTACGGGGTGGAGTCGCGCAGCGCCTCGGGGGTCTCGGGGCAGGCGAGGAGCGCGGCGAGGTGCCCGATGTCGAGCTGCGCCTCGATGAGGTCGGCGAGGGGCAGCGCGGCGGTCGCGTAGGCGGTGCCGTTGGCCCAGGGGGTGTGGAAGACGGGGCGGGCACCGGCGAGGTCGGAGGTGACGGTGACGCGGCGGCCGGTCTGGACGACGGCGGTGTAGCTGCCGGGCCAGGCGGTCAGGTGGCGCAGCGCGCCGCCGCGCGCGGCGAACAGGCCGACCTTCAGCTCCTCGTCGGAGGCGGCGCAGCAGCCGAGGACGGCGAGGCGGATGTCGGGGGCGACGCTGACGACGCGCACCTCGTCGGGGCGCCAGTCGCCGACGGCCCACAGGGGGTCCGGGTCGCCCCACAGGAGCTGTCCGCCGACCGGCTGCATCGTGGCGCCGTCGTCGGCGGGACCGACCGCGCCCACCGTGCCGAAGCTCGCGGCGATACTGCTCCACCCCACCAGCCAGCGCATCGCCGCCTCCACAGCCCGTGGACACCTTCAGGCACTCGCGGCCCGCCCGGCACGCGCCGCGGGGCGGCCGGTGCGACGGGGTGCCGACGGAGACATGCTGCCACGACTACAGGCGCACAGGAGGGTGTCCGGGCGGCGCGTACGTGAACGGGAACGCGCCCCGGCGACCGGCGATGTGGTGACGATGGGGCGGTGGTGTGTCGGCGCGGGGGGTCAATCCCCTGCGACACCGGGCGGAACGACCAACTCCGTTTGTGGAAAAGGGGATTCGACCGGTCGACCCATGGGCATCATTCAGCCAATCTCCGCACCCCACTCAACCGAAACGCCTGTCGACCGCTCCGCTCCCGACCATGGTCCACGCGCGCGGTCCGGAGGGCGCTGCTCGCCCCCCGGACCGGTCCACCGCCCGCGGGGAATGGAGCGGCGGTGTCCCCCAGCCCGCTGGTTCCCGCCAGCGGGCCGACCCACGCGGCACCATGGAAGCGCTCCACCGGTGGCACCGGCCAGAGCGCACGGGCGGGCGCACGGCCACACGCCGGGAGCACGGCGGCCCGGAGCCGGGCGCACGCCAACTTCCCGTACGCACAACAATCCCGCCATAGGGAACACCACCCCTTAACGGTGGGGATGCGGCGAACTACGCTGGGTTTACGAATGCCGCGCGCCTATGCCTGGCAGTGCGGCGGCCGTCTGGGTGTCGAGGGGTGGCGCATGTCCAGGGAGCTACGCGGACCGAACGAGAAGCTCGGCACCGTTCTCGCCCTCGCCGGGATCAGCAACGCCGGGCTGGCCCGGCGCGTCAACGACCTGGGAGCGCAGCGCGGCCTGACCCTGCGCTACGACAAGACGTCGGTGGCCCGCTGGGTGTCGAAGGGCATGATCCCGCAGGGCGCCGCGCCCCATCTCATCGCCGCCGCGATCGGCCAGAAGCTCGGCCGTCCGGTGCCGCTGCACGAGATCGGCCTGGCCGACGCGGACCCGGCGCCCGAGGTGGGGCTGGCGTTCCCGCGCGACGTGGGCGAGGCCGTGAAGTCGGCGACGGAGCTGTACCGCCTGGACCTGGCGGGGCGCCGCGCGGGCGGGGGCGGCATCTGGCAGTCCCTGGCGGGCTCCTTCGCGGTGAGCGCGTACGCGGTGCCCGCCTCGCGGTGGCTGATCACGCCGGCCGACCCGTCCGTGGAGCGGCGGGTCCCGCGCGCGGAGGACGGCGGCACGGGTACGGCGGGGGGTGCGGGTCCCGCCCAAGGTGCGGGCGGCCCGGCGGGCGGTGCCGCCCCGGGTGCCCGGGCCGGCGCGTGTGGCGCCCGGGCCGGAGCGGCCGGCGCCCAGGCCGCGGTGCCCGTTCCGGCGGTCGCGGTGCCCGTCCCGGTGGTCGAGGAGCCCCCCGCGGAGGGTGCTCACGCGCGCGTGGGCCACAGCGACGTGGCGAAGCTCCGGGAGGCCGCCGAGGACGCCCGCCGCTGGGACTCCAAGTACGGGGGCGGGGACTGGCGTTCGTCGATGGTGCCCGAGTGCCTGCGCGTGGACGCGGCGCCGCTGCTGCTCGGCTCGTACTCGGACGAGGTCGGCCGGGCCCTGTTCGGCGCGACCGCCGAGCTGACCCGGCTGGCCGGCTGGATGGCCTTCGACACGGGCCAGCAGGAGGCCGCCCAGCGGTACTACATCCAGGCGCTGCGCCTCGCGCGCGCGGCGGCGGACGTGCCGCTCGGCGGGTACGTCCTGGCGTCGATGTCACTGCAGGCCACGTACCGGGGCTTCGCCGACGAGGGCGTGGACCTGGCGCAGGCTGCCGTGGAGCGCAACCGCGGCCTGGCCACGGCGCGCACGATGTCGTTCTTCCGACTCGTCGAGGCCCGCGCCCACGCCAAGGCCGGGGACGCGGCGGCCGCCGGGGCGGCGCTGAAGGCCGCCGAGGGATGGCTGGAGCGGTCGCGGGACGGCGACGCCGACCCCTCGTGGCTGGGCTTCTACTCGTACGACCGGTTCGCCGCCGACGCCGCCGAGTGCTACCGCGACCTGAAGGCGCCGCGCCAGGTGCGCAGGTTCACGGAGCAGGCGCTGTCGCGTCCGACGGAGGAGTACGTACGCTCCCACGGGCTGCGGCTGGTCGTCAGCGCCGTAGCGGAACTGGAGTCGGGGAACCTCGACGCCGCCTGCGCGGCCGGCACGCGCGCGGTGGAGGTGGCCGGGCGCATCTCTTCGGCCCGTACGACGGAGTACGTACGGGACCTGCTGCACCGTCTGGAGCCGTACGGCGACGAACCGCGGGTGGCGGAGCTGCGTGAGCGGGCCCGGCCGCTGCTGTCGGCCCCGGCGTAGGACCCGGGGCGGGGTCCGGCGCGGAGGCGTGGCACCGGGTCGGGTGCCGGGCCCTCCGGGTGCCGGTGGGGGCGCGGAGGGGCGCACCACCTGGCGTGATCCATCTCCCACCGCCGTGCGTGCCTGGTTTAACGGCGATGTCAGCGGGCCAGTGCACTATCGGGGTGGGAGGTGGCACAGGTGTCCGGGTTCGGCGGCGGCATGTTCGACTGCGACGTCCTGGTGGTCGGCGGCGGGATCATCGGGCTGTCGACGGCGTACGCGCTCTCGCGGGCCGCGCCCGGCACGCGCGTGACGGTCCTGGAGAAGGAGCCCGGCCCCGCCCGCCACCAGACGGGCCGCAACAGCGGCGTCATCCACAGCGGCATCTACTACCGCCCGGGTTCCCTGAAGGCGCGGTTCGCGGTGCGGGGCGCGGCCGAGATGGTGAAGTTCTGCGCCGAGTACGGGCTGCCGCACGAGGTCACCGGCAAGCTGATCGTCGCCACGGACCGCTCCGAGCTGCCCCGGCTGCACGCCCTGGTCCAGCGCGGCCGGGAGAACGGCATCCCGGTGCGCGAGCTGGGTCCGGCCCAGATCGGCGCGTACGAGCCGAGCGTGCGGGGCATCGCCGCGATCCACGTCGGCACGACGGGGATCTGCGACTACGGCGCGGTGGCGGAGCGGCTCGCCGAGGAGTCCGGCGCGGAGGTGCGGTACGGGGCGCGGGTCACCGCCGTCGACCGGCGGCCCCGGGGCGTGGCGGTGCGCACGGCGGACGGTGCCGTGGTGCGCGCGCGGGCGCTGGTGAACTGCGCGGGGTTGCACTGCGACGCGGTGGCGCGGCTCGCGGGGGACGAGCCGGGCATGCGGATCGTGCCGTTCCGGGGCGAGTACTACGAGCTGGCCCGGCCCGAGCTGGTGCGGGGCCTGGTGTACCCGGTGCCGGACCCGGCGTTCCCGTTCCTCGGCGTGCACCTGACGCGGGGTGTCGGCGGGGGCGTCCACGTCGGTCCGAACGCGGTCCCCGCGCTGGCCCGCGAGGGGTACGGCCGGCTCGTCGTGCGGCCCGGGGAGCTGGCCGGGACGCTGGCCTGGCCCGGCACGTGGGCGATCGCCCGGCGGCACTGGCGGTACGGGGCGGGCGAGCTGCGCAGGTCGCTGTCGAAGCCGGCCTTCACGGAGGCGGTGCGGCGGCTGCTGCCCGAGGCGACCGCCGCCGACCTGCGGCCGGCCCCGGCGGGCGTGCGGGCGCAGGCGGTGCTGCGGGACGGGACGCTGGTGGACGACTTCCTGATCCGGGAGGCGCCGCGCACGGTGCACGTGCTGAACGCCCCCTCGCCCGCGGCGACGGCGTCCCTGCCGATCGGGCGGGAGGTGGCCCGGCGGGCCCTGGCGCACTTGATCGGGTAGGGAACGCGGGGAGGGTTCGTAGAATCGAAGGCACTGTGTCCGAGAAGACCGCGTCGAGCACGCCCCCCACGACCCCCGCTCCCGTCAGGCCCCGTACCCCGGGAGCCCCCGCGCCCGCGCCCGGAGCCCCCGCGCCCGAGGTGTCCGCTGCCGAGGTGACCGCGCCCGGGGCGACCGCGCCCGAGGCGGTCGGCGGGCAGCCGCCCGTGTCCGGCGGGGGCTCCGGCGTGCCCGCGTCGCGCCGCGGCAGCCGGATGTTCCCCGACGGGACCGGGCCCTCGCCCGACCCGGCCGGCTCCCACTTCGAGCGCCGCATCCGCAGCTTCCAGCCGCGCCGCAGCCGCGTCACCGCCGGCCAGGCCGACGCGCTGCGCCGCCTGTGGCCCACCTGGGGCCTGGACATCGACGGGCGGCGCGTCCTCGACCTGGACGAGATGTTCGGCGGGCTCCCGGTCGTCCTGGAGATCGGCTTCGGCATGGGCGAGGCCACCGCGCGGATGGCCGCCGACGACCCGTCGACCGGCATCCTCGCCGTGGACGTGCACACCCCGGGGCAGGGCAACCTGCTGGGCCTCGCCGAGCGGAACGGCCTCACGAACGTCCGCGTCGCGAACGGCGACGCGATCATCCTGCTCCGCGAGATGCTGCCGCCCGCCGCGCTCGCCGGCGTCCGCGTGTACTTCCCGGACCCGTGGCCGAAGAAGCGGCACCACAAGCGGCGGCTGATCCAGCCCGAGTTCCTGAGCCTCGTCGCGACCCGGATGAAGCCGGGCGCGGTCCTGCACTGCGCGACGGACTGGGAGCCGTACGCGGAGCAGATGCTGGAGGTACTGACGGCGCACCCGGACTTCGAGAACACGGCACCCGGCGGCGGCTTCGCGCCCCGGCCCGGCTTCCGCCCGCTGACCCGGTTCGAGGGGCAGGGCCTGGAGAAGGGGCACGTCGTCCGCGACCTGCTGTTCGCCCGCGCGTGACGGCCCGGCCGCGCTCGTCCACAACGTACTCGCGCTTGTCCACAACGCGCTCGCGGAGTGTCAGTCCGGCCGTCTAGGGTCCATCGGGTGTCAGATTCGCGCGCGCCCCGCTCCGCACCGCGGACCCCTCCGCCGGCCGGCCCCGCCCAGCCGGCCATCCCGGCATACCACCCGCGGCCGTCGTTCGACGCCGTGCCGGACCGGGTCCGTTGGCGGTACAAGCCGCGGGGCGCGTTCTGGCGCAGCAGGGCGGTGCGCGCCTCGGCCGTGATCCTGGTGCTGGCCCTGTGCGCCCTGGTGATCCTGGCGCTGGTGCGGGAGCAGACGGGAACGGCGGGTTTCGTGGTCGGCCTCGGGCTGGCGCTGCTGCCCGTACCGCTGCTGGCGGCGGCGTTCCGCTGGCTGGACCGGGTGGAGCCGGGCCCGTGGAGGAACCTGCTGTTCGCCTTCGCCTGGGGGGCGTTCGCGGCGGCGCTCGTCGCGATCCTCGCCAACACGTTCGCGACGCGCTGGATAGCCACGGCGACGGCGGACCCGACGTCGGCGGACACGCTCGGCGCGACCGTCGTCGCCCCCGTCGTGGAGGAGGGCGCGAAGGCCGTCGCGATCCTGCTGGTCTTCCTGTTCCGCAGGCGGGACTTCACGGGGCTGGTCGACGGCGTGGTCGTCGCCGGGTTCACGGCGACGGGCTTCGCGTTCACCGAGAACATCCTGTACCTGGGGAGCGCCTTCGACGAGGACCAGGAGTTCGGGACGTCCGGCTTCGAGTCGGTGACGGCGGTGACGTTCTTCGTCCGGGTCGTGATGTCGCCGTTCGCGCACCCGCTGTTCACGGTCCTGACGGGCATCGGGTTCGGCGTCGCCGCGATGACGGCGCGCCGGCGCAGGGTGGTGCGGACGCTGCTGCCGCTGCTGGGGCTGGTCCTGGCGATGGGGGTGCACGCGCTGTGGAACGGCTCGACGACGTTCGGGCCGTGGGGCTTCCTCCTCGTGTACGGGGCGTTCATGCTGCCGGCGCTGGGTCTGCTGACGTGGCTGGTGATATGGACGCGCCAGCGGGAGCTGCGGACGATATCCGGCGAGCTGCCGGCGTACGCGGCGGCCGGTTGGCTGTCCGCCGACGAGCCGCTCGCGCTGTCGTCGATGCGGGCGCGGAGCCTGGCGCGGTCCTACGCGGCGCGCACGTTCGGCCCGGCGGCGGCGCGGTCGGTGGGCGAGTACGAGGCGTTCGCGACGTCCCTGGCGTTCCTGCGGTACCGGGCGCGGCGGGGTGTGGCGGACCAGGACTTCACGGCGCGGGAGCAGGAGCTGCTGCACCACATGTGGCAGCGGAAGGAGGTGGCCGCCCCGGCCCTGACGTTCGCGGCGCGCGCGACGGGCCGGGTGTGGACGCCGCCGCCGCACCGCGACTACGCGGGCTACAACCCGTACCGCTACTGAGGCCGTACGGGCTGGGGCGCGGCCGGGCCCGAAACACGGCCGGGCCCCGAGAGCGGGGCGCGGAACCGGGGCGCGGAACCGGGGGCGCGGCCGGGCCCCGGGACCAGAGCACGGTCGGGACCCGGGGCCGGGAAGAGCGGACCGGCAGCCCTGGCGTCGGGGGGTGTGCCGCCGGGGCTGCCGGGATCGGGGTCCGGCGCGGGACGCGCCGGGGTACCGGGACGCGTCGGGGCGCCGGGGTGTCAGATGGTGAGGCCCTTGCCGCGCAGCCAGGCCAGCGGGTCGATGCCGCTGCCGGAGGCGGTGTGGACCTCCAGGTGGAGGTGCGCCCCGGTGACGTTGCCGGTCGAACCGACGCGGCCGATCGTGTCGCCGGTGCCGACGGACTGCCCGGCGCTGACGGTCATCGAGGAGAGGTGGCAGTACCAGACCTCGGTGCCGTCCGCCAGCTCCAGCACGACGCGGTAGCCGTACGCACCGGACCAGCCGGCCGACTTGACGGTACCGCTGTGGACGGCGTTGGCCGGGGTGCCGGTGGGGGCGGCCAGGTCGAGGCCGGTGTGGTAGCCGGAGGACCACATGGAGCCGGCCTGGCCGTACGTGGAGGTGATCGTGTACGAGGAGGTCGGCAGGGCGTAGCTCGCGGCGAGCTTGGCCAGGCGCTTGGCCTCGGCCTTCGCGGTGGCTTCCGCCTCGGCGCGCTTGCGCTCCTTCTCGGCGGCCTTCGCCTCGGCCTCGGCGGCGGCCTGCTGGGCGGCGGCCTCCTCCGCGGCCTTCTCCGCGGCCGCCTTCTCGGCGGCGGCCCGGGCCTCGGCCTCGGCGGACGCCTGCTGCTGCTCGGCCTGCTGGAGGATGCGCGCCCGCAGCGCCTCGCCCGCGTCGGCCTCGGCACCGGCGCCCCGGGCGTCGGCGGGGCCGTTCCCGGTGGACAGGGCGAGCGTGGCGAGACCGGCGGAGGCGGGGGCCTCGTCGGGGGCGTCGTCCGCGTCGTCGCCGAGGAACGCGCCGACGCCGGGGAGCGAGGAGGCGTCGGGGAGGTTGATGTCCGGCAGGGATATCGCGACGCTGGGCTTGTCGTGCGCGGTGGCCATGCCGCCCGCGCCGACGGCGGCGATGACGCCGACCCCGAGGACGGTGGAGCTGCGGGCGAGGCCGCCGCGCTGCTTGACCACACGGTGCCGGCCCCGGACGGGGCGGACGGTCTCCTCGGTGGGGTTCCACTCGGAGGCGGCCGCGGGGGCGGCGGTGGCCGGAGGTCCCGAATCGGTGGGACGGCCGGTCGTGTCGTACGAGCCGAAGGGGGCTTCGGGGGCAGGCCTGTTGGACGCCACGGAGGCGTACTCCTTTCCTTCCTTCTCCGCCTACCGGGTTAGCTGACGGGTTCGGAGCAGGAAGGTCCCCTACGGGCCGGTGAAGGCCCGATTCACCCCAAGTGCGGTGGTTCCCCGGTTCCCTTGCGGGATTCGGCGCATGCGCACGGCGCCGCCTTCTGCGACGACTGATACGACCGCGCTGCGTTATCGAACGTTAATAGAAGCCGGGCCCGTATTCCAAGCCGCTCCCGGGAACACCTCGCTCACTCGGCAGTGAATCAAGGCCCTATAAAGGGACAAGTCACAGCAAATTGACCCCTTGTCAGGCGGTCGCGCCCCCGAAACTCCTCGATCAAATTTCTGACTGTGTGTCAATTGTTATCGCACAGAGCGGCCTGTCGATCACGCAGGGTAGATACCGGCCCCGGTGCCCCGCCGACCTGCCGCGCAGACACCCGGACACCCGGCCCCGCAGACACGCAGACACGCCGAAGGCCCGGTGCTGTGTGCACCGGGCCTTCGGTTTCAGTAGCGGGGACAGGATTTGAACCTGCGACCTCTGGGTTATGAGCCCAGCGAGCTACCGAGCTGCTCCACCCCGCGTCGATGAACACCACCTTACGCTATTCCAGCGAAGGTCATTCACCATTTCGCACTCCACGGCCGGAAAGTTTCCGGCGGCCCCTCTCCGGAGGCCCGGAACCACGCCGCGCGAGCCCGGCCGCCCGGCTCGGCCCTCCCTCCCGGAGGAGGTCGCGGACCCCCGGTGACCGGGGCGGGCGGAGTACCGTGGGAAGTGGTGGACGTCCGGTTCGCCGAAGGGACCGGATCCCGTAGACAGGCGGACATCAGCATGGCCCACTCCGACACGCCTCCCGCCCCCGGGCACCTGCCGGACACCCTCCACGAAGCGGTGGAACCGGGGACGGCGCTCCTGCGGCTGGAGACGACCCGCTCCCGCGAGGGCGTCCTCGACGGGGCGTGGTGGCCGCGCTCCCATGACATCGCGGAGGAGCTGCCCGCCCTGGTGAGCGCCCTGACCGAGCACCTCGGCCCGATCTCCCGCGTCGGCCTGGACGCCGCCGCCTGGGAGGGGCTCCCGGCCCGGCTGGTCGTCGACGAGCGGGTGGTGCGCATCGACTCGTTCCCCGTCGGGGACGACACCGTCCTGGTCACCCGCGGGGACCAGGACCACTTCTCGCTGCTCGTCGTGCCTCCGGACACGCCCCGGGACGAGGCGCGCACCGCGATGGCGCAGGCCGTCCGCGCCGACAACGTCACGCAGGCCCGGCAGATCCTCGTCGACACGCGCACCGGGCGGAGGGCCGGCCCTCCCCGGGGCTGACCCGTGCGGGGACCACCGCACCGACCCGCGCGGACGCACCGACCCGCGCGGGGCCGTCCCGCCGCGAGCCGCCCCGCCGCACTGGCCCACCGCAGGACCGCCCCGCCGCGCGGGCCCCACGGGACCGACCCACCCGAGCCCCACGGGCCGATCCCCCACACGGACTCTCCACAGGCCACCCGGCCCCACGGAAACACGGGCCCCACGGGCCACCCCGCCGCGCGGGCCCCACGGGCCACCCCGCCCCACGGGCCCCACGGGCCACCCCGCCCCACGGGCCCCACGGGGCCGGCCCGCCGCGCGGGCCGCGCGGAGGGCCGCCTAGCGCCTCCGGGCGCCGCGCCGGGAGAGATGGGCGCCGAAGAAGATCAGGTCGGCCACGAGGACGACGGCACCGATGATCAGCAGGTACATCATCCCCTTGACCGCGACGCCGATGAGGCCGAGCACGACGGCCACGAGGACGAGGAACAGGAAGATCGCCATGGTCTGGAACTCCTCCGTGCGACGGTCCGGTTCAACGGCGCGCGAGTTGCCGTTCGCCGGCGGCACCGGGCCGGTAGGCCAGGCCGTAGTGGTGGAAGACGGCTTGCTCGTCCTCGGCGGCGAGCACGTCGTCGGTACCGATGGCGGGGGACTTGCGGACCGTGCCCCTGTCGTACGGGACCCTGACGTAGCCCGGTCCGACGGTCGCGTCGTCGAGCGGGACGAACACCAGGCGCTGGCGGGTGGGCAGCCCCGTCCGGACGGTGGCCATGGCGGGTTCGTCCGTCGCGGTGCTCACGTAGATCGCCTCCAGCACGCCGATCTTGTGCCCCTTCGGGTCCACGACGTCCCGGTTCCGCCACTCCCGGATGTCTGCTGGATGGATCATGCGGTTTGCTCCCTGGTCGGGCCGCGCTCCGGGCAGGGCCGCTCCACCGGTCGGCGGCGGCGCGACGACGTGCCCGCCCCTGTCTCCTTCCAGCCTGCCCCGACCCTCCCCCGGCCGCCACACGGGCTCGACCGGCCGTGCCGCGGAGCCCGGCCCCGCGTACCCCTCCCGGCGGTCGGCCCCGCCGCCCCCGAGCCCCCTCCGTACCGGAGCCACCGACGTACCGGGCCACCGCCGCCCCCGAGCCCCCTCCGTACCGGAGCCACCGACGTACCGGGCCGCCGCCTTACCGGAGCCACCGCCGTACCGGAGCCACCGGCGCGCGGAACGGGTCCCGGCACACGTGTGCCCCGGCCGGGGAAACCGACCGGGGCACGAACCCGGTGACCGAAGCCTCGCGGCGGCTCCGACCTGGTAGGCCCTGTGGGACTCGAACCCACAACCAACGGATTAAAAGTCCGCTGCTCTGCCAATTGAGCTAAGGGCCCTCGACGGGTCATCCCCGAGCATAGCCCGCCGGAGGACGTGAGCCGATCGGGTATCGGCACAACACCCGTTTCCGGCGCGTCCCGAAAGGCGGACGGGCCCGCGCACGGCACCTGGGTGTCGCGTACGGGCCCGTCCGAGGGGTCCTACGGAGTGTCAGCCGTTGCGCTTCCAGCGCGGCTTGTCGTCGCGGCGGCCGAAGGAGCCGGTGCCCCGGTGGTCGTCGCGGCGGTCGTCACGACGACCGTACGGGCGGTCGTGGCCGGCGGGGCGGTGGCCGCCCGCGGGGCGGTCGTCGCGGCGGTCGCGGTTGAACGGGCGGTCCGTGCGGCGGAACCCGCCGCGGTCGCCACCCCGGTCGTCGCGGCGGTCGCGGTTGAACGACGGACGGTCGTCACGACGCTCGTACGACGACGGACGGTCGTCACGGCGGAACCCACCACGGTCGTCCCGACGGTCGCCACCTCGGTCGTCACGACGGTCCCGGTTGAACGACGGACGGTCGTCACGACGCTCGTACGACGACGGACGGTCGTCACGGCGGAACCCACCACGGTCGTCCCGACGGTCGCCACCCCGGTCGTCACGACGGTCCCGGTTGAACGACGGACGGTCGTCACGGCGGAACCCGCCGCGGTCCCCGCCCCGGTCGTCACGACGGTCACGGTTGTACGACGGTCGGTCGTCACGGCGGAACCCGCCGCGGTCGCCGCCCCGGTCGTCACGACGGTCGTCCCGGCGGTCACGGCCGAAGCCGCGGTCCTCCCGGCGCTCGTACGAGGGGCGCTCCTCCCGCTGGGCGGGGACGGGCACCTCGGTCTCGGCGGCGGCCGGAGCCGCCTCGGCCGCGATCGCCTCCGCGGCTTCCGCCACGGCCTTCTCCGGGTCCTCGCCCCGCTCGCGCGCCGCGCGGGCGATCAGGCGGTCGGCCTCCTCGCGGAGCTCCGCGGCGCGGCGCTGCACGCGCTCCAGCTGCTTGGCCAGGTCGGCGGCCTCGCGCTCGGCCTGCTTGGCGGCGTTGCTGGCCGAGTCGGCCTGCACCTCCGTCAGCGACCGGGCACCGGTGATCTCGGCGACCTCGGGGTCGAAGGCACCGCCCTGGCCGATGATGTGGCGGGAGGCGTCGACACCGGCGTCCTCCATGAGGCGGAAGATCTGGCGGCGCTGGTGCGGCAGCGCCAGGGAGACCACGACACCGGAGCGGCCGGCGCGCGCCGTGCGGCCCGAACGGTGCAGGTAGTCCTTGTGGTCGCCGGCCGGGTCGACGTTCAGCACCAGGTCGATGCCGTCCACGTGGATGCCGCGCGCGGCGACGTCCGTGGCGACGAGCACGTTCACGTACCCGTCCTTGAAGTCGGCCAGCGTCCGCGTGCGGGCGCCCTGCGTCATGCCGCCGTGCAGCGCGTCGGCCTTCACGCCGGCGTCGCGCAGCTGCTCGGCGACGCGGTCGGCGCCCAGCTGGGTGCGGACGAAGATGATCGTGCGGCCCTTGCGGGCGGCGATCGCGGACGTGACCGGCGCCTTGTCCTTCGGCTTCACGACGAGGACGTGGTGGGACATGGTCGTGACGTTGCCCTGGGCGCTGTCGACCTCGTGGTTGACCGGGTCGTTCAGGTAGCGCTTGACGAGCGTCGCGATCTCGTTCTCCATGGTCGCGGAGAAGAGCATGCGCTGGCCGCCGGCCGGGACCTGGTCGAGGAGCTCGGTGACCTCGGGCAGGAAGCCCAGGTCGGCCATCTGGTCGGCCTCGTCGAGGACGGCGACCTGGACCTGCTCCAGGGAGCAGGCGCCGCGGTTGATGACGTCGCGCAGCCGGCCCGGCGTGGCGACGAGGACGTCGACGCCGCGCTCCAGGGCGTAGATCTGGTTGCCCATCGACGTACCGCCGCAGACGACCTTCATCTTCAGGCCGAGCACGTCGCCGTACGGCTGGAGGGCGTCCGCGACCTGCATCGCGAGCTCGCGGGTCGGGGTGAGGATGACGCCGCGGGGCTTCTTCTTCTCGGTGTGGCCGCCGGCCAGCGTGGCGAGCAGCGGCAGGCCGAAGGAGAGGGTCTTGCCGGAGCCGGTGCGGCCCCGGCCGAGGATGTCCTTGCCGGCCAGGGCGTCCGGGATGGTCGCGGCCTGGATCGGGAACGGGACGGTGACGCCGTTCTGGGCGAGCTTGCGGACGACGCCCTCGGGGAGCCCGAGGTCGCCGAAGGTGACGGCGTCGTCGGCGTCGTCGGTCTCGGCGGCGTCGGTGTCGACGGCGTCGGTCGCGGCGATCTCCTCGATCGCCTCGTCCTCGGTGACGACGGCGGTCGGCTCGTCGTTCTCGGTCGCGGTCAGGACGGCGTCAGTGTGGGAAATGGACATGCGAAATGCGAAACCTTCCGGAGTCTCGGCACGCGCCCGTCAACTCCGTGTTTCGCTGCTTAGCAAATCGACCGCCTCGATGCGGTCAGCCACGGCAAGGGAGAGTACGCGCCACGCGGCGCGCTTCGGTCACGGCGCCGGGCAAATGGGATCAAACGATCTACCACCATACGCACCTCCCCCCACCCGGCGCAAGCCGCTCCCCGCCGCGCGGGTGCGACTCCCGTCACACGGGAGCGCCCTGCGGGGACGCGGCCGGCTCCGGGCAGCCGGTGGACGGGGAGGGGGCGCGCAGCGCTTCGGTGCGGGTCTCGGCGGGGGGCGACGCGGCCGGCGGGTCCGTCGGGCCGGTCGCGGGCGGCTCGCTCGCCTGCGGCGTCGGCGTGGGGTCCGGCTCGGGCGGCGGGGCGGGCGCGGAGGGCGACGCGGGCGGCTCGCCGGGCCCCGTACCACCGTGGCCGCCCCCGGAGCCGCCGTGGCCGCCCGTGCCGCCGTGGCCGCCCTCGGAGCCGTCCGGCCCCGGCCCGCCTCCGGGGTCGGCGCCGGGGCCGGGCGAGGGCCGCCCCCCGTGGCCCGCGCCCTCCCCGTCCCCGCCGCCCCGGCCGGACGGCGGGGACGGGGAGGTGGACGAGGAAGGCGCCGCCGACGGGCCGGCCCCGCCGCCCGCGCCGTCGTCGCCCGCCGTCCCGCCCGGGTTCCCCGCGCCGCGCGGCTCGTACCCGCCCTCGCTCGCCGCCGCCCCGGCGTCCCCCTCGGCCGCCGCCGCCCCGGACGGGTCCACCGCCTCGCGCGGCCGCGGCTTGGCGCTGTCGTCGGACACGCTCATGCAGCCGCTGACGGAGCCGGCGGAGGCCACGACCGCCACCGCGGTGACGGCCCATCGGACGGGTGCGGGCAGCTGGCGCACGGAGGCACCTCCAAGACGGGCGGGGACTCCCGGACCGGAACGGAAATCCCGGGGGGACGGACGGGGTTTCCCTGCCCAACTCCCCTCCCCCCGTGGGGGACACGCCCGCACGGGGCACCGGTCAGCCGTATCCCAGTTCGTGCAGCCGCGCGTCGTCGATGCCGAAGTGGTGGGCGATCTCGTGCACCACGGTGATCTCCGTCTCGGCGACCACGTCCTCGCGGGACCCGCACATCCGCAACGTCGGCCCCCGGTAGATGGTGATCCGGTCGGGCAGCACGCCCGCGTACCACTCGCCGCGGTCGGTGAGCGGGGTCCCCTCGTACAGCCCGAGCAGGTCGGGGTCGTCCGCGGGCGGCTCGTCCTCCACGAACACGGCGACGTTGTCCATCAGCCGGGTGAGCTCCGGTGGGATCCGGTCGAGCGCCTCGGCCACCAGTTCCTCGAACTCCTCGCGCGTCATCTCCAGCACTCGCCCATTGTCGTGGATGAGGGGCGCGCCCGGGGGCGTACGGGCATAGCCGCGCGGCCCCACGGGCATACGGCCCCAATGGCCCGAGCAGTCGTCCGTACCTCGTACGCCCGTATCGCCCGAGCCCTGCGCCGCGTGGGAAGCCGAACGGGAAGCCGAGCGGGAAGCCGCATGGGGAGCCGAACGGGGGACCGCGCACCGGTCCGCCCCGGCCGCTCCGCCCGCCGCGGTCGCCGCACCGGCTCCGCGGTGCTCCCCGGCCCGCTCGCCCCCGCCCCGCACCCCCTGGTCCGCGCCCTGGGGCTGCTCGCGGTGGTCGCCGCCGGGGCGTGGCTGGGCCTGCTGGCCGTCGGCGGCGTGCGCGCCCCGGTCGGACCGGTGGACACGAGCATGGCGCTCCGCCCGTCCCTCACCGGCGGCACGAGCATCAACGTCTCCCCGCTCGGCGCCCTCGACCTGGACTCCCACACGGCCCCCATCCGGCTCGACGTGGACGTCGACCAGTTGGACCCGGTCCGCTCCCGGGCCCTCGTCGAGCACCCCGAGCGGATCTCCGGCCTCCAGGAGGAGATCACCGCCGACGTCCTGGACGGCACCCGCGAACTGGCCGTCCGCTCCTGCGTCGCCGTCGTCTCCGGCGCCACCGCGCTCGGCCTCGCCGTCTACCGCCGTCCGCGCCGCGCCCTGGCGGCCGGGGGGCTGGCGCTGGCGCTGCTCGCGGCGTCGGGCGCGTCGGCGTACGCGACGTGGAACCCCAAGTCGGTCCTGGAGCCCCGCTTCTCGGGGCTCCTCAGCAGCGCCCCGTCGGTCGTCGGCAGCGCGCGGTCGATCGTCACCGAGTTCGATGTGTACCAGAAGGAACTGGCCCGGCTCGTCACGAACGTGACGAAGCTGTACGACGCGACGTCGACCCTCCCGACGTACCAGCCCGACCCGGCGACGATCCGCGTCCTGCACGTCTCCGACATCCACCTGAACCCGGCGTCGTGGCACATCGTCGGCTCGCTCGTGGAGCAGTACGACATCGACCTGATCATCGACTCGGGCGACACGATGGACCACGGGAGCGCCGCCGAGAACGTCTTCCTGAACCCGATCAGCAGCCTCGGCGCGCCGTACGTGTGGGTCCGCGGCAACCACGACTCGGCGGCCACCCAGGAGTACCTGGAGGGCCTGCGGAACGTGCACGTCCTGGACGGCGGGCGGGCCGTCACCGTCGCCGGGGTGCGGGTGGCCGGCGTCGGCGACCCGCAGTTCACGCCGGACCGGTCGGTCGTGGCCGCCGGGGACGACGCCGAGCGGGCGGCGGGCAGGCGGCTGGCGGAGGCCCTGCGCGCGCAGGCGCGGGCGGGCACCCCCGTGGACATCGCGGTCGTCCACAACCCGGTGGCGGCCCACCAGACGGACGGCGCGGTGCCGCTCGTCCTGTCCGGGCACGTCCACCGGCGCGTCAACGAGGTGCTGCCGAACGGCACCCGCCTGAAGATCGAGGGGTCGACGGGGGGCGGCGGGCTGCGGGCCGTCGAGAAGGAGGAGCCGGAGAAGGTCCACGCGTCGGTGCTGTACCTGGACCGGGACACGCGGCGGCTCCAGGCGTGGGACGAGATCACCCTGGGCGGGCTCGGCCTGACCACGGCGGAGGTGGCGCGGCACGTCCCGGACGAGGTCCTGCCGGGCGCGTCCCCGTCCCCGGACCCGTCCTCGACCCCGACCGGAACCCCGTCGGGGTCTCCCTCCGGGTCTCCTCCGGCGTCCCCGGCGTCCCCGGCGCCCCAGGCGTCCCCGGCTGCCCGGGCGTCTTCCGCACCCCCGGCGGAGGCCCGGCAGCCGCCCGGCCGGTCGGCCCCGACGACGCCCCCGCAACCGGCCCGGACCCCCGCCCCCGCACCCCGCCCGTAAACCGTTTTGGCGAACGGTCCCCCCATCCCATATGCTTCTCACGTCCCCGACGCGCTGAAGAAGCGCCCAGGCGGGCCCTTAGCCCTCATCGTCTAGTGGCCCAGGACGCCGCCCTTTCAAGGCGGTAGCACGGGTTCGAATCCCGTTGGGGGCACGCTTTACCTTGTGCGAGACTAGTGCTCGCACGATGCTTGGTCCTGTGGAGCAGTTTGGAGTGCTCGCCACCCTGTCAAGGTGGAGGCCGCGGGTTCAAATCCCGTCAGGACCGCTGCGGCTCGAAAGAGCTGCGTGGCTGGGTAGCTCAGTTGGTACGAGCGTCCGCCTGAAAAGCGGAAGGTCGCCGGTTCGACCCCGGCCCCAGCCACCGCCGCCCTACCAGGGCAAACACCCCCTTCGGGATCTTCCGGAGGGGGTGTTCTCATGGCACTACGCCAACCGCTACGCCAACGCCGCCGCCCCCCGACCTCGTGGCCTGTCTGACAATTGATCACCCGGCGGGTCCGCAGAGTTACGTAGAGCTGCCACGATGATCTTTAGCCCCGTAACGGCGGTGGTCGGCTCACCGTTGTTCGCGAACCGGATCGGCCGGCATCAGCAGCTCGACCCTTCCCACATCGCCTCGGCGACTGCTACTCGGATAGTTGAGCGCACCATAGAGATGCCCTCTAAAGGTTGTCCCGTAACTCCGGAAGCCACTTGCCGGTGTCCGATGTGGCATGGTTCGCCGGAATTTCACTGGGGTTAGGAATCCGGGCGAAATTGGGCGAGTCGATACGGCCACGGTGGCCCACCGGACTGTGCTCCGAGTTGCGGGACAGCCTTTAGCCCTCGATGACTTGGTAATCCAGGTAGTAATCCGCCTCATCCGACTTGAACCACGCTCGGTGCCACCCCTGATCCTTCTCGTCTGTTCTGATTGTGTGTGCCCCGAGATGGTCGTCTTCGTCAGGCGAGTCCTCTTCGGTAAGCGAGACGATTCCAAAATTTTCGTTGGTCGGGAAAAGCTGACGCGTATCCACGTTCCTATCCCTTCCACCCTTCATCTCACCAACCCAGATGGGGTGACCCCGCCACCTGAGGACGCATTCGTCTGCGCCAGAATCCTCGGTTACGTTGCAGTGGAATATCCCGAATTGAACTTGCAGTGCCACGGCGTCTCACCCATTCCATGCGACTCTCGATTACGTACCTGCGGAGAGTTGTGCCCCGGCTGCTACCGAGCGCAGCAGACTCCGCATAGCCACCTGTTCATGTGGCGACAGGTCAGAGGACTGCACCACCCCCGTGCGTCCACTCCGCCCAAGCTATCGATCGAATGACTCCACGAGACCGACCAACTCTGACACCCACATTACGCCGCCTCCTGGTTCCGAACAACATGGAGACACAAATAGGATGGTTGCAGGTTCACGGATTTCATATTCAACATTTTCGGCTTCCTGCCAGGCATTGGAGAACAGTGCGGCTAACCGCTAAGCAGCCGAGGCCGGTAGGTGACGGGGGGCTCCATCCCCGCCACCTACCGGCTTTATTCGGTAAGTGCCCTCGCCGCCTAGTAACCGGCCTATGGCTGCCCGATGGCTGATGAGGCAGCCATCGTCAGGACAGGGCGTCCCCGAGCTTCCTCAGCGCCTTGCGCTGCTCGTCCAGCGACGCGTGGGCGTAAACCTTCATCGTCACCCCGATGTCGCTATGGCCGACGATCTGCCGGACGATGTGCGGCGGCGCCCCCAGGTCCAGCAGCAGGGACACCGCCGAGTGCCGAAGGTCATGGAAACGGATGTCCAGCCCCAACCGCTTCCGAAGGGGGTGCCAGCTCCGCCGGAGGTTGTCCGGCTCCAGTGGCGTCCCGATTCGGGACGTGAACACCAACCCATGTTCCTTCCACTCGATGCCGGCGGCGGCCCGCTCCTGAGCTTGCCGCTCCTTGTGGTCGACCAGGGCTTTGGTCACGAACGGCGGAAGAGGGACGGTCCGGATAGAGGAGAGCGTCTTGGGCTGGACGAGCATCAGCGCCCCATCGACCCGCTGGAGGGCCCGTTCCACCATCAAGGTCTCCCTGTCCAGGTCCACGGCGGCCCACCTGAGCCCGAGCAGCTCGCCCCGCCGCATCCCCATGACCAGGGCCAGGACGTACAGCGCGTGGAGCCGGTCCTCCTCCGACTGGTGGAGGAGGAGGCGGGCCTCTGCGACGCTGAGCCCCTTCCCGGTGTCGTACGTGGGCGTGGGCACCTGGACGAGCTGGGCGACGTTCCGCACGATCAGCTCCTCGCGTACAGCGTTCTGGAGCGCGTTCCGCAGCACGGCGTGAATCGACTGCACCATCCGACGGGACAGCAGCGTCTGGCAGCACTCCCCCGCCGCACAGCACTCCGGCTCCCGCCGCTCCTTGTCCCACCCGTGCTTGCAGCACTGGCACTCAGAGGCGACGCGCGCGAGCCACGTGCGGACCTCGGCGGCCCGGAGCGTCCGGATCTTCTTCCGGCCCAGCCCGGGGACGAGGTGGACCCGGGCGACGCTCTCGTACCCCTGGTAGGTCTTGGGCCGCCGGTGGACTTTGACCACCTTGGCCAGCCAGTACGTGAGGTAGTCCTCAAGGTTCATGTTCGTGTCGGGAATCGGGATGCCCTGGTTCTCCTGAGCCTGGAGTTCCGTGATCTTCCCGCGAACCTCGTCGCGAGTCTTGCCGTAGACGGATACCCGCTTGCGGATGCCGCTGGTCGCCGTGACGTAGACGCGGCCGTGGTACGTGCCGTCCTTCCGAATCGTGATGCTTCCTTCGCCATTGGCGCGCTTGGCCATCAGGCGGCCTCCTCAAGCTGGTGCTGCATGAACGTGTGGAGCGCATCGGCCGGGATTCGCCGGGCACGGCCGACCGTGAAACTGGGGAGCTGCTTGGTACGGATCAGGTCGTAGACCTTGAAACGGCTGAGCCTGAGCGCTGCCATGGCCTCGGGCACGGTCACGGCCGTGTGGCTCGTCGGGAGCGGGACGCTCATCGGGTCCTCCTCGGCGGGGCGTGGGGGCCTTTGGCCCTTTCCTGTGAGGTCCGCTACTTCCGCTACCTCCGCTACCGCCCTGGTCAGGGGTGTGACCGTGGTAGCGGATGGGGGTAGCGGTAGCGGGTGGGTCCGCTACCGGCCCGGGTGTGCGGGGCCGGGCCGGTAGCGGTGGGGTAGCGGTCAGGTAGCGGACGGGAACAGCTCTGCCGCTACCGTTTCGGGGCCGTTGACCTGCGGGGTAGCGGCGGTAGCGGAGGTAGCGGCTCCTGCGGGGGGTGGGGGGCAGTACCGCTGCCAGGCGTCGTGGAGGTCGGCGGCGTAGTAGCCCTTCAGCACGGTCCCGGCGGTCTTGATGTTCCGGGCCTTGATGGGCGTGTTGTCGCTGGTCATGTACTCGCCGAGCATCTTGGCCAGGGCCCGGGAGTCCAGCGGCCGGCCGTTCATGTCCGCCCACGGGGCTTCGTCCAGCGCGCACAGCCGGTCCAGGACGGCGACGGTGGGCATGCGGTCGATGCCCGCCATGACGTGGTCGCGCAGGTCGGTCAGCAGGCGGATGCCGAGGCTGCCCTTGTCGTCGGCGCGGGCCGCGGCGACGAGTTCCACGCACGCGGCGCGGGCCCGGTCGGGCCAGGTGCCACCGGCGGCGTCCGCGACGGACAGCAGCGGCTCCCACACGTCGGCGGGCCGGTCGGTGACCCCGTCGGGCATCTGGGGCCACCGTCCGGCGACGTCGTCGCGGACCTGGTCGGCCCACTGCGCGAGCCGCTCGCGCAGCGCGTGTCCCTCCGCCTCGTGCAGGCGGGCCCGGAAGGGCTCCACCCGCTCGTTGCGGGCGCGTCGGCGCATGCGGATGATGACCGACCGGGTGGTGATGGTGTCCGGCAGGTAGCCGAGTCCGGCGACCGCTACGGCCGTGTAGGAGGGGAACTCCACCACGGTCTGGTTGCCGCCGTCCCCGACGCACCGGTAGGTGACCCCGGAGCGGCGGTGACCGGCGTTCAGGAAGCCGCGCAGCTCCTCGTTGTCCCCGGCCTTGGGGCCGAAAACGGTGTCGATCTCGTCGAAGAGGATCGTGGGCCGCCCGGCCGGGTCGGAGACGGACCGGAACAGCGCGGCGGCCCGCGCGTTGACCGCCAGCATCGGACGCGGGACCAGCGTCTCCACGACCTCCAGCGCCCGCGACTTCCCCGACCCCGGCTCGGGGGAGAGGAACGCCAGACGCGGGGTGGAGTCGAACGCGTCAAGGAGGTGGGCGTGGGCGTCCCACAGCGCGACCGCGACGTAGGCGGCCTCCCGCGGGAAGACGTTGAAGCGCCGGTGGAAGCGCTCCACGTCGTCCAGCAGTGCCGCACCGTCGATGTGCTGCTGGTTCATGCGGCGGTCCTCTCGGTGTGGTGGCGCAGGGGGCAGGCGGTGCGGTGGGCGGCGTGCTCGGCCACCAGCGCGGTCACGCGGCGGTGGCCGATGGCGGAGCGGTTGCGGCCGCACGCGCAGACGGACGTGGCGGTGGGCACCGCACCGCGGCCGGGTGCGGTGATGTGGAGCATGGCGACGATGCAGCGCCCGTCGCCCGAGTGCGGGTCAGGACCAGAGCGGACGCCTTCGGCGACGACCTTCGCCGCACCACTGCCGCCCGGGGCCGGGGCCGTGGCGGGGTGCGGGTGCTCGGTCGCGGGGGTGAGGCTTTTCAAGGTGGGGCGGCGGGAGGTGGTCATGCCGCCTCCCGGGGCCGGCAGGTGCGGATCGACCAGTCCAGGGCGGAACGGATGGTGGCGCGGCACTCGGCCGGCGGCAGGCCCGCCGCTTCCCCCGCCTCCTGAAACGCCTCCTCGGCGACGTCGCGGGGGATGTCGCCCCACGCCACGAACCGCCCCACCGCCCGCGCGCCCCGCAGCAGAGCGGCGTTCCTGCCGCCCTCCAGCGTCGCCGCGACGGCGGCCGTCTCCCGCTCCAGCGCCGTGCGGGCGACGCAGGAGCCGTCCCGGACCACCACCGCCCGCGACGGCACCGGCCGGGGCGGGGTCGGGGTGCGGAGGAGGGTGGCCAGCCACGCGGGCAGGTCGGCCACGGGCCGGGGGTCGACCACCCCGTAGCGGGCACCGCCGACGGTGCTGCCCGGGGCGACGACGTAGCCGCCCCACGCGCGGGTGTCGACCAACGGCGCCAGCGTCCCCGCGGTGTTGCCCAGCCTCATCCCGGCCGGGGCGCGGAAGTACAAGTGGTGTCCGCCGCTCGCGGTCCGCACCCGGTAGGTGGTGGGGACTACCTGGCCGGCGCGCTCGCAGAGCGCCTGGAAGGTCGTCGCCCCGCAAGGGGCGTCCCCACTGCCCTTGGGCATGTCCAGGTCCACGACGAGCAAGCCGGACGGGCCGGTGGCGATGCCGATGTTGTAGGTCCCGGCCGTCCACGCGGCGGTGACCCGCTCGGGGTCGGTGGTGGCCCGGTCCTCCCACTTCACGTGTCCACCGGCACACGGGCCGGTGCCCGGGCAGTGACTCTCCCCGTGCAGGGCCGGGCGCTTCTGGTCGGGCCGCAGGGGGAAGACGTGCCAGCCGCGCCGGGCGGCGTCCAGGGCGGCGGCCAGCAGGTGGAGGTGGGGCAGGTCGATGGTCAGGGGCGGCGGGTCCCCGCCGGGGGGTCGCCCGATGCTGGTGGGTTGAGTCATGCTGGATGTCCTCCAGGTCTGTTGGAGCTGGACGAGGGCGGCCCCGGTCTTTGGCGAGAGGGGGCCGCCCTCATGCGGAACGACTTGGTGGTGTGGTTCAGGGAGGCGTGAGCACCCCCTGCGGGTGCGTCCCGGGAGGGGGTTTCGGGGCTGTGAGCTGGGGTGCCTCCCTGCCTCCCTGGCAGATCATTTGTGCAGGTAAAAGCCAGGGAAGCGGCTCAGGGAGAGGGTTAGGGAGTTCTCCCTGCCTCCCTGGCCCGTGAGGGGTTGCGCTCCCTCTACTGGGCGGCGGAAGCGGAACCGCCTTCCTCGCGGTTGGTGAGGGCTCGGGTGATGCGGTCGCGGCCGATGACCATGCGGCCATCGGACTTGTAGGGCTCCGCCCCGGTGCCCTCCAGCACCCGCTTCAGGTCGGCGTGGGTCCAGTCCCCGTACGCCTTCGGGTTGGTGGTGGCCAGCCGCTGGAGCACGTCCTGGGTGAGGACGCGGGGGGCGGTGCCGATGACGGCGGCGATGTCGGCGAGCGGGTCGGTCGGCTCGTCGGTGTCGATGACGGTGAGGGTGGTGACCCCGTCGCGCAGGGCCCGCGCACGGGCGGCGATCTCGGCGGCGGCGTCGGTGTCGATGTAGTGCGTGCGCACGGTGATGGACGCCTGCCCGGCCGGGATGGCGATCCCGTCGGAGGCGACGACGAGGGTGCCCTTGTCGAGTCCCTGCCGCAGCAGGTGCGGCGCCGCCCCACCGTCGACGGCCTTGTCTCCCAGCGCCATGCGGGCCTGTGACTCCGTCCCGAGCGCGAGGGAGGCACGGGTGTGGGCGCCCTCGCGGACGAGCTTGGGGAGGTTCTGGTCGGTGGGGTCCTGCGTGCCCTGGTACAGCAGCACGTTGACCGCCCTGCCCTGGTTGTGGACCTTCCGCGCCGCCATGAAGTACCGGGACGTGGCCTTGGAGCCGCCGTAGGGGCGCTTCTCGTCGTCCACGGCGGGGCACATGAACGCCACCTGCGCTTCGTCCACGATGCCGATGAGCGTCGGGAAGGTCGTCCCGGGAGGGGCCTGAAGTCGGCGTTCCATCTCGGTGACCAGGCCCTCGGCCATCTCGGTGGCCTGGATGACGTGGTCGTCGGTGGGGCCCTGGATGAGGACGGTGGCGATGCCGTCGAACATCGCCCAGTCGCCGGCGCCCTTCAGGTCCGCGATCCGGAACTCCACCATCGGGTCCAGCGCCAGCCACAGGGCGAGGGCCCGCAGGGCGGCGGTCTTGCCCTGGTTCGACAGGCCCGTGACCAGCATGTGCCGCTGATACAGGCTCAAGGCCGCGGCGTCGCCGCGCAGGTCCTGCCCCCACGGGGCGCGGCCCTTCTTGTAGTCGGCGCGCAGGTCGGCGTCCAGGACGAGCGGGGAGGGCCCGATCGGCTGGTCCAGCGCCCCGGAGTCCGCGATCCACAGCCGGACGGTGCGGGCCGCGGTCGGGATGGTGATGAACACCTCGTGCTCATGCCTGGCGAGGTTCTCCGCGAGCTTGCGCCGCCGCCCCTGCACCTCCTGCGTCGACACCCCCGACGGCAGAGTGACATCCACCTCCACCCCACACCCGGCGATCCGGATCGGGCTGAGCATGGCCGCGCCGGCGTCGCCCATCTCCTTGATGGCCTTCCGCAACGGCGCGATACCCAGATCCCGCAGGGCCGTGACGACGATCGACGGCGTGATCGGCGCCCCCGCGTCACTGGTGCGCTGCTGGGCGGGAAGGGCCCACTGGGGGGCGGCTTGCTGGTGGCGGCCGACGGCCCACAGGCCGCACAGAGCCAGCCACGGCCCGAGGGTGACCAGCGGCCCCCACACCACCGTCGCGATGACAACGACCAGCCGGCACAGCTCCACCAACGCCATGAGCGGGGTCACCACGTCGCTCGGCTCCTTCGTCGCCACCGCGAGGGCGACGCCGAGCAGGAGGAGTCCGGCGAGGGTGCCGCCGGTGGCGTAGGCGGCGTTCTTCACCAGCCGCTCCGGGGAGGTGAGCAGATCCATGCGCCGCTGGTGACGCGCGGCGCGGTACTGCCGCCCGCGCTCCTCCCACTCCGCGGCGGCCTCCATGTTCCCCGCCGTCTCGGCGGCGCGGATCATCCGCTCGTACCGCGCCGCCGTGCGGCCGTCCCACGCACGGCGGGCAGTGATCCGCGTACCGCCGACCACGTACGAGCCGTGGCGGACCACGGCCCGTCCGGCGGCCCGAGTCCGCTCATCCCGGGCGGCCTTCACGACCGCGCGCCCGGTGCGGCGCCACACCGGCACCGGCACCGCCACGGCGTCGGCCACCGGCACCGCCGCGGCGAGGGGTTCGGTGGGGGGCGGGTCCTTGAAGAGGTGTACGACGTTGTCCGTCATGCTGAAGGTCTCCTGTCTGCTGAACAGGCGGATCAGGGGGCCCGGGGCGGCCGACTGTCCTTGGCCGGGTGACGGCCGCCCCGGGGTGTGGCTACTGCTGGTCGACGGACGCGCCGAGGATGCGCATGACGATCAGCTGACGCGCCGTCTTGTCGTCGCCGGCGCGGTCCACCAGGGCGTTGGCGGGGCCGTCGTCGTCGCGGTTCAGCGCGCGGGCGGCGTGGTCCAGCTCCTCGCCGGTGATCAGCACGTCGGCGGGGGCGGCGGTCTTCGGCTTGCGGGAGAACAGGCCCATGACGGGTCTCCTTTGGATGTGGTGTGGGGTGGTCAGTGGGTGCGGCGGGCGCGGTCGTAGTCGGCGGCCGTGCATCCGGCCGCCTCGGCGGCGGTCAGCGCGCGGTCGGCCTGGGCGGCGGCGCGGCGGGCGTGGTCGGAGTCGATGCCGTGTGCGGCGCCGATGCGGACCATGTCGCGGCCGGCGCGGACGGCGTCGGCGGCGAGTCGCTGCTTGCTGGTCATGCGGGGCCCCTTCTGGGCCGGGTCTGTCCCGGCTCCCCGCCCCGCCCGGTAGTGGCCCGGGCGGGACAGGCGGCCGTCAGGCGGGCCGCAGCTCGTGCGCGTGGCACAGGACGGGGGCGATGAGCCAACTGATCCCGTTGACGGTCCACCGGCCGCCCGTGAGGGGGCCGGGCGGGACCTCGTCGACGATCCGGCCCGTCCGACCGGCCGCGCGGGGGTCGTCATCACACGAGACGATCAACACCTTGTCTCCGGCCTTGAACGCCATGTCGTTCCTCCCTTGCTGCTGGTCAGGCGGCGTGCTGCTGGCTGGGGTAGGCGCAAGGGACGCACATGCCGAGCGTCGGCGGGATGCAGTACCCGGCATCGCGACGGCACTCGGGGCAGGTGCGGCGCGCCGCCATCGCACGGGCGAGGGCGACGGCGCGGCCGGGCGTCATCGGCCGGACGGGCTTGGCCAGGTCGAGCCGGTAGAGGTAGGCGACCAGCGGCCCCCGACGGCGCCGGGACCGTTCGAGCTGAGCGGCCACCGGCTGACCGCCGGGCCGCAGTCCCCGGGCCCGGAGCTGGCGGCGGGTGGCGAGTCCGTCGGGGGCCAGCCGCCAGGAGTAGACGGGAATCGCGGCCATCAGGCAGCCACGCGCTTCCACGCGGCCCGCAGGCGGACCTCCGAGGCGGAGTGGCCGGCCGCCCGGAAGCGGGTGGCCATCTCCCGGTAGGACAGGGCCGGGGTCTGGCTGTGGCGGACCTGGTCCACCAGCCGGTCAAGCTCCGCATCGGTCAGCACGGGCGCCGCGTCCAGCGCAGGGACCGGGTCGGACGGGCCCCATACCGGCAGTTCCCACGAGGGCGTGACGGTGGGGGTGACGCGGTTCGTCACGCTGGTCAGTGCCCTTCCGGTGTCCTCCCCATCCCGGGCCGCTTCCAGCGTCGACCACGCCCGCGCCAGGCTCCGGGCGGTCTTGGCCTGGACGCGTGCGACGCGTGCCCCGGCCTGCGTGACGGCCGTCAACCGCGTCTCCTCCGTCACCGCGTCGGCCCGCAGCCGGGCCCGCGCCACGGCCGCTTCGTCCCGGGCGTCCTGCTGAATGCCCCGGATCGCCCCGAGCGCCCCCGGGGTCAAAGCGGTGCGCTCCCACAGCCCGTGCACCAACCACAGCGCCTTCGCGGCGACGGGCAGCCAGGCGACCGCCAGCCACGCCCCCGCGTTCTCCTCGACGGTGAGCGCGTGCGCGACCAACACCCCAGTGGCGATCAGCCCGAACCCCCAGCCGACGGCCGTGACACCGGTGGAGTGATCGCCCTGGGCGGCAAGGCGCCGCTCGTAGGCGAGGGTGGCCAGCCACCCCCCGTCGATCCCCAGACCGACGACCAGGGCGACGGGCCACGGCACCGCCGCCCCGAGCCACATCATGACCACGGCGAGGGTCAGCACCATGGACACCACCGTCATCGCGACGGCCGGCAGCATCGTCTTGCTGTCCCTGGCGCTCACGCGACACCGCCCGCCAGCGCCGTACCGGCGCGGTTGGTCAGGTCCCGACGAGCGGCCAGCACCCGACGGCGGGCCCGTCGGATGCGCTGGGCGTCCAGCTCCGTCACGGAGCGGTCCAGGGTCATGATGTGCGCGTCAAGCAGGTCGACCTCCGCCAAGATCAGCGGGAGTTCCTGCCCGATCGCCTCCAGCTCCGCGTCCGACGGCTCACCGTCGAACGGCACGGCCGTAACAGCCGCCTGAAGTGCAACGATGGACTTCATTGGGTCGTGCTCCCTTCCAACAGGAACGGCCCACAACGAGGTCCCGGTGTTCGAGCACCGGGGCCTCTCGCCGTTGGAACCATCCGGCTCCCCTCGACCCCGCCCGTACGGCACCCCGTGAAGGGGCCCGGACGGGCGAAGGAGGCAACCGGCCGCAGCAACTGCTCCGGAGGTTGAGCGCGCGGACCTAAGCCGCGCCGACCGCCTTCTGCACTGAGGACAGGCGGTGAATCCTCGTCCACTGTTCAGTTCTCAAGGAACGACCAGCTCAGGGCCCGAAAGCGCGCGGCCGAAGCCGCCTTCTGACGGGTGATCCCGAACCGTCACCGGGCACAGCGGTGCCCGGGGTTTGTAGCCATTGTCCATACAATGGCTACAACGTCGATGCTGGCAGACCATCAGCCCGTCCGCAAGGGCATTGGCCGCATTGACTGGACAATGCAGACGACTAGGGGCTTCCATGGGAGGCATGGCAGTGACGCGACTGGGTCGAAACCCCATGTATCAGCAGATCGCGGACGCTCTCCGCGACCGGATCGCCGAGGGGGCGTTGGCCCCAGGCGACAAGCTCCCCACGGAGGCTGAGCTGCGAGAGGAGTACGACGTATCGCGCGAGACAGTGCGTAAAGCTGTTGGGCTGCTCGTCAACGAGGGACTCGTGATCTCCGCGCGGCCACAGGGGCACTTTGTTCGCAAGCGTCAGCCCATGGTCTTCCGGCCGCAGGCAGAGTTCCGCAAGCGCCCGTACTCGCCTGAGATGGACGCGTTCATGACCGAGTTCTCGGCAGAGGGGCGGGAGCCCCGCCAAGACATCGAAGTGGCGATCGTGGAACCACCTCCAGAGGTGGCCAAGCGGCTTCACCTGGAGTCGGGGGAGCTTGTCGCCGTGCGCAAGCGCATCCGCTACCTGGACGGTGAGCCGTTCAACATCAATGACAGTTACTTCCCGCTCAGCATCGTGCGGGACTCCGAGATCATGCGCCCGGAAGACATCACGCGCGGAGCCAACCAGGTGCTCGCGGAACTGGGCTATCGGCAAGAGCGGGCCTTGGATGAGCTGTACGTCCGCATGCCAACGCCAGCGGAGACCCACCGTCTAGACCTGAGTCCGGGCACACCGGTCGCGTACCACGTGGTTACAGGGCACACAGCCGAGGGGAAACCGGTGCGTGTCGCCATCACTGTGCTTCCCGGCGATCGTCACGTCATCTCCTACGAACGCATCCGCGAAGTTGCCGGCGAGGACGCATGAGCGCCATTCAGGTGAGAGCTGCCCGGCCCGACGAGCTGGACACGGTGGAAGCTCTGCTCACTGAAGCGTCGCGTTGGTTGGCGTCCCGGGGCATCGACCAATGGCAGTACCCGCCGCACCGTGACCGGATCACGCGCGCACTGCGGCGCGGTGTCTGCTTCCTGGCCTTCCAGGATGGCGAGCCCGTGGGCACCGTCCAGGTGGACGACTTCGCCGACCCGGAGTTCTGGACGCCAGCGGACCAACCCGACACGGCGCTGTACGTGCACCGTATGGCGGTGGCCCGGAAGGCCTCTGGAGCGGGGGTCGGCGAAGTCCTCCTGGAGTGGGCGGCAGAGCGAGCGAGAAGCAAGGGGAAAGCGTGGCTCCGACTGGACGCCTGGAAGGACAACCCGGGACTGCACCGGTACTACCGGCGAGCAGGCTTCGACTTGCTGCGCATAGTTGATCTGCCACACCGCAGGTCAGGGGCACTTTTCCAGCGCTCAACCAGTGTGGAATGACGTGAACGATCGACCGTTGGCGTACGCCAACCCGTACGCCAACAGCAGCAGACAAGGGCGTGCACCGAAGGACTCTCGCGTACGACCTGACCTGCAAAGCAGGTGGTCCGCTCCAGCCTGAAAAGCGGAAGGTCGCCGGTTCGACCCCGGCCCCAGCCACCAGCCGAAAGGCCCCGTCTTCGGACGGGGCCTTTCGTCGTTCACGCCGACCGGTACGTCCGCGGCGGCCCTCGGCCCCCGTGCCCCCGCACCCGGGGTCACCCGTTCGGCCCCGGGGCGGGGAAACGCCGGCCGGCCGGGAAGCGGGCCCCGGCCGCGCACGTGGCGGAGGTTCCTCGGCGTAACCCGAGTTGCAGGGCGTTTCGGGGTCACCGGCAATGGACCCAGGGCCCGGTCCATCGCACTCGCTGTCTTCCGGAGGCCGGGTCCGCAGCCAGGAAGGATCCAGCATGGCCCAGAACGACAAGGTGTTCCCCGTCGAAGGACTCCAGGGCGCGACGGCCTACGACTCGAACGGCGAGAAGATCGGCACGATCGGCCAGATCTACGTCGACGACCGGCTCGGCACCCCGGAGTGGGTCACCGTCAAGACCGGCCTGTTCGGCACCAAGGAGACCTTCGTCCCCCTGGCCGGCGCCCGCCGGCAGGGCGACCAGCTCCACGTGCCGTACACCAAGGACATGGTCAAGGACGCCCCTCGGCTCGACGCCGACGAACACCTCGACACCTCCGAGGAACAGCGGCTCTACCGGCACTACCGGCTCACCCCGGGCGGCAGGACCGGTACCGCGGGCACCACGGGCGCCGCCGGGGGCATGGCCGGAGCCGGCGGCATGACCTCGGAGGGCATGACCGGCCGCCGCGCCCACGAGGGCCGGCAGCCGGCCGCCGCGATGCGCTCCGGCGACGAGGGGCTGACCCGCTCCGAGGAGCAGCTCCAGGTCGGCACGGAGGAGTACGAGGCGGGGCGCGCCCGCCTGCGCAAGTACGTGGTCACGGAGGAGGTGACCACCCGCGTGCCGGTGACCCACGAGGAGGTCCGCGTGGTGCGCGAGCCGATCCGGCCCGGTGAGCGCGAGGCCCCCATCCAGGAGTCCGAGCAGGAGGTGACCCTGCACGCCGAGCGCCCGACGGTGAGCAAGAAGTCCGTCCCCGTCGAGCGCGTCCGCCTGGAGACCGAGAAGGTCACCGAGGAGCGGGACGTCGGCGGGCAGGTGCGCAAGGAGAAGATCGAGTACGACGACGACCGGTCCGAGCGCGGCCGCGGAAACGAGCGCGGCCGGGGCCCCAAGCACGGGCCGAACCGCTGACCGGCGAAGGAGGAGCCATGCGACGCACGACTGTCGGCGCCCTTCTGGCCGCCACGCTGCTCGCAGGACCCGCCGCGGCCACCGCGGCGGCGCAGGTACCGGTGGCGGAACGGGCATCCGTCGTACAGGCCGTCCCGGACCGGGTGCCGGCCGTGGACGACCGCGACAAGGACGACGGCGGTGGCGGCGGCTGGGGCCTGTGGGGCCTCGCCGGGCTGCTGGGCCTGCTCGGCCTGCTCCCCCGCCGCTCCAAGGGCCACACCGCCGGGGGCCCCCGCTCCAGCCCGGGGACGGGAGGCGGCGCCCACCCCACGGACCGGATCTGAGGCGGCGGGCTCCCGCCCCTCCGCGGCGGCCCTTCCGGGGCACGGCCCGACCGCTGTCCGGTCGGGCCGTGCCCCGTGGCCGCCCCGGAGACGGGACGGCCTGCGGGACGGGCCGCCCACCGGGCCGGGGCAGCCACCGGGCCGGGGCGTCCAGCCAGGCCGCCCGGCCACCGAGCCAGACCGTCCACCGGGACGGTCCGCCCATCGAGTCAGGCCGCCCACCGGACGGGACACCCGCCCAGTCAGACCGCCCACCGGAGCGGGCCGCCCTTCGGGGCGGGGGCGGGGACGGGGGCGCTAGAGTCCCCGCCATGGGGGATTTCGCGAGTCGGGGGCAGACCGTGCCCTGCGCGTGGTGCGGCAGGCCGCTGCCGCAGGAACGCCGGTGGTTCCCGCGGCGGTACTGCGGTCGCTGGCACAAGGTGAAGCACCGCGTCACGGAGATCGTCGGCGACGTCCTCGGCGGCGGCGCCTGAGACGTCACGGCCCGAGAGGTCACGGCCCGAGAGGTCACGGCCCGAGACGTCACGCCCGCCCGCGGTGTCGCCAGCCGCGCACGCCCAGGACCACCGCGACGACCGCGACCACGATCAGCAGCAGCATCCGGTCCGGCACCGCGCCGCCCACCCGCGCGGCCCACCGCTCCGCCTCGAAGGCGGCGTCCACCGACAGCGGGCCCGACAGGGCCGTCGTGCCGTCGAAGGCCAGGAACAGGGTGCCCAGCAGCACGAAGAAGGCACCCGACAGCAGTGACGTCGTGTGCAGCCCCAGCCGGCCCAGCCGCACCGCCCGGCCGCGCAGCCAGGGGCGCCGCCCCAGGTCGTACCGCTCCCACAGCAGCGCCAGCGCGAACAGCGGCACCGCCATGCCCAGCGCGTACACCGCCAGCAGCAGCCCGCCGTACACGGGGCTGCCGCCCAGCGCCGCCACCGTCAGGACACTGCCCAGGATCGGCCCCGCGCAGAACCCCGCCAGCCCGTACACGAGGCCCAGCGCGTACACGGACACCGCCGTCACCGGGCGGATCCGGCCGCTCGCCGCCACGGCGCGGCGCGGCGCGAAGCCCAGCCCCAGCGCCTGCGCCACGCCCAGCGCGACGATCAGCCAGCCGCCGGTGGTGACGAGCAGGTCCCGGTTGCCGTGGAAGAACCGCCCGGCCAGCGACCCGGCCGCACCCAGCGGCACCAGCGTCGTCGCCAGGCCGGCGTAGAAGACCCCGGTCCGGGCGAGCAGCCGGGCCGTCGAGTCGATCGAGTACGCGAAGAACGCCGGCAGCAGCAGCGCGCTGCACGGGCTGACCAGCGCCAGCAGGCCGCCCAGGAACGCGGCCAGGTACCCGACGTCCGTCACCGGCCGGCCTCCGCCGCCGCCACGTCGATCGCGGCCGTGAACGTCTCCAGCGGCTGCGCGCCCGCGATGGGCGCCCCGTTGACCAGGAACGACGGCGTGGACGCCACGCCCAGCCCGTACCCCTCCTCCTGGTCCCGCTCGACCGCCCGCCGGGCCGCCGCGCTGTCCAGGTCGCGGGTGAACCGGGCGAGGTCCGGCACACCGGCCTCGCGCGCGAGGGCCGCCAGCCGGTCCTTGCCGAAGCCCTTCTCCTTCGCGTCCTCCGCGTACGCCGCCCGGTGGAACTCCCGGAACCGGCCCTGCTGCCCGGCCGCCCACGCGGCCCGGGCTGCGCCCTCCGACTCCTCGCCGAAGATCGGGAAGTTCCGCCACTCGATGCGCAGGACGCCCTTCTCGACGTACTTCTCCACCAGCGCGGGCTCGGTGTCGCGGGCGAACTTCCCGCAGTAGCCGCACGCGAAGTCGGCGTACTGGATCAGCACGACCGGGGCGTCGGCGCGGCCCACCGCGAGGGCGTCCCGCGCGTCGCGGCGCGCCGGTTCCCCCGGCTCGGAGCGGGCGCCCTCCTCCGTGGCGGCGGACGCGGGCGCGGACCCGGCGGCGAAGGCCGGCGCGGCGGCGGAGGAGCCGGTCGCCTCCCGGTCGGCGGGCTTGGTGGCCGTGTACGAGGCGAACGCGAGCAGCCCGGCGGCGGCCGCGACCCCCGCCCCGAGGGCGTACGGCTTCATGGACGGTGGCTTCCTGGGCATGGGTGCGCTCCTGCGGTGCCGCGGTGGGGGGAGGGGCGGCGGATGGTGCGGCGGGAGGCCCGCCCCCGCCGCGCGCGCGGGACCGGCGGGTCCGTCGGGGCGGCGGTACGGGCGCGGGCGGGGCCCGCTCCGGGCCGGTCGCGGCCGGCCCCCGCACCCCGTGCCCGGCGCCCGCGCGGCCCGCGCGGCCCGCGCCGCCCCGCCGTGCCGCCGGGCATCGGTACGGGGCATCGGGCGGGCGCCTTCCTGGTCGGGGGCCTGGTGTTCGGCCCGCCCGAAATGGTACGGGGAAATGGGTTCGCCACTCCTGAGCCGCGGGTGAGATCCTGGGACACGGTATGTCTACTTCCTTCGCCGACCTCCAGACCCTGCTGACCGAGGTCCCGCTGCGCGACGCCCATCGGCTCGGCCGCCGTCTCGAAGGCGCCCGCCGCATCCGTAAGCCCGAGGCCAGGCAGGCCGTACTGGACGAGATCGCCGCCGAGGCGGCGAAGGCGGCTGCCCGCACCGCCGAGCGGGCGGCCCGCGTGCCCGAGGTCTCGTATCCCGAGCAGTTGCCCGTCAGCCAGAAGAAGGACGAGATCCTGGAGGCGATACGCGACCACCAGGTCGTGATCGTCGCCGGTGAGACGGGCTCCGGGAAGACGACGCAGATCCCCAAGATCTGCCTGGAGCTCGGTCGGGGCGTGCGCGGCATGATCGGCCACACGCAGCCCCGGCGGATCGCGGCCCGCACGGTCGCGGAGCGCGTCGCGGAGGAGCTGCGGACGCCGCTCGGCGGGGCGGTCGGCTGGAAGGTGCGGTTCACCGACCAGGTCGGCTCCGACACGTTCGTGAAGCTGATGACGGACGGCATCCTCCTCGCGGAGATCCAGACGGACCGCGAGCTGCTCGCCTACGACACGATCATCATCGACGAGGCCCACGAACGCAGCCTCAACATCGACTTCCTGCTCGGCTACCTGGCCCAGCTCCTGCCGAAGCGCCCCGACCTCAAGGTCGTGATCACCTCCGCGACCATCGACCCGGAGCGGTTCTCCCGGCACTTCGGGGACGCGCCGATCGTCGAGGTCAGCGGCCGTACGTACCCGGTGGAGGTGCGCTACCGCCCGCTCCTGGAGGAGGACTCCGAGGAGCCCGACCGCGACCAGGTCACCGCGATCTGCGACGCCGTCGACGAGCTCCAGGCGGAGGGCCCCGGCGACATCCTGGTCTTCCTCTCCGGCGAGCGGGAGATCCGCGACACGGCCGACGCGCTGCTGAAGAAGAAGCTGCGCAACACCGAGGTCCTGCCGCTGTACGCGCGCCTGTCCCACGCCGAGCAACACCGCGTGTTCCAGCAGCACGCCGGCCGCCGCGTCGTCCTCGCCACCAACGTGGCGGAGACGTCCCTGACGGTCCCCGGCATCAAGTACGTCATCGACCCCGGTACGGCGCGGATCTCCCGGTACAGCCACCGCACGAAGGTGCAGCGGCTGCCGATCGAGCCCGTCAGCCAGGCCAGCGCCAACCAGCGCAAGGGCCGCTGCGGCCGCACCAGCGACGGCATCTGCATCCGCCTGTACTCCGAGGACGACTTCCTGGCCCGCCCGGAGTTCACGGACGCGGAGATCCTCCGGACGAACCTGGCGTCCGTCATCCTCCAGATGACCGCGGCCGGCCTCGGCGACATCGAGAAGTTCCCCTTCATCGACCCGCCGGACCACCGCAACATCCGCGACGGCGTGCAGCTCCTCCAGGAGCTGGGCGCGCTCGACCCGGCGCAGAAGGACCCGAAGAAGCGCCTCACCCCGCTCGGCCGGAAGCTCGCCCAGCTCCCCGTCGACCCGCGCCTGGCGCGCATGGTGCTGGAGGCCGACAAGAACGGCTGCGTCCGCGAGGTCATGGTCATCGCGGCGGCCCTGTCCATCCAGGACCCGCGCGAGCGGCCCGCCGAGAAGCAGGCCCAGGCCGACCAGCAGCACGCCCGGTTCAAGGACGAGACGTCCGACTTCCTGGCCTACCTCAACCTCTGGCGGTACGTCCGCGAGCAGCAGAAGGCGCTGTCGTCGTCGGCGTTCCGCCGGATGTGCAAGTCGGAGTACCTCAACTACCTGCGCATCCGCGAGTGGCAGGACATCTACAGCCAACTTCGCACGGTCGCCAAGCAGATGGGGATGCACCTCAACGAGGAGGACGCGGACGAGCAGCGCGTCCACGTCTCGCTCCTCGCGGGCCTGCTCTCCCACATCGGCGTGAAGGACGTGAAGGACGCCGGAGGGGAGAGCGGGAGGAACACGGCGAGGAACGAGTACCTGGGCGCGCGGAACGCCAAGTTCGCGATCTTCCCCGGCTCGGCGCTGTTCAAGAAGCCGCCGCGGTTCGTGATGTCGGCCGAACTGGTCGAGACGTCCCGTCTGTGGGCGCGGGTCAACGCGAAGATCGAGCCCGAGTGGATCGAGCCGCTCGCCGGGCACCTGCTGAAGCGCACGTACTCCGAGCCGCACTGGGAGAAGGACCAGGCGGCCGTCATGGCGTACGAGAAGGTGACGCTGTACGGCGTGCCGATCATCGCCCAGCGCAAGGTCAACTACGGGCGGATCGACCCCGAGGCGTCGCGCGAGCTGTTCATCCGCCACGCCCTGGTGGAGGGCGACTGGCGCACGCACCACAAGTTCTTCGCGGACAACCGCAAGCTGCTCACCGAGGTCGAGGAGCTGGAGCACCGGGCGCGGCGCCGCGACATCCTCGTCGACGACGAGACGCTGTTCGACTTCTACGACCAGCGGATCCCGGCGCACGTCGTGTCGGGGGCGCACTTCGACTCGTGGTGGAAGCACAAGCGCCGGGACGAGCCGGAACTGCTCGACTTCGAGCGGGAGATGCTCATCAACGAGAAGGCGGGCGCGGTCACCAAGGCCGACTACCCCGACTCGTGGCGGCAGGGCCCGCTCAAGTTCCGCGTGACGTACCAGTTCGAGCCGGGCGCGGACGCGGACGGCGTCACCGTCCACATCCCGCTCCAGGTGCTGAACCAGGTCACCGACGAGGGCTTCGACTGGCAGATCCCGGGCCTGCGGGAGGAGGTCGTGACGGAGCTGATCCGCTCCCTCCCCAAGCCGGTCCGCCGCAACTACGTACCGGCGCCGAACTTCGCGAAGCGGTTCCTGGAAAAGGCGGCGCCGAGCGCGGAACCCCTGACGGCCGTCCTGGCCCGGGAGCTCCAGCGCATGGTGGGCGTCCCGGTGAGCCCGGACGACTTCGACTGGACCAAGGTCCCCGACCACCTGAAGATCACGTTCCGGATCGTGGACGAGCGGCGCCGGAAGCTGGCCGAGGACAAGGACCTGGAGGCGCTGAAGCTGTCGCTGCGCCCGAAGGCCCGCCAGGCCCTGTCGAAGGCCGCGGCGGCGGCCACGGCGGGCCCCTCGGGCACGGGCCAGTCGCTGGAGCGCTCGGGCCTGACGGACTGGACGATCGGCACCCTCACGCGCGTCTTCGAGACCCGCCGGTCCGGCCAGCCCGTGAAGGCGTACCCGGCCCTCGTCGACCAGGGCGGGACGGTCGCCGTGCGCCTCTTCGACACCGAGGCCGAGCAGGCGCGGGCGATGTGGCGGGGCACCCGCAAGCTGATCATGCTGAACATCCCGGTGAACCCGGCGAAGTTCGCCTCCGACCGGCTGACGAACCAGCAGAAGCTCGCCCTGTCCCGCAATCCGCACGGCTCCGTGCAGGCCCTGTTCGAGGACTGCGCGACGGCGGCGGCCGACCGGCTGATCGCCGACCACGGCGGGCCGGCGTGGGACGAGGAGTCGTACCGGAAGCTGTACGACGACGTCCGCGCCGACCTGGTGGAGCTGACCGTGCGGACCGTGGACCAGGTCCAGCAGATCCTGACCGCCTGGCAGTCCTGCGAGCGGCGCCTGAAGGCCACGAACAGCCTGGCGCTGGTGAACAACGTCCAGGACGTCCGGGAGCAGCTGGCGGCGCTGGTGCCGCCCGGCTTCGTCACCGCGACGGGCCTGCGCCGCCTGCCGGACCTGATGCGGTACCTGGTGGCGGTGGACCGCCGCCTCCAGCAGATGCCGACGTCGGTGCAGCGGGACACGACGCGCATGGAGAAGGTCCACGAGATGCAGGACGAGTACGCGTGGCTGCTGGAGCAGTTCCCGAAGGGGCGGCCGGTGCCGCAGGAGGTCCTGGACATCCGGTGGATGATCGAGGAGCTGCGGGTCAGCTACTTCGCGCACGCGCTGGGGACGGCATACCCGGTGTCGGACAAGCGGATCGTGAAGGCGATCGACGCGGCCGTGCCGTGAGGCCCGCTGCGGGGTGACGGGGCGGTCGCCAGGAGTGAGTTCGACCGCACGGTCTGACCTGCTGTAGAGTCTCTCTCGCAGCCAAGGAGCGAACGGCTGCGAAACCTGGTCCTGTGGAGCAGTTTGGAGTGCTCGCCACCCTGTCAAGGTGGAGGCCGCGGGTTCAAATCCCGTCAGGACCGCGTCAGTCGGCTGAGGCCCGCACCCTTCGGTGCGGGCCTCAGCCGTGTTCGTGCGTCTCGTACGGGTCACGGTTCCCGGCCGGGGCCGGGTGGCGTCCGACGACGGGTTGACGCGGGCGGCCGGTGCGAGTACCCAAACAACGGGGGCACCGTCGCCCCTCCCCGGAGGTGACGCGCATGACGGCAGCCACGGCCAGGCACGAGACCCGCGCGCTCCTGCGCGCCCATCTGGCGGCCGCCTCCGCCTACCGCCACCTCACCCGGCGCTGCGCCGTCTGCCACCGCCTCGCCCAGTACGCCGCCCTCGGCGAGCAGCCCCCGCAGGCGCCCCCGCCGACCAGACACAGAGACCGGCCCGACCGGGTCGTTCCCGAGGACGCCGACCGCTCCTGACGGGCCGTCGGAACCGCCATCCCGGTGTGATGCGAGTCACGGAACTCTTTCGGAAAACCGCTTCGCTTATGCCACTCCTACACCCGCCCCATTTAATACGTGCAATTGCACCGACTTGCGAGCCCGTGCCGGCACACAAAAAAAGACCGCGCCGGACCCGGCGGAGTCCAGCGCGATCGATGACGTCAGCCCGTTGGGGCGGGCGGCCGTCAGTGGAGCATGGGGTGGGCGTACCGGGTTGGGGGGCCCGGAAAAGCCCGGTTCACAGGGGTGTTCAGGCCTCGCTGCGCTGCTGCGGGATCCCCGCGAGCAACGCGCGGACCTCTGCCTCGCGGTACCGGCGGTGCCCACCCAGCGTGCGGATGGACGTGAGCTTGCCGGCCTTCGCCCAGCGGGTCACCGTCTTCGGGTCCACGCGGAACATCGTGGCAACCTCAGCGGGGGTCAGCAGCGGCTCAGCATCAGGGGTGCGAGCGGTCATGAGCGGCCTCCTCGGGAGAACCGACGATCTCGGTTCTTTCCTCTAAATTCTGCACCTTGACCCGCGTTGCCCGAAATGGCGGACGCGGGCCGAGTCGGTTATAGGACGAACGGCTTGTCCTCGGCACTACAACTACACCATCTGTCCAGCCACCTTCGGCCAAACCGATGGAATTGCCCTCTCAGGTGTCCATCAGCGGCGGAAGCCGATGGACCATGCCATAGCGGACAGTCACGTCACAGTGACGATCAGTCACAGAGCGATCAGGAGCCACCAGACCCCCCATAGCGTGCAATGCTGAGCCTTCCACCCATAGCTGGACGGAAGGAGCCCTCCCCGGACTCCTTGTCCTATTTTGGCATGAGGTTGGGCAATGAGCGCAAGAGCCGCGGTTAGTGCGATCCATCACCCTTGAGGCAAAGGCCCGGTTCGGGACTCAAGCCCTTCAACCTCTGACGTCACACAAGACTCATGTGCAACAGCCTCCGGCGCAACAGGCCCAACTGGGGAATTTTCCGTTCAGTTGGCGAACTGCCGGTCCCGTACCGCGCGCCACCGCTCCGCGAGCCGCCCGTAGGCCACCTCCGCGCCCGCGCCGTCGCCGTCCCGGAGCGCGGCGATGCCCGCGGCGATGTCCGCCACGGACCGGTCCCCGGCGAGCAGTTCCGCCGGCAGGGCGTGCACCAGGCCCCCGTAGTCCAGTTCCACCAGCGAACGCGGGTGGAACTCCTCCAGCCACCGCCCCACGTCGACCAGGCCCTCGGTCAGCGGCCCCTCGCCGATCGACTCACGCAGCGTCCGCAGCGTCCGCGCCACCCGCCGCCGCGCCTCCACCATCGGCGTCCGGTACCGCAGCAGCGGCGCCTCCCCGGCCCCGCCCGGCACGTACTCGCGCTCCTCGTCCGCGAAGAGCACGAACCACCGCACGGGCACCTGCCACACCGCGCTCCTGATCCACGGCCGCGCGTCCGGGTGCCGCTCCCGCCACCGCTCGTGGTCCGCCTCCGCCTGCCCCCGCACCACCGGCGGCAGCGCCGCGTCCAGCACGGGCCCCGGCAGCAGCTCCGGCAGCTCCTCCAGGGCCAGCCAGGCGCGCAGCCGCGTGCGCCACGGGCAGACGCACACCGCGCCGCCCGCCTCCGCCACGAACGCGTCGCCGCTCTCGTGCACCGGCACCGGCACCGGCGGCGTCGGCACCAGGTCGGCGAGGGCGCGCCGCAACTCGTCCTGCGCCGTGGGCGCCCCGCCGCGCAGGGCCCGCTCCGCGTAGCGGGCCCAGTGCCCGCGCTCGGGCTCCGGGAAGGCGGCCAGGGGCTCGTACACCCGCAGGTAGGAGGCGTACGGGACGAGGACCGAGGAGACAGCCGGCATGCGGGAATCCTTCCACGCGCCCACCCCCCGAGGGGGTGATCCTGCGCACGGCGTCGGCCCTACGGCCAGGTAGGACTTACCCTCTTGCCGAACAGGTCCCTCCCCACCCCTAGGAGGGCCCGACATCGCCGCTTCGTACTTGGGAGTCACCACCGTGACCGATGTGACCGACGGCGTCCTGCACACCCTGTTCCGCTCGGAGCAGGGGGGCCACGAGCAAGTCGTGCTGTGCCAGGACCGCGCCTCCGGCCTCAAGGCCGTCATCGCCATCCACTCGACCGCCCTGGGCCCGGCCCTCGGCGGCACCCGCTTCTACCCGTACGCCTCCGAGGAAGAAGCCGTCCTGGACGCGCTGAACCTGTCGCGGGGGATGTCGTACAAGAACGCCCTGGCCGGCCTGGAGCACGGCGGCGGCAAGGCCGTGATCATCGGTGACCCGGAGCTCGTCAAGACCGAGGAACTGCTGCTGGCCTACGGCCGGATGGTGGCCTCCCTCGGCGGCCGGTACGTCACGGCCTGCGACGTCGGCACGTACGTGGCGGACATGGACGTCGTCGCCCGCGAGTGCCGCTGGACCACCGGCCGCTCCCCCGAGCACGGCGGCGCCGGCGACTCGTCGGTCCTCACCGCGTTCGGCGTCTTCCAGGGCATGCGCGCCTCCGCCCAGCACCTGTGGGGCGACCCGACGCTGCGCGGCCGGACGGTCGGCGTCGCGGGTGTCGGCAAGGTCGGCCACCACCTGGTCGAGCACCTGGTGGGGGACGGCGCCGAGGTCGTCGTCACGGACGTGCGGGAGGAGTCGGTGCGCCGCGTCACCGACAGGTTCCCGCAGGTCCGGGTGGCCGCCGACACGGACGCCCTGATCCGCACCGAGGGCCTGGACGTCTACGCGCCGTGTGCGCTCGGCGGCGCCCTCGACGACGACACCGTGCCCGTCCTGACGGCGAAGGTCGTGTGCGGCGCGGCCAACAACCAACTCGCCCACCCGGGCGTCGAGAAGGACCTCGCGGAGCGCGGGATCCTCTACGCGCCCGACTACGTCGTCAACGCGGGCGGCGTGATCCAGGTCGCCGACGAGCTCCACGGCTTCGACTTCGACCGGTGCAAGGCGAAGGCGACGAAGATCTTCGACACGACGCTGGCGATCTTCGCACGTGCGAAGGAGGACGGTATTCCGCCGGCCGCGGCGGCCGACCGGATCGCCGAGCAGCGGATGGCCGACGCCCGCCGCGGCTGACGCCGCACGGAGCGTTTCCGGTCACGGAGCGTACGTTCGCCGGGGGGCGCCCTTGACAGGGCACCCGGCGGACGGCGCCGCCCGTGCCCACAGGCACCTTCCGGGCACGCTCCGCATTGGTGTGTTCGTACAGAGGTGCGTTCGCTGTCAGAGAGAGATGGCTCACGCCGGTCGGCGGGTCGACCTTGAGAAGAGGTTAAAATCGCAGCTGACCAGCGAGGACGGGGCGCCTCGCGGGTCCGGCTCCGAGGCGCGTCATGCGGGCGGCGTACCGCATGGCCGCGGAAGCAGGTACCGTTGAAGCCCACGGGCCGGTCTCTCCACGGAGAGTCCGTCCCACATCATGAACGCGTGTCAAGACTCTGGGGCCGTCGAGCCCCGTCACCGAGGGGGTCGAGCCATGGGGCGCGGCCGGGCCAAGGCCAAGCAGACGAAGGTCGCCCGCCAGCTGAAGTACAACAGCGGTGGGACAGACCTCGCACGGCTGGCCAGCGAGCTGGGCGCATCGACTTCGAGTCAGCCTCCGAACGGAGAGCCGTTCGAGGACGACGACGAGGAAGACGACCCGTACGCCCGCTACGCGGAGCTGTACAACGACGACGATGACGAGGACGAGGAGTCCGGTTCGTCATCCCGTCGCCGCGGCGCTTGACGCCCGCACTTCTTCCAACCCGGTCCGGGGCCCCGCCCCGGACCGGGTTCTGTGCTGTTCAGCTCGCGTAGTCACCCGTGAGGGCGGCGCCGGTCGGGTGATCCCCGCGCTCGGTGATCTCGCCCGCGACCCAGGCGTCGACGCCCCGGTCCGCGAGCGTCGCCAGCGCGACGTCCACCGAATCGGCGGGGACGACGGCCATCATGCCGACCCCCATGTTCAGGGTCTTCTCCAGCTCCAGCCGCTCCACCCGGCCGGCCCTGCCGACCAGGTCGAAGATCGCGCCGGGCGTCCACGTCGACCGGTCGACCGTGGCGTGCAGGTGGTCCGGGACGACCCGCGCCAGGTTGGCGGCGAGGCCGCCGCCGGTGATGTGGCTGAAGGCGTGCACGTCGGTGGTCCGGGTGAGCGCCAGGCAGTCCAGCGAGTAGATCTTGGTGGGCTCCAGCAGTTCCTCGCCGAGGGTCCGGCCGAGCTCGTCGACCTGCTGCTCCAGCTCCATGCCGGCCCGGTCGAACAGCACGTGGCGAACGAGTGAGTACCCGTTGGAGTGAAGGCCCGACGACGCCATCGCGACGACCGCGTCACCCGTGCGGATGCGATCGGCGCCCAGCAGGCGGTCCGCCTCCACGACGCCCGTGCCGGCGCCGGCGACGTCGAAGTCGTCCGGGCCGAGGAGGCCGGGGTGCTCGGCGGTCTCGCCGCCGACGAGGGCGCAGCCGGCGAGGACGCAGCCCTCGGCGATGCCCTTGACGATGCCGGCGACCCGCTCGGGGTGGACCTTGCCGACGCAGATGTAGTCGGTCATGAACAGCGGCTCGGCGCCGCACACCACGATGTCGTCCATGACCATGGCGACCAGGTCGTGTCCGATCGTGTCGTACACGCCCATGCGGCGGGCGACGTCGACCTTCGTGCCGACGCCGTCGGTGGCGGAGGCGAGGAGCGGACGCTCGTAGCGCTTGAGGGCGGAGGCGTCGAAGAGTCCGGCGAAACCGCCGAGGCCGCCGAGGACCTCGGGGCGCTGGGTCTTCTTCACCCACTCCTTCATCAGCTCGACGGCGCGGTCGCCCGCCTCGATGTCGACGCCCGCGGCGGCGTAGCTGGCGCCGCCTGTGGCACTGGTGGCCTGAGACATGGCTACGGAACTTTCGTGTCGTACAGCGAGGGTTTCGGGGGTGCCTACGGGCGGCGGAGCGCGTCGGTGGCGGCCGTGGCGGCGGGGCCCGCGGCCAGTTCCGTCTCCAGGAGCTGCTTGCCGAGCAGCTCGGGGTCGGGGAGCTCCATGGGGTACTCGCCGTCGAAGCAGGCGCGGCAGAGGTTCGGCTTGGCGATCGCGGTCGCCTCGACCATGCCGTCGAGGGAGATGTACGCCAGCGAATCGGCGCCGAGGGACTTGCCGATCTCGTCGACCGACATGCCGTTGGCGATCAGCTCGGCGCGGGTGGCGAAGTCGATGCCGAAGAAGCACGGCCACTTCACGGGCGGCGAGGAGATCCGGATGTGGACCTCGGCGGCGCCGGCCTCGCGGAGCATCCGGACGAGCGCGCGCTGCGTGTTGCCCCGGACGATCGAGTCGTCGACGACGACCAGGCGCTTGCCCTTGATGACTTCCTTGAGGGGGTTCAGCTTGAGGCGGATGCCGAGCTGGCGGATGGTCTGGGACGGCTGGATGAAGGTCCGCCCGACGTACGCGTTCTTGACCAGGCCCGCGCCGAACGGGATGCCGCTCGCCTCCGCGTAGCCGATGGCGGCGGGGGTGCCGGACTCGGGCGTCGCTATGACGAGGTCGGCGTCGGCGGGGGCTTCCGCGGCGAGCTTCCGACCCATCTCCACGCGGGAGAGGTAGACGTTCCGGCCGGCGATGTCCGTGTCGGGACGGGCCAGGTAGACGTACTCGAAGACACAGCCCTTGGGCTTCGCTTCCGCGAATCGAGACGTTCGCAGGCCGTTCTCGTCGATGGCGATGAGCTCGCCCGGCTCGATCTCGCGGACGAAGCTGGCGCCGACGATGTCGAGGGCGGCGGTCTCCGAGGCGGCGACCCAGCCGCGCTCCAGCCGGCCGAGGACCAGCGGGCGGATGCCCTGCGGGTCGCGGGCGGCGTATAGCGTGTTCTCGTCCATGAAGACGAGGGAGAAGGCACCCCGGACCTCCGGCAGCACCTTGGCGGCGGCCTGCTCGACGGTCAGCGGCTTGCCGTCCTCGTCGGTCTGGCCGGCGAGGAGCGCCGTGACGAGGTCGGTGTCGTTGGTGGCGGCGACCTGGGTGGCCCGGCCGTCCTTCTTGGGGAGGTCGGCGACCATCTCGGCGAGCTGCGCCGTGTTGACGAGGTTGCCGTTGTGGCCGAGGGCGATGGAGCCGTTGGCCGTGGCCCGGAACGTCGGCTGGGCGTTCTCCCAGACGGACGCGCCGGTGGTCGAGTAGCGGGCGTGACCGACCGCGATGTGACCCTGGAGGGAGCTGAGGGAGGTCTCGTCGAAGACCTGGGAGACGAGGCCCATGTCCTTGAAGACGAGGATCTGGGAGCCGTTGCTGACCGCTATTCCCGCGGATTCCTGACCCCGGTGTTGGAGGGCGTAGAGCCCGAAGTACGTGAGCTTTGCGACCTCTTCACCCGGCGCCCAGACACCGAAGACGCCACAAGCGTCCTGGGGGCCCTTCTCGCCGGGAAGCAGATCGTGATTGAGTCGACCGTCACCACGTGGCACGCCACCGAGTGTAGGCGAGATCGACCACTGGTCCGAATTGGGGACGGGCCCGCCCGCAGGGGCCCCCGCCGGGAAGGGCCCCCTGCCCAGACGCCCTTTCCCCGCCCGCGGGGACCCTTTCGCGCCACGTCCGGTGTGACGGACCTCGCACCCCTACCCGGCCGTGACGCGGGCGCCGAACCCGGAACCGTCCTGCGCGGTGACCGTCAGTGTGCGCTGTTGGATCCGGTACGTCACCGGACCGCTGCTCAGCGTCCCGTACAGCTTCTGCTCCAGCTCGTTCTGGGGCGCGGCGCACATGCGGCGGGTGAGGGCGATGCGGCCGAACGTCAGCTTGTCGCCGTCCGCCTTCACGACGGCGGTGAAGGTGTTGCAGCCGAGGTTGCCGCGGACGGTGCGGTCGATGCCGATCGTGAGGTGCGGCTTACCGGTGGCTCCGGCGGGCAGGGAGGTGGCGGTCCGCCCTTCGAGGAGCGTGTCGACGTTCCACTCGGTGCCCTCCAGGGGCGCGTCGAGCCGTTCGGACAGGGCGATGGCGTTCCCGTCGGGGGCGGTGAGGGTGAGGCGGTCGCCGCCGTCGTGGAGGCGGGCGGTGAGCCTGCCGGCGAACACCTCGCGGAAGTCGCTCGCGAAGGCGTTGACGGCGTCACCGCAGCCCTTGAGGGTCGAGGGGAGCTGTTTCGCGGTGATGGTGTCGCCGTCGATGGTGAGGTCGGCGCCGAAGCCGTTGCAGTCGGGGTTTCCGCGCACCTTGGCGTCCGGCGTGAACTCGACGTACATCGTGGGGCTGGGGGCGGCCTTCTCGGCGCCGTCGAGGGTGAGGCCGTCGATGGTCCAGTAGGTCCCCGCGAGGGGGATGTCGGGGCGGTCCCCGGCGCCCTGGCCGGGATCGGAGCCGCCGGAACCGCCGGAGCAGCCGGCGAGCGCGGCGGTCGCGGCGAGGACGGGAAGCAGGCACGTGGTGATCCGCATGCCGCTCTGACGGACCGTGCGCCGGTCCGGTTCCCTCCCCGCGCCACCGGTACGGGGGACGGGGCCCAGGGGTACGGGGGCGGGGAGCCGGGGTGGGAGTACGGGGCGGGGGGTGCGGGGCGCGGGGCGCGGGATCGGTCCAGGGCGGGGAGCCACACGGTCTCCGAGCCGTGGGCGTGCAGGCGCGCCCCGTGCGGGGTCAGCCCAGGACGGGGAGCCACGGCGCCAGGTCGGCGCGCTCGCCGCTGGCCTGGAGGCGGGCTTCCGACAACGCGTCCCGCCAGGCCGTCCGCCCCGTCGCCAGGCGGGTCCACGTCAGCGGGTCGGTCTCGACGACGTTCGGCGGCGTCCCGCGCGTGTGCCGGGGACCCTCCACGCACTGCACCACCGCGTACGGCGGCACCCGCAACTCCACCGACCCGCCCGGCGCCTTCAGCGCCAGCGCGTCCGCCAGCACGCGCGTGCAGGTCGCGAGGGCCTGCCGGTCGTGCGGCACGGCCAACCCCGTCGCCGCGTTCAGGTCGTCGGTGTGCGCGGTCAGCTCCACCGTCCGCGTCACCAGGAAGTCGCCCAGCGGCATCCCGCCGAACCGCGTCACGATCAGCCGCTCGTCCGGCGCCGCCGCCAGCGCCCCGGCCAGCTCGTCCGCCGTACGCGCGTACAGCTCCGCCAGCCCGCCCGCCCCGTCGGCCCATTCGGCCAGTTCACGGGTGTCCTCGTCCACCGCGCCCGCGAACCCCCGCGTCGCCGCGGGCCAGTCGAGCAGCCCCACGTCCCGTACGGCGGGCTCCGGCGCGGCCACGCCCCGCACGACGGACCGGAGCACCAGCGCGAGGTGCGCGGCCAGTTCCCGTACCGTCCACTCCCCCAGCCGCGTCGGCAGCGCCAACTGCTCCGGCGTCAGCCGCTCGACGCCCTCCCGCACGTGCGCGAACTGCGCGGTCACCGCCGCGCGGGTCTTCGCGGAGTCGTACCTGCGGGCGCGCTTCCTCGGCTGTGGCATGCCCCGAGGCTACCGCCGGCCCGTCGGGTCGGGAGCGCGGCGCCGCCCACGCCTTCGGGCCCACGGCGCCGTCGGCCCCCGGGCCCTTGGCGCACTGGAGGGCGAGGACGGCGTCCTCGGTGGCCGTGCCGAAGCCGCCGTTCCCGCACCGGGACCGCCGCCGGCGGACAGGGCCGGGTGCACGCGGCCCGTCCCACCGCTGCCGAGCACGCCGAGCGGGTCGTACGGGCCGATCCGCGCCGGGTCGGACGGCCGCAGCGGCGCGGCCCCCGCGTCCCGCGGCGCGGCCTCGCGGGAAGACGGGAACGAAGACGCCGGAGACACCGAAGACGCCGGAGACGCCGGAGACGCCGGAGACACCGGAGACGCCGGGAACACGGAGAAAGACGAAGAAGACGGTGACGGCCGCTGGTCCGACACCCGATTCCCCCGAGGACGCCTTGCCCGTGTGCCGGTCCTGTGAGGCCGTCGCGACGGCACGGAGGGCCGGCCCGCGGCGTCAACCGCGGGCCGGCCCTCCGTCCGTGGGTCCGGGCACCGGAGGTCTCAGGCCAGCAGGCCCGGGATCGTCGCCTCGTACGCCTCGCGCAGCTCCGCCAGCGGGATGCTGAACTCGCCCTGCACGTCGACCGCGTCGCCGTCCACGACGCCGATGCGCGTCGCGGGCAGCCCGCGCGCACCGCACATGTCGGTGAAGCGGAGCTCCTCGCTGCGCGGCACGGCCACGACGGCGCGGCCCGCCGACTCGCTGAACAGGAACGTGAACGCGTCCAGACCGTCCGGGACGATCAGCCGCGCGCCGTTCCCGCCGCGCAGGCAGGACTCGACGACCGCCTGGACGAGACCGCCGTCGGACAGGTCGTGCGCCGCGTCGACCATGCCGTCGCGGGAGGCGGCGATGAGGATCTCGCCGAGCAGCCGCTCCCGGCCCAGGTCGACCTTGGGCGGCAGGCCGCCGAGGTGGTCATGGACGACCTGGGACCAGGCCGAGCCGCCGAACTCCTCGCGCGTGTCGCCCAGCAGGTAGAGGAGCTGGCCCTCTTCCGCGAAGGCGATCGGCGTGCGCCGCGTCACGTCGTCGATCACGCCGAGGACGGCGACGACCGGCGTCGGGTGGATGGCGACGTCCCCGGTCTGGTTGTACAGCGAGACGTTGCCGCCGGTGACGGGCGTGCCCAGCTCCAGGCAGCCGTCCGCGAGGCCGCGCGTGGCCTCCGCGAACTGCCACATCACGGCCGGGTCCTCGGGCGAGCCGAAGTTCAGGCAGTTCGAGATCGCCAGCGGCTTGGCGCCGGACGCGGCCACGTTGCGGTACGACTCCGCCAGCGCGAGCTGCGCGCCCGCGTACGGGTCGAGCTTCGCGTACCGGCCGTTGCCGTCCGTGGCGATGGCGACGCCGAGGTTGGTCTCCTCGTCGATGCGGACCATGCCCGCGTCCTCGGGCTGGGCGAGGACCGTGTTGCCCTGCACGAAACGGTCGTACTGGTCCGTCACCCACGCCTTGGACGCCTGGTTCGGCGAGGCGACGAGCTTCAGGACCTGCTCGCGCAGCTCCTGGGCCGAGGCCGGCCGGGGCAGCTTGGCGGGGTCGTCGGCCTGGAGGGCGTCCTGCCACTCGGGGCGCTCGTACGGCCGGTGGTACGTCGGGCCCTCGTGGGCGACGGACCGCGGCGGCACGTCGACGATCTGCTCGCCGTGCCAGAAGATCTCCAGGCGCTCGCCGTCGGTCACCTCACCGATGACGGTGGCGATGACGTCCCACTTCTCGCAGATCTCCAGGAAGCGGTCGACCTTGCCGGGCTCGACGATCGCGCACATGCGCTCCTGCGACTCGCTCATGAGGATCTCCTCCGGCGAGAGCGTCGCGTCGCGCAGCGGGACCGCGTCCAGCTCGACGCGCATGCCGCCGGAGCCGGCGGACGCCAGCTCGGAGGTGGCGCAGGACAGGCCGGCGCCGCCGAGGTCCTGGATGCCCACGACGAGCTTCTCCCGGAAGACCTCCAGCGTGCACTCGATGAGGAGCTTCTCCTGGAACGGGTCGCCGACCTGGACGGCCGGGCGCTTGGTCGGCTTCGTGTCGTCGAACGTCTCGGACGCGAGGACCGAGACGCCGCCGATGCCGTCGCCGCCGGTCCGGGCGCCGTACAGGATGACCTTGTTGCCGGCGCCGGACGCCTTGGCGAGGTGGATGTCCTCGTGCTTCATCACGCCGATGCAGCCGGCGTTGACCAGCGGGTTGCCCTGGTAGCAGGCGTCGAAGACGACCTCGCCGCCGATGTTGGGCAGGCCCAGGCAGTTGCCGTAGCCGCCGATGCCGGCGACGACACCGGGCAGGACGCGCTTGGTGTCGGGGTGGTCGGCGGCGCCGAACCGCAGCGGGTCGACGACGGCGACCGGGCGGGCGCCCATCGCGAGGATGTCGCGGACGATGCCGCCGACGCCCGTGGCCGCGCCCTGGTAGGGCTCGATGTACGAGGGGTGGTTGTGCGACTCCACCTTGAAGGTGACCGCGTACCCCTGGCCGACGTCGACGACGCCCGCGTTCTCGCCGATGCCGACGAGCATCGCGTCCGAGTCGGGCTTCTTCTCGCTGAACTGCTTCAGGTGGACCTTGCTGCTCTTGTACGAGCAGTGCTCGGACCACATGACCGAGTACATGGCCAGCTCGGCGCCGGTCGGGCGGCGGCCGAGGATCTCGCGGATGCGCTCGTACTCGTCCTGCTTGAGGCCGAGCTCGGCCCACGGCTGCTCGACGTCGGGCGTCTCGGTGGCGTGCTTGACGGTGTCGAGGCTCATCAGGCGTTGACCAGCTTCTTGAGGATCGAGGTGAAGAAACCGAGCCCGTCCGTGCGGCCCGTGCCCACGAGCGGCTCCACGGCGTGCTCCGGGTGGGGCATGAGGCCGACGACGTTGCCCGCGGCGTTGGTGACGCCCGCGATGTCGCGCAGCGAGCCGTTGGGGTTCCCGTCCAGGTAGCGGAACGCGACCCGGCCCTCGGCCTCCAGCTCGTCGAGCGTGCGCGCGTCGGCGACGTACCGGCCGTCCATGTTCTTCAGCGGTACGGAGATCTCCTGGCCCTGCTCGTAGTCGGCGGTCCAGGCGGTGTCGGCGTTCTCCACCCGCAGCTTCTGGTCGCGGCAGACGAAGTGCAGGTGGTCGTTGCGCAGCATGGCGCCGGGCAGCAGGTGCGCCTCGGTCAGGACCTGGAAGCCGTTGCAGATGCCGAGGACGGGCATGCCGGCCCTGGCCTGCTCGATGATCGTCTCCATGACCGGCGAGAACCGGGAGATCGCCCCGGCCCGCAGGTAGTCGCCGTAGCTGAAGCCGCCCGCGAGGACGACCGCGTCCACCTGCTTGAGGTCCTTGTCGCGGTGCCAGAGCGGGACCGGCTCGGCGCCGGCCAGCCGGGCGGCGCGCAGGGCGTCCTGGTCGTCGAGCGTTCCGGGGAAGGTGACGACTCCGATGCGGGACGTCACGCCTCCTCCACCTTGACGACGAAGTCCTCGATGACGGTGTTGGCGAGGAAGGTTTCGGCCATCTCGTGGATGCGGGCGAGGGCGGCGTCGTCGACCGGGCCCTCCACATCCAGCTCGAAGCGCTTCCCCTGACGGACGTCCGCGATCCCCTCGAAACCGAGACGGGGCAGTGCGCGCTGCACCGCCTGTCCCTGCGGGTCGAGGATCTCCGGCTTGAGCATGACGTCGACTACGACGCGTGCCACTGGCACTCCCGGTGGTGTGTTGCGTGGGCGGTTCCCTCAGCGTACCTGCCTACAAATTCTACGCGAGTAGATTTCCGGAGGATCCCACAAACGCATGAAGTGATCATGGGCCGGAGAGGCGAAGGGGCGGCCCGGAAGACGCCCGAAGACCCCGGAAGGGGTGCGGGGAAGCGCACCGGAGCACCTCGGAGGCCCGGCGTCGAGAAGCACTCGGAAAAATCCCGGAAAAGAATCTCGGTACGGCGATAGCGTACGGACACGCGGGCGCAATTGCCGGGTCTTCCCAGTGCGGCACTCCGGGCTGTACAAAGGAATACACCCATGAGAATCCGGTATCGCCGCACGTCACGCGTGTGACAGAACACACCCTGAACGGCGGCTTACCACGGGAAAGGACCGATATCCGTGGCGCAGCGCGTAGTAGTCACGCTCACCGACGACATCGAGGGCGGAGAAGCGGCGGAAACGGTCAGGTTCGGCCTCGACGGTAAGTGGTACGAGATCGACCTCAGCGAAACCAATGCAGAGAAACTGCGCAAGGCTCTCGCCCCGTACATGGAGGCCGGCCGAAAGAAGTCCGGCACGGAGAAGCCCCGCAAGGCGTTCCGGCACACCGCCGTCGACCCCGACCCGGCGGCCGTACGGGCCTGGGCGCAGTCCAACCGGATGGAGGTGCCCGCGCGCGGCCGCATCCCGAAGCGGATCTACGAAGCCTTCCACGAGGCCAACTGACCCCGCACCGCCCGGGGCGGGGTCCGTGTCCCGGGGCGGGTGCCGCCGCGGGCCGGGCCGGCGGGGCACTGGGCCGGCGCGGCACCGCGCCCCGGGACACCGAGTTGCGCGGCACCCCCCTTGATCGGCTAGAGTCTGGAGCACGCCGAGGGGCGAGGCCGGAAAGCCGAGCGCCTCACGGAGCGTGCGGGTGTAGTTCAGTAGCAGAACATCCCCCTTCCAGGGGGAAGGCGCAGTGTGCAATTCCTGTCACCCGCTCCACATCACGTACCGACCACTCCGGTGGATCAGGTACAGTGGTGTTCGCACCGCCCGGTGAAAGCCGGTCGGGAGCAATGCGGACGTGGCTCAGTTGGTAGAGCATCACCTTGCCAAGGTGAGGGTCGCGAGTTCGAATCTCGTCGTCCGCTCGTGAGCGAAGGCCCCGGTCATCAGACCGGGGCCTTCGACGTTCGCCCTGTCGTTTGCCCTCCGGGCCCTCATGACATTTGTCATCGCCGGCCGCTGACAGCGCGTACTGCCGGGCGCCCCGCCCCGCCCCGACGCTGGAGCCATGACCAGCGACGACCACCACACGGACCGCGCGCGCCCCGCGCACGGCCACGCGATCGAGGCCGCGGAACTGCGGCGCCGGTACACCGGGGGCTTCGAGGCCGTGAGCGGCGTCACCTTCGCCGTCCCGTACGGCGAGGTCTTCGCCCTCCTCGGCACCAACGGCGCCGGCAAGACCTCCACCGTCGAGCTCCTCGAAGGGCTCGCCCCCGCGAGCGGGGGCCGCGTCCGCGTCCTCGGCCACGACCCGTACCGGGAACGCGCCGCCGTCCGGCCGCGCATCGGCGTGATGCTCCAGGAAGGCGGCTTCCCCTCCGACCTGACCGTCGCCGAGACCGTCCGCATGTGGGCCGGCTGCACCAGCGGCGCCCGCCCCACCGGCGAGGCCCTCGACATGGTCGGCCTCGCCGCCCGCGCGCGCGTCCGCGTCAAGCAGCTGTCCGGCGGCGAACGGCGCCGCCTCGACCTGGCCCTCGCCCTGCTCGGGCGGCCCGAGGTGCTGTTCCTCGACGAGCCGACCACCGGACTCGACGCCGAGGGCCGCCGCGACACGTGGCACCTCGTCCGGGACCTCCGCGACACCGGCACCACCGTGCTGCTCACCACGCACTACCTGGAGGAGGCCGAAGCCCTCGCCGACCGGCTGGCGATCATGCACGGCGGGCGGATCGTCGCCTCCGGCACCCCCGCCGAGGTCACCGCCTCCCGGCCCGCCCGCATCCGCTTCGAGCTGCCCGCCGGGGTGTCCGCCGCGCGGCTGCCGCTCTCCCTGCGCGCCGCGCGGTACGGGGGGCGGCGCGTCGAGATCCGCACGCACGACCTCCAGTCCGCGCTGACCGAGCTGCTCCGGTGGGCGGACGAGCGGGGCGTACGGCTCGAAGCGCTCGACGCGCGGTCCGCGTCCCTGGAGGAGGCGTTCCTGGAGATCGCCCGCTCCGGTGCCGCCACCGAGCCGGCGGGGGTGTGACATGGCGTCCGCGACCACCCCGCACCGGCCCGACTCCGGTCCTGGCCCCGACCCCGGCCCCGACCACGACCGCGGCACCGGTCCCGGCCCCGACCGCGACACCGGCCCCGGCACCACGGCGACCGGACGGCTCGGCGCGCTCGCCCGCGCCGAACTGGTCCTCCTCGTCCGGAACCGGACCGCCCTCTTCGTCACCCTCCTCATGCCGCTGCTGATGATCGGCTCCATCCGCGCCGGCCTCGACGAAGTCGGTCTGGAGGGGACCGGGCTGACCCTGGTCGAGGCGGTCGTGACCGGCGGCCTCGGCATGGTCCTCGTCATCGTCGTCTACATGAACCTCGTCCCCGCCTACGTCGCCCGCCGCGAGGAGCTGGTGCTGAAGCGGCTGCGCACCGGGGAGGCGTCCGACGCGGAGATCCTCGCCGGGACGGCGCTGCCCTCGGTGGCGCTCACCCTCGCCCAGTGCGTGATCATGGTGGTGGCCTCGGTGGCGTTCCTCGGCGTACGGGCGCCACAGCGGCCCGAGCTGCTCGTCGCGGGCGTACTCGCCGGCATCGCGCTGCTCGGCGCGCTCGCCGCGTTCACGGCCGCGCTGACCAGGACCGTGGAGAGCGCGCAGCTGACGACCATGCCGCTGTTCCTCGTGTCGGCGCTCGGCTCCGGGCTGTTCGTCCCGCTGGAGGCGTTCCCGGAGCGTGTCGAGGCGGTGTGCGCGCTGCTGCCGGTGACCGGGGTCGTGACGCTCGTACGGGCCGGGTGGCTCGGCGGGGCCGACGCCGGGGAGCTCGTACGGGCCGCGACGACCACGCTGGCCTGGGCCGCGGTGGCGGTGTTTGCTGTGCGGCGGCGGTTCCGGTGGGAGCCGCGCCACTGATGGGGAGGAGGGCACGGGGCGCATGACCGGACTGACCGGCTGGTGGACCCGCAGGAGCAACGCGGAGAAGGTCGAGCTCTACACGCGGTGGACGTACCACGGGCTCGCCTGCGTGGCCGTCCTCATCGGCGGGCTGCCCGCGCTGGCCGCGACCGGGAACGTGGGGCCGGTCGGCGGGTGGCTGTTCCTCCTGGTGCTCCTCCACACCGTGCTCGTCGCCGTGCTGGCGGCGCGGGCGCTCAGCTGGCAGCTGGGCCGGCGCGGGCGCCCGAACCGGCTCGCCGCCGCCGTCGCCGTGCTCACCGCGGGCGGTTGCGTCACCGTGCTGGCGCTGCGGCGGGCGCTGCCGGACCTGGACCTCCAGATGTCGATGTACGTGGCGGCCGGGCTGGCCAGCTGGGGCGTCGGAGCGCTCGCCCTGTGCACGACGCGGGTGCGGCACGTGCTGGGGCTGACGGCGGTCGCGGTGACGGGGCTCCCGGCGATCGCGACGGTCATGGGCCTGCCGCTCACCGACACGGTCGCGTACGCGTTCTCGGCCGCGTTCGGCATCCTCGTCTTCGCCTTCACCAGCGGTTTCTCCGGATGGCTGCTGCGGGCCGTGTGGGAGCTGGACGCCGCCCACCGGCTCCAGGCGCGGCTGGCCGTCGCCGAGGAGCGGCTGCGGTTCGCCCGGGACCTCCACGACGTGATGGGGCGGAACCTCTCGGTCATCGCCCTCAAGAGCGAGCTCGCCGTGCAACTGGCCCGGCGCGGGTCGGCCGACCGGGCCGTCGACGAGATGGCGGAGGTCCAGCGGATCGCCCGCGAGTCCCAGCGGGAGGTGCGGGACGTGGTGCGCGGCTACCGCGAGGCCGACCTGCACACCGAACTGGAGGGCGCGCGCGGCGTCCTGGCCGCGGCGGGCATACGCTGCCGCATCGACGTCCGCGACACGGACACGGACCTGTCCGCCGCGGCGCAGTCGGCCCTGGCCTGGGTCGTCCGCGAGGCCACGACGAACGTCCTGCGCCACAGCGACGCCCGCCACTGCCGGGTGGCGGTCTCGGCACCGGCGGACGGGGGACAGGCGGTGCTGGTCATCGAGAACGACAGCGCGTACGGCGCCCCGCACGACGGCGGCGCGGGGGCGGCGCCGGGTGGTACGGGTGCGTCGAGCGGTACGGGGGCGGCGGCGGGCGGCGGAGGGGCGCCGGGCGGTACGGGCGTGCCGGGCGGCGGAAGGGCGGCCGGCGGTGCGGGAGCGCTGGGCGGCGCGGGGACGGCCGGGTCCGGGCTGGCCGGGCTCCGGGAGCGGCTCGTGGTGCTGGGCGGGGTGCTGGAGGCCGGGCCCGTGGACGGCGGCGGGCGGTTCCGGGTGACCGCGCGCGTGCCCCTCGGGGGCGAGGACCGCCGCCCCGCCGTGGGCGAACCGGCCGGGAGGGGGCTGTCGTGACCGTACGCGTCCTGCTCGCCGACGACGAGCACCTCATCCGGGGCGCGCTCGCCGCGCTCCTCGGGCTGGAGGACGACCTGGAGGTCGTCGCCGAGGCCGCGTCCGGCCCCGAGGCGATCGCCATGGCCCGCGCGCACCGCCCCGACGTGGCCGTGCTCGACCTCCAGATGCCGGGCGCCGACGGTGTGAGGGTCGCCACAGCCCTCCGGGCCGAACTCCCCGGCTGCCACACCATGATCGTGACCGGTCACGGCCGCCCCGGGCACCTCAAGCGGGCCCTCGCCGCCGGGGTGCGCGGCTTCGTTCCGAAGACCGTCAGCGCCCAGCGGCTCGCCGAGATCATTCGCGCCGTCCACGCCGGAAGCCGCTACGTGGACCCCGAGTTGGCGGCCGACGCCATCTCCGCGGGCGACTCGCCGCTGACCGCCCGCGAGGCCGAGGTGCTGGAACTGGCCGCCGACGGCGCCCCCGTGGCGGAGATCGCCCGGCGCGCGTCCCTCTCTCCCGGAACGGTCCGCAACTACCTCTCGTCCGCCGTCTCGAAGCTCGGCGCCGAGAACCGGCACACCGCGGTGCGTCTCGCGCGCGAGCGAGGTTGGGTATAGTAGGTCTCGCGCTACGGCGCAGGCGGACGTGGCTCAGTTGGTAGAGCATCACCTTGCCAAGGTGAGGGTCGCGAGTTCGAATCTCGTCGTCCGCTCGTGAGCGAAGGCCCCGGTCATCAGACCGGGGCCTTCGGCGTTCCCGAAGCGGGGTCGGGGCAGGGGCCGGTCACCGCGGGGCCGCCCCGGGCACGCGTCGCGTCGCGCGCCCGGGGCGGGCCCACCGGCCTGCCGGACCGGTCCCTACGACCAGGCCGTGCCCGTCAGCAGCTCGTACGCCTCGACGTACTTCGCGCGCGTGGCGTCGACGACCTCCTGCGGCAGCGGCGGGGGCGGCTGCTCGCCGTGCCGGTCCCAGCCGGACTCCGGGGACGTCAGCCAGTCCCGCACGTACTGCTTGTCGTACGACGGCTGCGCGCGTCCCGGCTGCCACTCGGCGGCCGGCCAGAACCGCGACGAGTCCGGGGTCAGCGCCTCGTCCGCGAGGAACAGCCCGCCCTTCTCGTCGTAGCCGAACTCGAGCTTCGTGTCCGCCAGGATGATCCCCCGGTCCCGCGCCACGTCCCGCGCGCGGCTGTACACGGCGAGCGTCGACTGGCGCAGCTGCGCGGCGGTCTCCGCGCCGACCTGGCGGGCGACCTCCTCGTACGAGACGTTCTCGTCGTGCTCGCCGACCTCGGCCTTCGTCGCGGGTGTGAAGATCGGAGCGGGAAGTTCCGAGCCGTCGGCGAGGCCCTCGGGGAGGGCGAGGCCGCAGACCGTGCGGTTCTCGTCGTACTCGACCAGTCCCGAGCCGGTGAGGTAGCCGCGGGCCACGCACTCGACCGGGATCATCCGCAGCCGCTTGCAGACCAGCGTGCGGCCCGCCCAGTCGTCGGGGGCGCCCTCGGGCACCTCGGTCGAGATCACGTGGTTGGGGATCAGGTCGGCGAGCTGGTCGAACCACCACAGGGAGAGCTGGGTGAGGACCCGCCCCTTGTCCGGGATCTCCGTGGGCAGCACCCAGTCGTACGCGGACATGCGGTCGCTGGCGACCATCACGAGGTCGCCCGCCTCGTTCTGGTACAGCTCGCGCACCTTCCCGGTGTGCAGATGCACCAGGCCCGGCACCTGAAGGGGCTCGGGCTTTTCTACGAATCCGGACACGGTTCCTCCCCGTGGATCTGTCCCATCGACTCCGATTCTCCCGCACGTGGGGAGGCGGGCCGTGGCCAGGGGTGCAGGAAGGTTCTAGTCGTGTTTGCAGATGCGGTCCAGCAGGTTCGCCGTGGCGCGCTGGACACGGGGGTCGACATGACCCGGCCGGTCCAGAGCCGGGGACCAGCCGAACGTGCCGGACGCGAAGACCAGCGCCCCGGACGGGGACCGGTACAGCGACGTCTCCTGGTGGCGTACGGCCCCGTCCGCGTCCCGGTAGGGGGAGTGCGCGAGGAGGATGCGGCGCTGGTGCGCGGGCAGCGCCGTGCGCGGGAAGTACCGGTCGGCCTCGCCCGCGACGAGCCCCGGCAGCCCGTCGCCCTCGCCGGCGCCCGTCGCCTCCCAGAACCAGTGCCCGGCGTTCCGCACGACGAGGGGGGACGGCTCCGGAACGCGGCCCGCGTACTGGATGCCGAGCAGTTGCTGCTCCGGCCGGCCCGCCTCCCGCCACAGCGCCGGTCGGCCGGGGCCCCGGCGCTTCCGGCAGGTCAGGAGGCGGTCGGGCACGCCCGAGGGGGACGGGGCCAGCTCGACCTGCCAGTACAGGGTGTTGGCGGAGAGGAAGACCAGGGACGTGCCGCTGTCGCGGGCCTCCTCGACGGCGCGGCGCAGCGGCGCGGACCAGTACTCGTCGTGGCCGGGGAAGATCAGGCCCCGGTAGCGGGTGGGGTCGACGCGGCCGGAGTGGAGGTCGGTGGCGTTCGCGTAGGCGAGGTCGTAGCCGTAGCGCTCGGCCCAGCGGATGACGTCGTACGCGTGGCCGATGTGCAGGGGCAGGCCCTGGCCGGCGTACGGGCGGTCGAAGGAGATCGTGACCGCGGCGTGCGACTCGCCCAGGAGGCGGCCGTCCTCGTCCCACGCATGGTACAGGCTCGCGCCCGTGCGGCCGTCCTCCGGGTACAGGTTGTACGCCTGCCAGGTCATGTCGGGCAGGACGAGCAGCAGGTCGGCGGGGTGGCCGTCGCGGACGGTGAAGGGGATGTGGGAGCGGTAGCCGTCGACGGTCGTGAGGACGGCGACGTACGCGCCGGTCGACCAGTACGACGGGACCTGCAGCCGCCAGGAGAGCCACCAGTGGTGGCAGGAGACCGTGCGGTCGGCGGTGAGCGGGGGCGGCTGGACGATGCCGGAGAGGCGCGGACTGGTGATGATCTTGGTGGCGCCGTCCCCGCCGTAGTGGCCGATGCGATAGATGTCGACCGAGAACTGCTGCGGCGGGTTCACGGTGATGTGGAAATCGATCGCCTCGCCGGGAGCGACGACGCCGGTCGAGGCGAAGCCCTTGATCTGGAGGTGGACGTCGTCGGCGGCGCGGGGACCACCGCTCCGGCCGCCGCCCCTGCCCTCGCCCCGGCCACCGTCCTTGGTGCCGTCCTTGGTGCCGCCCCGGGTGACATCCGGTCCGTGGCCCAGGCCGTTGTCCGGTCCGTGGCCCGCTCCGGGGCGGTGCCGGTGGGGCTCGGCGCACCAGGGCGTGAACCGGCCGTCCTCGCCCACGTACCGCTCGGCACCGCGCAACCAGGGCAAGGGGCCCAGGCCGAACGGGTCGTCCGCGGCATGGGCCAGGGCCCCCGACTCCCACCGCCGTACCTGCTCCGCCCCCATGCTGCGCCCCTCCCTCGGCTCCCCCGGTGTCCCGACACGTTCATCGCCGGTCCCCAGCACATCACATTACGCACCCACTCCGTCACCCGTCGTCGCGAATTGACGTGAACGGAAGGGGTGGTACACGCCCATTCCACGGGAATGAGGCGGGAAACCACGCGCGGGGCGTGGCCGGAAACGGTGTGGGCTGCGGGGGCGCGGAAAGGGTCGCGAGGGCGCAGCGGGGCGCGGAAGGTCGCGGACGGGCGCGATGTAGGCGCATCGGGGGTGAAGAGGCGTAGGCAGGGGTGCGGGAGCGCGGGGGCCAGAGGCGTGGTGAGGCGGGGCAGGGCGGGTCACGGAGGGTGGGGAGCCAGGTGGAGGCGGGCCACGGGATGCGGGAAGCCGTGGGCGGCACGAGCGGGCGCGGGCGGGACACGGGGGCGGGAAGCCGTGGGTGGCACGAGCGAGCACGGGGAGCGGGAAGCCGTGGGCGGACGCGGGGCGGAGGCGGGTCACGGGGAGCGGGAAGCCACGGGCGCGGGGCGCGGGCGGGCGCGAAGCGCGGGCGGGACGCGGGCGGGCGCGGGGCGCAAAGCGCCGAAGTACAAGAAAGCGCAAGCAGACTCGGAGGTACGGGCGGGCGCAGCGTCACGGAAGATCACGGAAGGTCACAGGGACACGGAAGGTCACGGGGGACGAGCAGGTGCGGGGGCGCCGCGGGTCGATCAGACGAGGCGCACGGGCTTCTCGGGGCGGGCGCCGACGGAGGCGAGCCAGGTGCGCAGCGGCTCGGGGTCGGCGTCCTCGATCAGGGCGAGCACACCGGGGGCCACCTCGGCCCGCCGCCTTCCGCCGCCGTCACCGACGAGCAGCACGGGGCCGTCCAGCCAGTCGAGCCCGGGCGCCGCGCCGGCCGTGTCGACGGCGGAGCAGCACACCATGGCCAGCACGTGGTCCGCCAGCAGCTCCCGGCCGCTGCGCGGCGGCTGGAGCGGCAGCAGGGGCAACTCGTCGGCCCCCCGGACGAAGGGGGCGGGCCCGGTGGGCGTGACGGTGCCCCCGCCGGGGGCCGGGGCGGTGCCGTCCGCGCTCCGGCCGGTGGCGTCCGCGCGGCCGTCGACCGTGACCGGGGCGGTGTCCCCGGCCGGCCCGTACGCGGCGGCCGACCCGTGCACGGCGGCGGATCCGTGTGCGGCGGCCGGCTCCCGTACGGAGGGCGGCGCGGTGGCCGGATGCCCCTCCGCCGTTCCGTCCCCGCGGGGTGACCGCTCCTCGCGGCAGAGCTCCGCGCTCAGCGCCGCCGCCAGCACCTCCCCGTCCTCGGCCGTCGAGAAGTGGTCCAGGACCCGGGTGAGCGTCGGTCCCTCCGGGGTGGCGCGGGCGCCCAGGCGGTCCAGGACGCGGTGGAGGCGCGCGGCCTCGGTGCGCCACTTCCGGTCGACGACCTCCTCCGGGTAGTGCTGCCAGTCCACCGGCGCCCAGTCCGGCCCCGGCTCGGCGGGCCCGCCGTGGAAGAGGCGCGCGGCCAGCAGGGACGTGGCCTCGTCGACGAGTCCCGGCTCCTCCAGCAGGTCGCACGCCGGCCGCTCGCCGAGCCGCGACGTGAACCCCTCGGCGAGCCGGTCGCGCCGGGACAGCTCCGTGAGCGCCGAGACGACGCCCGCGTCCAGCCGGGACGGCCACCGCCCCATGCGCCACGCGGGCAGCGCCACCCGGGTCAGCAGCCGGTCCCACCCCGCGTACGCGAGGCCGACCTGCTCCTGGGCGACGATCCGCAGCCCGTAGTCCACGGCCTGCGCCCGCTCCGACGCGGCGACCGCGACGCCCCGCTCCATCTCGGCGGCGTGCTCCCGCACGGCCCGCAGCATCCGCCGGGCCACCGCGCCCGCGACGCGCGCGCCCAGGCGCCGTACCACCCCGAGGTCCGGCCGGCCGGGCAGCGCCACCGCCGCGTCCAGCCCCCGTACGAACCGCCGCGCGGCGGCTATGTCGGGGTCGGCGGACGGCCCCGTGCCGGCCACGACCGGCGCCAGCACCGCCCGGAGTTCGCCGACCCGCATCCACCACAGGAACGGCGACCCTATGACCAGCACCGGAGCGGTGCCCGGCGCCTCGTGCGCCCCGCCGCCGGAGATGCGGTGCGCCGGGTGCGTACGGTCCTCCAGCCAGCTGTCGCAGTCCGGTGTGAGCGCCACCGCGGACGGCGCCGGAACCGCCAGCCGCGCCGCCAGGTCCCGCACCATCCGGTACAGGTCGGGCGCGGACGCCTCCGCGATCTCCACCGTCGGCGTGAGCGCCGGCCGGGCCCGCGCGATCACCGCGCCGATGCCCGCCGCGCCCAGCAGCACGGCCACCGCGGCGACGGACACCGCCCACCGGGCGGCGTCCCAGCCGGGGCCCTCCCACCGCTCCGTCGCCCCGCCGGCCAGCAGGACGACGGCCACCGCCGCCGGCAGGAGCGCGACGGCGAGGGCCCTGCCGCGCACGCGCAGCACGGCCAGGGCCCGGGCGCGCGCGGTCCGCGCGCCCCGCTCCTCACCCAAGGCGCCCGGGGCGCGCATCGCGCTCCGGCCGCCCCCGTCGGATCCGGGTCCGAACACGGCCGTACGTCACCCCCTCCACCCCTGCGACGGTTTTGCTCACTCCCCCACTGTGACACTCGCCACTGACATCGCAATGCCGGTGGGCCAAGTGCCGGAACGCCTGCGCGGCACCCTAGTTGGGGTGTCGGCAGGCGTCATTCAGATGAGTGAGCCGTCACTCGATGGAATGGCTTGGGCAGGACTGGGGCCGTTCGGGGCGCTCGCGGGTGTACGGAGGGCCCGGAACGTCCGCCCCGGGCCCGCCCCGCGCCTACTGCTGTTCCGCTGCCGCGCGCGCGATGTCCGTACGGTGCTGGGAGCCGTCCAGCCGGATGCGCCCGACCGCCGCGTACGCCCGCTCCCGCGCCTGCGCCAGGTCCTCGCCGGTCGCGGTGACCGACAGGACCCGCCCGCCGGCGCTCACGACCGCGTCGCCGTCCTGCTTCGTACCGGCGTGCAGGACGTACGCGTGCGGGGCGTCCAGCTCCGCCACCTCGTCCAGGCCGGTGATCGGGTCGCCGGTGCGGGGCGTGCCGGGGTAGTTGTGCGCGGCGACGACCACGGTGACGGCGGCCTCGTCGCGCCAGGTCAGCGGCGGCTCGGTGTCGAGCGTGCCGTTCGCCGCGTGCAGCAGGACACCGGCGAGCGGGGTGCGCAGCCGGGCGAGGACGACCTGCGTCTCGGGGTCGCCGAAGCGGGCGTTGAACTCGATGACCCGCACTCCGCGCGACGTGATCGCGAGGCCCGCGTACAGCAGTCCGGAGAACGGCGTGCCCCGGCGGCGCAGTTCGTCGACGGTCGGCTGGAGGACCGTCGTCATGACCTCGTCGACGAGCTTCGGGTCGGCCCACGGCAGCGGAGAGTAGGCACCCATGCCGCCCGTGTTGGGGCCTTCGTCGCCGTCGAGGGCGCGCTTGAAGTCCTGGGCCGGGGTGAGGGGGAGGACGGTCGTGCCGTCGGTGATCGCGAAGAGGGAGACCTCGGGGCCGTCGAGGTACTCCTCGATGACCACGCGCTCGCAGGACAGGGCGTGGGCGCGGGCCTGCTCCAGGTCGCCGGTGACGACGACGCCCTTGCCCGCGGCGAGGCCGTCGTCCTTGACGACGTACGGGGGGCCGAACGCGTCGAGCGCCTCGTCGATCTCGGCTGGCGTGGCGCACACGTAGCTGCGGGCCGTGGGCACGCCCGCGGACGCCATCACGTCCTTGGCGAACGCCTTCGAGCCCTCCAGTTGCGCGGCCTCCTTGGAGGGGCCGAAGCAGGGGATGCCGGCCGCGCGCACGGCGTCGGCGACGCCGGCGACGAGCGGCGCCTCCGGGCCGATGACGACCAGGTCGGCTTCCAGGTCACCGGCGAGGCGGGCCACGGCCGCGCCGTCGAGGGCGTCGACCTGGTGGAGCTCGGCGACCTCCGCGATTCCGGCGTTGCCGGGCGCGCAGTGCAGAGCGGTGACGTCGGGATCGAGGGAGAGGGAGCGGCACAGGGCGTGTTCGCGGGCGCCGCCGCCGATGACGAGGACCTTCACGCCAGTCAGGGTAGCCCGGCGGGCGACCTGGTCTTTGTGCGGGCCGCCGAGTGGACGGCCCCTACTCGTTCGTGTATTCCTCCACCACGGTCGCGCCGAGCTCGCGGACGATCAGGTCGTGGCCGGAGAGCGCGGAGTCGACGAGGTCCGGGTCGTCCTCCTCCGGTACGTCGTCCTCGGGCGCGACCGGCGGGGGCGCGGTGGGGCGCCGGGCCTCGTGGCCGGCCGGTCCGGCGCCGGGTCCGCCCTGCGGCGGCCGGTGCGGTGCGGGGGCGGCCGGGGGCTGCTGCGCGGGGCGGGGCGCGGCGTGCGGGGCCTGGGGGGGCTGCGGGCCGGGCGTGGGCATGCCGGTGGGGCGGCCGTGTCCGCCCTGGTGGGAGGGGGCCTGCCCGGCGCCGCCGGACGGGTCGACGATCGCCTCGATCTTCCAGTCGACGTGGAACTGCTCGGCGAGGGCCTGTCTCAGGACCTCCTCGCTGCCGCTGCTCGCGAAGTTGTCGCGGGCGCCGGCGTTGAGGAAGCCGAGCTGGAGGGTGGTGCCGTCGAACCCGGCGACCTGGGCGTTCTGGCTGAGCAGGATCCACGTGAAGCGGCGCCTGTTCTTGACGGCCTCCAGGACGCCGGGCCACATGGCGCGCGCCTGGGCGGCGCCCTGCGCCATGTCGGCGGAGACGCCGGCGGCGGGGGTGGGGGCGGCCGGGGGCGCGGCGGGGGCGGGTGCCTGGGGCTGCGGCGGCTGGGCGGGCGCGGCGGGGCGGCCCTGGCCGGGCGCGGCGGCGGAGGGCCAGGCGCCGGGCTGCCGCGCGCCACCGCCGCCACCGGCACCGGGTGCGGCGGCGGTGGGCCAGGCGCCGGGGGCGCGGGACGCGGGCGCGGCGGTCGGGGGCACGGCGGGCGGCCCCACAGGAGCCGCCGGAGCCGTCGCGGTCACCGGAGCCGACGCGGCGGGGGCCACGGGCTGCGCGGGAGCGGGCGGCGGCGCGGCCGGAGCACCCGCTCCGCCCCCCGCCTGCGGGTCGCCGCCCCGCACGGCGGCACGCGCGGCGGCGGCCCCGCCGCCGTCCGGCGCGCCCGCGTACGCGGCACCCGGCGCCGCGACGGCGTCGGGCGCGTGGGCGCCGGGCCCCGGCACGTACCCCACGGCGGGTCCCGGCCCGGCGGGCTGGAAGCGCGCGCCGCGCTCCAGGCGCTCCAGGCGGGCCTGCACCGACCGCTCGTCGTCGAACGCGGCGGGCAGCAGCACGCGCGCGCAGATCAGCTCCACCTGGAGGCGGAGCGAGGTGGCGCCGCGCATCTCGGTCAGCCCGGTGTTGACGATGTCGGCGGCGCGGCTGAGCTCGGCGGCGCCGAACGTGGACGCCTGGGCCTGCATGCGCTCGACGACGTCGGCGGGCCCGTCGACGAGCCCCTTGTCGGCGGCGTCGGGCACGGCCGCGAGGATCACGAGGTCGCGCAGCCGCTCCAGCAGGTCGGCGACGAACCGGCGGGGGTCGTTGCCGCCCTCGACGACCCGGTCGACCACCTCGAACGCGGCCGCGCCGTCACCGGTCGCGAACGCCTCGACGACCGCGTCGAGCAGCGACCCGTCGGTGTACCCGAGGAGGGACGTGGCCATGGCGTACGTCACGCCCTCCTCGCCGGCGCCGGCGAGGAGCTGGTCCATGACGGACATCGAGTCGCGCACGGACCCGGCGCCGGCCCGCACGACGAGCGGCAGCACGCCGTCCTCGACGGGGATCCCCTCCCGCCCGCACACCTCGGCGAGGTAGTCCCGCAGCGTCCCGGGCGGCACGAGCCGGAACGGGTAGTGGTGGGTCCTCGACCGGATGGTCCCGATGACCTTCTCGGGCTCGGTCGTCGCGAAGATGAACTTGAGGTGCTCGGGCGGCTCCTCGACCACCTTCAGCAGGGCGTTGAAGCCCGCCGGGGTGACCATGTGCGCCTCGTCGATGATGTAGATCTTGTACCGGCTGGAGGCGGGCCCGAAGAACGCCTTCTCGCGCAGGTCGCGGGCGTCGTCCACACCGCCGTGCGACGCGGCGTCGATCTCGATCACGTCGATGGAGCCCGGCCCGTTGCGCGCGAGGTCCCGGCACGACTGGCACGCGCCGCACGGGGTCGGCGTGGGCCCCTCCTCGCAGTTCAGGCACCGCGCGAGGATGCGGGCGCTGGTCGTCTTGCCGCAGCCGCGCGGCCCGCTGAAGAGGTACGCGTGATTGACCCGGTTGTTCCGCAGCGCCTGCTGCAGCGGGTCGGTGACATGCTCCTGCCCGATGACCTCGGCGAAGGACTCGGGTCGATAGCGGCGGTACAGCGCGAGGGACGACACGCTTACGACGATATCGGGCCCCACCGACAAACGGCCCGCCCCAAGATCCCCACCAACGCAAGCGCCCCCCACGCACCCGCCAGAGCCGACCTACCCTTGCTGCCTTCCGGCCCTGGGGGAGTTCAGTCAGATAGCGCCACGTGAGGGGCTGCGCCCAGCGTACCCGATCCTTCGCCCGGGGAACGAGTTCGCGAGCACGGCTCAACGTCATGTAATGTTTCCGGCGGAGGATTCGCCTAGAGGCCTAGGGCGCACGCTTGGAAAGCGTGTTGGGGGCAACCCCTCACGAGTTCGAATCTCGTATCCTCCGCCAGTGCCTCACCGGGCACGATGTCGAAGGGCCCCACCGTTCGCGGTGGGGCCCTTCGACGTTGTCCGGCCATTTCCACCTCAGTAGGTCTCGGAACGGGTGTTGGGACCGCGTCCAGGACCTCCCCGGGCTCTTGCCGACGGTCATGTCCGGGACGACCCCGACGCGCGCAGAGCGGCCCTCCTGCCAGGCAAGTCCGGTCGCGTCGGCCTGTTACCAACAACGGCTGGAGCATGGCCGGTCAGCGCACAGGCACCCCGCATCCGGGGGTCGAAGGACACCGACCGGGTGTCGCGCACCTGACCGCCCGAGGGTGTACGACCCTGCGGATCAGTACGCGTGAAGAGCGAAGACGCAGCTCAGACAGGGGTTGCGGCGCTAACCCGCACATCACTCATCCTCACCGTGCTGCCGGGGACCTCCGCAGCCCACGGAAGAGGTGGAGCTCATGCGCTCCGCTTCGTACGTGCGAGTCACTCGCCTACTCAAAAGGATGTTTCTCGATGTCCCTGATCATGCTCGTGCTCCTCGTAGTGGTCATCCTCCTGACGCTGCTCCTGGCCTTGGCGCTCGGTCTGCTGGTGCTCTCGCGGCCCGCGCTGACGGCGCCGGTCCAGACCGCGATGGGCGGCGTCGCAGCGATGGTGGCGCTGATGGCCCTGCTCGTGGCCGCCACCCGTTGACAGACGCGGGGACACGGCTTTCGGCATCGCTCTCCCTCCGCCTGCTCGTCCGGGCGGGCGGAGGCCCCGGCCCATGGGGAATCGGGGCCTCCGGCTTCGTCCGGCCAGGTCATCCGTTGGTCGACCCCGCAAGGCTCCTCCGGCCTGCTGTACGACCTTCCGGAGCAACCGCCCGGTGACGTGCGCGTACCGGCCGCGATCCGTTTCCGCTCCCGGCCCCGGGCTTCCCAGGACCGCCGTGGGATCTCGTTCGTCAGCGCGAACCGCAGGAAGCCTGAGATCCCTGCGCATCAAAATCTACTCTCGCTGGAGTAGACATTGGCTCCTTGCGCGGTTAGGCTTTTTCTCGTTGACAGAGTCGAGAGAGACCCGGCAGAGACGAACTGGCGGGTAGTGGTACCGCAGTACGCATTCACCCAGTGGTTGGTTCAGAGGAAGGACGGAGGAGCAGACGCCATCAGGATCGCCCGGCCCGAGGAGCCCTCGGCCCGGGTACCGCAAGACCCCTGGATTGGATGGTGGTCCCCGGTCACGCAGCCGCGATCCCCGCACCCCTCCCCTCGTCGGGACGGGTAGCGGAAACAGAAGGTCGGCACAGCAAGAGGGCCGACAGATGGTGTTGAATTTCCTTCGGGGCCCTGGTGCCGTACGGCACCAGGGCCCCTCGATGCGTTGCACAACGAGGTGACATGGCAGCAGACACTCCGCTCAGCGATCGTCTGGACGACGACGACTACCCCGCGTACACCATGGGCCGGGCCGCCGAGATGCTCGGCACCACCCCCGGTTTCCTCCGAGCCATCGGCGAGGCCCGTCTGATCACTCCGCTGCGCTCGGAGGGCGGACACCGCCGGTACTCCCGCTACCAGTTGCGGATCGCCGCCCGCGCCCGCGAGCTCGTGGACCGGGGAACCCCGATCGAGGCTGCCTGCCGCATCGTCATCCTCGAGGACCAACTCGAGGAAGCCCAGCGCATCAACGCCGAGTACCGCCGCGCCGCGAGCGAGGCGTCCGGCGGCTCCCGTACCGGTTCGAGCTGATCCCGCGGGCGCGGGCGGATCGGCCCGAGCGCGTACGGCTCTGGAAGGCGCACGGGTGAAGACGCGCAGGTGAAGGCGTGTGTGCCGGCTGTCCGGCCCCGTCCGCCGTCCCTCCGGCCCCGCCCGCCGTCCGTCCGGCCGTCCCCTCCGCCACGGGACGGAACGCCCTTGGGCGAACCACCCACGTTGGAGAGCGGGGTGACCCCTCGCGGGTGCGCGTCCCGGGCCTCGGCGCCGCGGGGGCCGCGGGGGCCGGTGCGGTCGTCCACGGGCCGGCCGGGACCCGGTGACCTGGTGGCCCGATGCCCGATGGCCCGGCGGCCCGATGCCTGGTGACCCGATGGCTCGGTGGTCCGGTGGTCCGGTGGGGTGCGCGGGGTCAGCGGGGCGGCGGTCGGTCGGGGAGCGGGACGCTCGGACGGTCCGACGCCGGCCAGACGTACGGCAGGTCGTCGGGCACGTCGGGGAAGAGGTGGCCGTAGGCGGCCGGTTCCTTGCGGACGAGGGCCGACCGGTGGCTGCGGTGAAAGGTGTCGTCGCCGAGCCAGGGCGGCAGCTCCCCCGCGGCGGCCAGGGCCGCCTGGTCGCGTACCGGCGCGTGGGGGTGGAGCGCGGCGAAACCGGAGACGAGCGAGGCCGCGCAGCCGTCCTGGTGGCCCAGGCCGCGCCACATCCCGCACACCTCCAGGCCGTACCGGACCAGTGCCTCCTCGTACCCGGCCCACATCCGCACCGCCGGATGCCGGCGCCACCCGTAACCGGGCACCGTGAGGCCCCGCAAGACCTGCAGCGCCTCCACCCGTTGCTTGCCGAGCCGGCGGCGGTCCAGGGCCAGCGCGGAGGCCCGGAAGTCGGGGTAGGGGAGGAAGGTCTGCATCTGTCGCCCCTCGTACGGCGTGCGGAAGCCCGGTGCCGGTCCCCACGCGGGTACCACGCGGGTACCACGTGGGGCGCGGGCCGCACCTCCCCCGCCGCCGTCCTCGGCCTGGTCACCCGCCACCGGTCGTCCGGCCGGCCACCCGCCCCACACCGGTCCAGCCCAGTCGCCCACCCCACACCGGTCCAGCCCAGCCACCCACCCCACAACGGTCTGGCCCGGCCGCCCGCCCCACGGCGGTCCGGTGCGTGTTCCCGTACGGGGGCGGGGCACGCTCAGGAGTGGGCCGGCGGCGGGTGCCCGCCGCGGCCCCACGGGGCGGGCACCCGCCCGTCCTCCCCCACCGGCTGGACGGCAGGAACATGAACACGCACCACGACGGCCCCGACCGGGCCCACCAGCGCCCCGAAGGTGTCAGCGACACACTGGTGGAGGCGCTGGGGGCGCTGTCGAAAGCACTGGAGACGACGGAGCGGGCACGGGGGCACCTCTACGGCTTCCACCAGCTGACCGGCACGGCGGACCTGGAGCTGGACCGGGCCGTGGCACTGCTGCGCGAGGCCGGCCACCCGGAGTGGGCCGAGAAGGTGCGCAAGGAGATCCTGGGCCGCAACGTCATCCCCGGCCACTGGACCTTCCAGATCGTCGAGGCCTACGACGACACGTACTACCAGCCGTTCAAGGACCTCGAACGCGCCGCGGTGGACGAGCTGGCCGAGGGCCGCGCCCACCTGTACGAGGCGGAGATGAAGGAAGCCCGCCGCACCCCCGGCCACCCTGCCCACACCGCCCGCCCCGACACCACCGCGTGACGGGGCGCGCCGGGAAGGTCGTACCCGGACATCGACCGATCGGCTGATGGCGGGTCGAGCGCGATGGCCGATGTCCGGGCCCGCCCCGCCCCGGCAGGCTCATGGACATGGCAATCATCGAAGTCAGCGGCCTCCGGAAGGTCTACGGGGGCAGGGCGGTCGTCGACGGGGTGTCCTTCGCCGTCGAGGAGGGCGAGGTCTTCGGGATCCTCGGCCCCAACGGCGCCGGCAAGACCACCACCGTCGAGTGCGTGGAGGGGCTGCGGCGGCCCGACGCCGGCACCGTGCGCGTCGCCGGGTACGACCCCGCCGCCGACCGCGGCCCCGTCACCCAGATCCTCGGCGCGCAGTTGCAGGAGAGCGAACTCCAACCGAAGATCACCGTCCGGGAGGCGCTCGAACTGTACGCCGCCTGCTACCCGGACCCCGCCGACTGGCGTGCCCTCGCCGAGCGCCTCGGGCTCGCCGACAAGCTCGGCACGCGGTTCGCGCGGTTGTCCGGCGGCCAGAAGCAGCGCCTGTTCATCGCGCTCGCCCTGGTCGGCAACCCCCGGATCGTCGTCCTCGACGAGCTGACCACCGGGCTCGACCCGCGCGCCCGCCGCGACACCTGGCGACTCGTCGAGGACGTGCGCGACAGCGGGGTCACCGTGCTGCTGGTCACGCACTTCATGGAGGAGGCCCAGCGCCTGTGCGACCGGATCGCCCTGATCGACAAGGGCCGGATCACCGCGCTGGACACCCCGGCCGGGCTCATCGGGCGCGGCACGGGCGGTACGGAGGTCTCCTTCCGGCCCTCCGCCCCGCTGGACACCCGAGACCTGGCGGCCCTGCCGTCCGTCGCGTCCGTGGCGGAGCGGGACGGCCGGATCCTCGTCCGCGGCACCGACGAGACCGCGGGCGCCGTGCTGTCGCTGCTCGCCGGTCGGGGCGTCACCGCCCACCAGCTCCGCGTCACCGAAGCGACCCTCGACGACGCCTACCTCGACCTGACGGGACAGGACGCATGACGACCACCACCCGCCCCCGCCCCGCCGCCCGCCCCGTCACCGCCAGGGGCGGCGCCACCGCCGTCCTCAAGGCCGAGGCGCGCCTCTTCCTGCGGGAGCCCGCCGCCCTCTTCTGGATCCTCGTCTTCCCCACGGCCCTGCTGTGCGTCCTGGGCGCGATCCCCTCGTTCCGGGAGCCGTCGCCCGATCTGGGCGGCCTGCGCGTCGTGGACCTGTACGTCCCCATCGCCCTCCTGCTCGCCCTGATCACGGCCGGCATCCAGTCCATGCCGCCCGTCCTCACCGGTTACCGCGAGCGCGGCATCCTGCGCCGCATGTCGACCACGCCCGTGCGGCCCGTCGCCCTCGTCGGCGCGCAGATCGCGCTGCACGGCGCCGCCGTCGCGGTCTCCGCGCTGCTCGCCCTCGCCGTGGGCCGGATCGTCTTCGGCGTGGCCCTGCCCGGTCACGTGCCCGGGTACCTCGTGGCCTTCGTACTCGCCGCGTCGGCCGCCCTGGCGCTCGGCGGCACCGTCTCCGCCGTCAGCCGCACCACCAAGATCACCCAGGCGGTGGGGTCGGCGGTGTTCTTCCCCGCGATGTTCACCTCGGGGGTCTGGCTACCGGTCGCGGCCATGCCGGACGCCCTCCAGCGCATCGTGCTCCTCACGCCTCTGGGCGCCGCCGCGCGGGCCCTCGACCAGGCCGCCGCGGGGGGCTGGCCCGACGGGACGCTCTTGGCGATCATGGCTCTGTGGGCGGTGCTGCTGACGGTCGCGGCCCAACGCTGGTTCAGGTGGGAGTAGGACACGCATGACGACGACGCTCGAGGAGCGGTGGGCGCAGTTCTTCCGGTACGGCCCGTACCTGCTGCTCGGGCTCGCCACGCTCATCTCCGCCGCCACCGCCGACCTGCTGATGACCCCGCGTGAAGTGCGCGTCGCGGCGGCCCTGCTCCTCGCGTCGCTGGTCCTCCAGGTGTGGTGGAGCCGGGCCGCGCCCCGGCCGGACGGCGGGAAGCCGGAGAAGCAGGAGAAGCAGGAGAGGCAGGAGAGGCAGGAGAAGGGGAAGCCGGAGGGGCGGACGGCGGAGAGCGGCGTCGGCGCGGGGCCCGCCGTGCCGATGCCGTCCGGGGGGAGCGTCGCGGGGCGCGTCTACTTCACCCTGCGTACCGTCCTCGCCTTCGCCCTCACCTGGCTCAACCCCTTCTTCGCGATCTACGCCTGCCTCGGCTACTTCGAGGCCAGGCGCCTGCTGCCGACGCGTGCCGCCCGGGCCGGGCTGGTCGTCACCGCCGTCACGATGGCGGGCTCCCAGTCCGGCGGCCTCCCGCCCGCCTCCCCGATGAACTGGGCGGCCTTCGGCGTGCTGTTCGCGCTCAACGCGGCCCTCACCATGGTCATGGACCACCTGGAGACCAAGGAGGCGGAGAAGGCCGCCGAGCGGGCCGGGACCATCACCGCCCTGGAGGAGGCCCTCGCCGAGAACGCCGCCCTTCACGCCCAACTCGTCGTCCAGGCACGGGAGGCGGGGGTCGCCGACGAGCGCCGCCGTCTCGCCGCCGAGATCCACGACACGATCGCCCAGGGTCTGACCGGCGTCATCGCCCAGCTCCAGGCGGTCGCCACCACCGCCGACCCGGACCTGGCCCGCGAGCACCTGGACCGTGCCCAGGCGCTCGCCCGCCGGTCCTTGGGCGAGGCCCGGCGCTCCGTGCAGAACCTCTCCCCGTCCGCCCTGGAGCACGACGCGCTTCCCGAGGCGCTGAAGAAGACCGTCGCCGAGTGGGCCGAACGCACCGGCGTGGACGCCCGGTTCACGGTCACCGGCACCGAGGAGCCGCTGCACGACGAGGTCGCCGCGACCCTCCTGCGGATCGCCCAGGAGGCCCTCGCCAACGCCCACCGGCACGCCGGCGCCACCCGCGCCGGCGTCACCCTCTCCTACATGGGCGACGAGGTCACCCTGGACGTACGGGACGACGGGCGCGGCTTCGACCCCCTCGCCGTGCCGCCGCGCACCGGCGCCGGCGGCTTCGGCCTCGACGGCATGCGCGCCCGCGCCGAACGCATCGCGGGCACCGTCACCGTCGAGTCGGAACCCGGCCACGGCACCGCGATCGGCGCCCGCGTACCGTTGGTGCGCCATGACTGACCGCGTCATCACCCTGCTGATCGTCGACGACCACCCCGTCGTACGGGACGGTCTGCGCGGCATGTTCGCCTCCGACCCCGGTTTCGACGTCCTCGGCGAGGCGGCGGGCGGGGTCGAGGGCGTCGAACTCGCCCTGCGCCTCGACCCGGACGTCGTCCTCATGGACCTGCGCATGCCGGCCGGCAGCGGGGTGGAGGCCATCGCCGAACTCACCCGGCTCGGCGCCCGTTCCAAGGTCCTCGTCCTCACCACGTACGACACGGACTCCGACACGATCCCCGCGATCGAGGCGGGCGCCACCGGCTACCTGCTCAAGGACGCGCCCCGCGAGGACCTGTTCGCGGCGGTCCGGGCGGCCGCCGAGGGACGCACCGTCCTGTCGCCCGCCGTCGCCTCCCGCCTGGTCTCCGCCGTCCGGAGGCCCGCCGTGCCCGCGGGCGAGGCGCTGTCGGCCCGCGAGCGCGAGGTCCTCGGGCTGGTCGCCAAGGGCACGTCCAACCGCGAGATCGCCCGCGAACTCTTCATCAGCGAGGCGACGGTGAAGACCCATCTGACCCACCTGTACGGCAAGCTCGGCGTGAAGGACCGCGCGGCCGCGGTGGCGGTCGCGTACGACCGCGGCATCCTGGGCTGAGCCGGGGCGGACGACGGGCCGGGCCGCCCGGTTCGGGCCGGACCGGGCCCGGAGGGGCGGCGTACGGACCAGGCCAGGCCGGGCCAGGCCGGAGGGGAGCGACGTACGGGCCCGGCCAGGCACGACCGAAGAAACGGCGTGCGCACCGGGCCGGGCCCGGAGGAGTGACGTACGGGTCGGATCAGCGGCCCGGAAGGGCGGCGTACGGGTCGGATCAGCGGCCGGGAGGGGTGGCCGGGCGGCGGGTGGCGCCCGGGGGCCAGACGATCTCCACCGGGACGTTCCGGGCCCGGGCGAAGGCGACCAGGTGGGCCGTCGCGTCGCGGGCGTCCGTGGGGGAGCCGTCCCAGACCGCCAGGAGCAGGCGGCTCGTGGTGATCATGCGCTCGTCGGCGCCGACGCACGCGTCGCGGCCCTCCGGGTCGTACGGCACGAGCCGCGTCTGCGCGGCCAGCCGCAGCAGTTCGCCCGCCGCGCGGCGGTCGCGGTGCGGCAGCACCGCCGGTACCGAGCCCTGCGCCGGGAGCACCACCACCAGGGGCCGGCCCGCCTCCCGGGCCGCGCGGCCGAACGCCAGCGGCAGGCCCGCCCCGACGCGCACGACGCCCTTCGCGCCGTCCGCCTGGCGTACCAGGCGGGTGTGCAGTTCCGCCTCGACCAGGGTCAGCGTCTCGGGGGTCAGGTCGGTGTGCCCGACCACCGCGATCACCTCGCGGCTCGCTCTCCGGCCATGGTGCCTCCCGTTCGTCCGTGGTGGGCGTCCGCCAGTGAACACAGGTCGCCGGGGGGAACGGAAGGGGGGCGCGGGGGCGTACGGCAGGGGCGGGGGTGGTGGACGGCGCGCGGTTCGGTGCGCCGAAGGCCCCGGCGGCGACGACCCGGGGGTCGGGGCGGCCGGGGCCTTCGCGGTGGTACGGGGCGTCAGGCGTCCGTCGTACGGCGGCGGCGGACGGCGAACACCGCGCCCGCGCCGAGCGCCACGGCGGCGCCGCCCGCGAGGGCGAGGCCGTCCAGGGAGTCGGAGGAGCCGGTCTTCGCGAGCGTCCCGCCCGTCGTCGTGGTGGTGGCCGTGGTGGTCGGCGTGGCCGTCCCGACCGGGGTGGTCGTACCGCCGCCCTGCGCGGACGGGCCCGGCGACGGGCTGGCGCCGGTGGCCGCGACGACCTGGAACTTGTGGGCCTTGAGCGTGGTGTTGGCGCCGCAGTCGTCGCCGCGCTCGTACCAGCCGTACACCTCGACCCGGCCCGACCAGTCCTTGAGCGAGGCGGCGGGGTTCAGCCGCAGCTTCAGGTCCGCGTGGGCGCCGGGCTCCAGCGCGCCGACGTTGACGCCGATCCCCCAGGAGTTCCAGTCGCGCCACTTCGAGGAGGCGGCCGTCGCGTACTGGGGCTTGAAGAGGTCGACGAGGTTCTTGCCGCCGGGCGCCAGGGTGACCTGCCCGTACGCGCGGTCCACCTTCTCGCCCGTGTTGTTGGTGACGCGGACGGTGAGGTCGACGGCGGTCCCGGCGGTGACCTTCTCCGGCAGGCCGGTCAGCTCGGCGACGAGGGCGTCGTCTCGGGCGCACATGCCGTTGTCGTCGTCCTCTTCCTCCTTCTTCGCGTCCGCGAGCGCCTTCTCCGCAGCGGCGAGCTCGGCGAGGGCCTCCTCGGTCGCCTTCTTCGCCGTGCTGTAGGCGCGGACGAGGGCGACGCGGAGGTCGTCCAGGGCCGTGTCGGCGTCGGTGAACTTCTTGTCGGCCGCGGCCTTGGCGGTCGCGGCGGCGTCGGCGGCGGCCTGCGCGTCCTTGACGGCCTTCTCGGCGGCGGCGCGCTCCTCCGGAGTCGCGGTGTCGCCCAGGGCGGTGAGCTTCGCCTTCGCCTCGTCGAGGGCCTTCACCGCGGCGGTGTGCGCGGCGGTGGCTGCCTCAAGCTCCTTCTTGGCGGCGGCGAGGGCGACGACCTCCGGCGTGGTGTCGGGGAGGGGCTCCTTCGCCGCCTTGAGCGCGGCGGCCTCGGCCGCCACGGCCGCCTCGTACGCCTTGCGGGCCTTCTCGACGGCCTTCTCCAGGTCCTCGATGGACGGGCCCTTCGCGAGGGTGCCGGGCGACGGGGACGGGGACGCCGACACGGCCGGGGGCGTGGGCGGCGGGGTCACGGTCGCGGCGGACGCGGGGCCCGCGGCGAGGAGGAGTACGGGCGCGGTGACGGCAGCGGCGACGGCCGTTGCGAGAGTACGTCTGGTCTTCACGGATGCTCTTTCTCGGGAGCGGACGTCGTGAACGCGTCGGAGCACGTCGATGATCGGTCGATCGTAGGGAGCGGTTTCCGTCACGGCGAAGGCGGACGGTCCCGCCCCGGCCCGCCCGGTCACGGAAGGAACCTCTCCACCACCGGGCGAAGTCGGGCAATCGACACAGTTGCCCCCTCACCTCCGATTTCCCGTGTGGAGATTCTCATCAATCGCAGACGTGCCGGTCCCGCTCCGGGGAGTACAGGTGGCTGTCGCGGAACTGCGTCGCCGCGAGGGTGCGGCCGACGAGGATCACCGCCGTGCGCGTGACGCCCGCGGCCTTCGTCTGCCCGGCGATGTCCGCGAGGGTGCCGCGCAGCACCAGCTCGTCGGGGCGGCTCGCCATCGCGACGACGGCGGCCGGGCAGTCCTCGCCGTAGTGCGGGACGAGTTCGGCCACGACGCGGTCGACGTACCGGGCCGCCAGGTGCAGCACCAGCAGGGCGCCGCTGCGGCCGAGGGTCGCCAGGTCCTCGCCCTCGGGCATGGGCGTGGCCTGCTGCGCGACGCGCGTGAGGATGACGGTCTGCCCGACGGTCGGCACGGTCAGCTCCCGCTTCAGCGCCGCCGCCGCCGCGGCGAACGCCGGGACGCCGGGGACCACCTCGTACGGCACCCCGGCCGCGTCGAGGCGCCGCATCTGCTCCGCGACCGCGCTGAACACGGACGGGTCGCCGGAGTGCAGCCGGGCCACGTCGTGGCCGGCCTCGTGGGCGCGGACCAGCTCCTCCGTGATGGCGTCCAGGTCCATGCGGGCCGTGTCGACGAGGCGCGCGTCCGGCGGGCACTCGGCGAGCAGCTCCTTCGGCACCAACGAGCCGGCGTACAGGCACACCCGGCAGGAGGCGAGGGTGCGGGCGCCCCGCACCGTGATCAGGTCGGCGGCACCGGGGCCCGCGCCGATGAAGTAGACCGTCATTGTTCCTCTGCTCCCGCCTTCGTTACGGACCACTGCGTGACCGGCATCGCCTGCCGCCAGCCGGTGAAGCCGCCCACCGGCACGGCGTGGGCGACCGCCAGCCGTACGAGTTCGCCGCCGTACCGCCGGTACCGCTCCGCGAGGAGCGCCTCCGACTCCAGCGTCACCGTGTTCGCGACGAGGCGTCCGCCGGGGCGCAGCGCCGCCCAGCACGCGTCGAGCAGGCCGGGCGCGGTGAGGCCGCCGCCGACGAAGACGGCGTCCGGCGCGTCGAGGCCCGCGAGGCCGTCCGGCGCGGCGGCGGTGACCACGCGCAGGCCGGGCACGCCGAGGGCGGCGGCGTTGCGGGCGATCCGCTCCGCCCGCGCCGGGTCCCGCTCGACGGTGATCGCGCGGCACGTGCGGTGGACGCGCATCCACTCGATGCCGATGGAGCCGGAGCCGCCGCCGACGTCCCACAGCAGCTCGCCCGGCACGGGTGCCAGCGCGGCGAGCGTCGCGGCGCGGACGTGGCGCTTGGTGAGCTGCCCGTCGTGCTCGTACGCCTCGTCGGGAAGGCCCGGTACGGCGCCGAGGCGCGGGGCGCCGGGGGCGCGGACGCACTCGACGGCGACGAGGTTCAGGGGGTCGCCCGGCGGGTGCGGCCAGTCGTCGGCGGTGCCGTGCAGGGCGCGCTCGCGGTCCGGGTGGCCGAGCTGCTCCAGGACCCGCAGGCGGCTCGGGCCGTAGCCGCGGGCGCGCAGCAGGGCGGCCACCTCGGCGGGGGTCGCCGCGCCGGCGCTGAGCACGATCAGGCGGCGGCCGTCGTGGAGGGCGGCGGTCAGGGTGTCGAGGGGGCGGCCGACGAGGGTGACCGTCTCGGTGTCCTCCTGCGGCCAGCCCAGGCGGGCGCAGGCGTACGCGACGGAGGACGGGTGCGGCAGGACGCGCAGCCGGTCCGGTCCGAGAACCTCCGCGAGGGCGCGCCCGACGCCGTGGAACAGGGGGTCGCCGCTGGCCAGGACCGCGACGGCCCGGTCGGCGTGCGCCGCGAGGAGGGTGGGGACGGCGGGACGGAGGGGGCTGGGCCACGGCACGCGCTCGGCGGTCACCTCGGCCGGGAGGAGGTCCAACTGGCGGGCGCCGCCGCCGATGACCACCTCGGCGGCGCGGAGGGCCGCGCGGGACGGCTCGGACAGGCCGGCCCAGCCGTCGGCGCCGATGCCGACGACGGTGACGGTGCCGGGTCGGGGGCGGGTGCCGGCGTCGGGGTCGGTGCCGGTGCCGGGGCCGAAGTGGATTCCGGGGTCGGTGCCGGGGCGGGAGTCGGTCCCGGTTCCGGGGCGGTTGCCGGTGCCGTCGGGGCGGGTGCCGGGATCGGGGCGGAGGCCGGTTCCGGTTCCGGGCCGGGTGCCGTGGTCGGGGCGGGGGTCGTCCTGGCCGCCGGCGGGGCCACCGGCCGGGCCGCCGGCCGGACGGGTCGCTGGACTGCTCGCGGGCCTGCTCACGGGCCGGAACCCTACCGGCCGGTCGGGGGGCGGGTGGGCGGCGGGGGGCCGTGAAGGGCCCGGCAGCACACCGGACCGCGGGCCGGGCCGGAAGTCCACGGACCGGTCCGGGGTTCGGCGGGGGGCCTTCGCCCTCCGGAGGGAGCCCGGTGTTCCCCGCCCCCGGGGCGTTCCGTGGTTCCGCGGGGAGTCCGGGCGGCCCCGCGGTGGCGCGGCCCACGGTAACCGCGTACCGGCCGGGTCCGGTGACCGGGCTGCGGGCTCCGGGCTGCGGGCTCCGGGCTCCGGGCTCCGGGCTCCGGGCTCCGGGCTCCGGGCTCCGGGCTCCGGGAGCGAGATTACGATGCGGCTGTCCCCGCGCCATTTCCCCTGCCAGACAAGGACGTTCGGCATGCGCAACTCTTCCGGCAGAGGGCTCCGGCCCAACGCGCTGGGCACGTTCGACACCGTCGTGATGGCGGTCGCGGGAAGCGCCCCCGCCTACTCGCTGGCGGCGACGACCGCCGTGCTCGTCGGGGCCGTCGGGCTCGCCGCCCCCGCCGCGCTGCTGTACTGCGCGCTGCCCGTGCTGGGCATCGTGCTGGCCTACGGGAGGCTCGGGCGGCTCGACGCGAACGCGGGCGCCGCCTACTCGTGGGTGGGGCGGACCCTGCACCCGTTCCTCGGCTTCCTGTGCGGGTGGGCGCTGGTCGTGTCGGCGACGCTGTTCATGGTGGCGGGGACGCTGCCGGCGGGGGCGCTGACGCTGGCCCTGTTCGACCCGGAGGCGGCGAAGGACACGTGGTCGGCGACGGCGGTCGGGGCGGGCTGGTTCGTGGTGATGCTGCTGGTGGTGCTGGGCGGGGTGCGGCTGTCCGTACGGACGCAACTGGTCATCACCGGGGTCGAGCTGGTGCTCCTCCTGCTGTTCGTGCTCGGCGCGGTGGCGCACGGCGGCGCGGCGGCCGCGTTCGACTGGTCGTGGCTGGGGTTCGGGCACTTCGACGGGGTGTCGGGTTTCGCGACGGGCGCGCTGATAGCGGCGTTCTCCTACTGGGGCTGGGACGTCACCGGCAACCTCAGCGAGGAGACGCGCGACGGCCGGCGCACGGCCGGGCTGTCGGCGCTCGTCGGGGTGGGGATCGTCTTCCTGCTGTTCGAGGCGTTCACCGTCGCGGTCAACGTCGTCCTGACGACGGAGGGGATCAGCACGCGCGGCGACATCGGCACCCTCGCCCTGCTCGGCGACGCGGTCTGGCCGGGGATCGGCGGGAAGTTGCTGGTCGTGGCGGTGATGCTGTCGACCGTCGCGACGCTGGAGACGACGCTGATCCAGGTGACGCGGACGCTGTTCGCGATGGGCCGGGACCGTACGGTGCCGGCCGCGTTCGGGCTGGTGCACCGCCGCTGGAACACCCCGTGGGTGGCCGTCGCCGTCGTCGGCGGGGTCGCGCTGGCGCTGTTCGTCGCGTCGAACGCGCTCGGCTCGGTCGGCGACGTCCTGTCCGGCGCGGTCGGCGCGATGGGCTTGCAGGTCGCGTTCTACTACGGCCTCGCCGGGATCGCCGCCGTCGTCGCGTACCGTCGCGTACTGCTGTCGTCGGTACGGGAGTTCCTGCTGGGCGGGGTGTGGCCGCTGGCGGGGGCCGCGTTCATGCTGTGGATCTTCTACGAGTCGCTGGCGGAGCTGTCCACCGCGTCGCTCGTCATCGGCCTCGGAGGGCTCGCGACAGGACTCATTCCGATGATCTGGTATTGGCGGCGGGGCAGTTCGTACTACCGTCCGGCGAAGCTGGACGCGGTACGGAACCTGGCGGCGGAGGCGGACGTGCCGCACGGCGACGTACCGCGGCAGCACCGGCCGGCCGCCGACGAGGACCTGGCGACCGACTTCTGACCACGCGACCGACCACGCGAACGGGGGAGAAGGCATGGCCGCACGTCACCGCGCCACCGGAGGGGGACGCCCGGACCGGAACGCGGGCGCCGGGAAGTTCCGGCACGGGCGCGTCACGAGACGCGTCGGGCTCATGGGCCGCGCGGCCCGCGCCGCGCGCGAGAACCGTTTCGTCCCCGAGCCGGACCCGTACTTCGGGGACGAGGCGCTCGGCGACGTGCGCCACGACATCGCCATCGGCCGCTGGCAGGGCGTACGGGACCTGCTGCGCGCCACCGGGGACGACTGGCCGCGGCGCACCCACCGCATCCGGCTCCTCGCCCACGCGGCGGCCGGCACGTCGGTCGTCGAGTGCTGGCGGGCCGCCGAGCCCGACGACCCGGACGCGGCGGTGCTGCGGGCCGCGACCGAGGTGGTACGGGTCTTCGACGCGGCGATCGCGGCGGGCCGCAGCCGCTCCGTGGACCGGGCCCGGCTCGATTCCACGGTCCTGGCCTGCCTGTCCGCGGCGGACGCCCGGCCCGCGGACCCGATGCCGTGGGTGTCGCTGTTGACGGTGGCCCGGCTGTACGAGGGCGGGGTGTGCCGGGCGGAGCTGCGCCGCTGGTGGGACGAGCTGCGCCGGCGCGACCCGCACAACGCGGAGGGCCACGTGCAACTGCTGCGCTACTGGTCGGCGCGGTGGCACGGCACGCACGGCTCGATGTACGACTTCGCGCGGGACGCGGCCGGCGCGGCGCCCCCCGGCTGCCCGCTGCCGGTGCTGGTGCAGATCGCCCGCGTCGAGGAGTACCGGTACGTGGTCGACGGGGCGCTGGGGCGGGGCCGGGGGCCGGGCTCGGTGCGGGGCTTCGACCAGCACTGGAAGCACGAGCTGGCGGTGGTGGAGGTACGGCGCACCTGGGAGCGCTGGATCGGCGACCGCGCGCCGGGGCCGGTCCGGCCGGAGGAGGTGGAGCTGCTGAACTACCTGACGCACGCGGCGTGCTACGCGGGGCGGCTGGAGGTGGCGAACGACCTGTTCGGGCTGCTGGGGGCGCGGGTGTCACGGGTCCCGTGGTCGTACACGGGCGATCCGGCGGAGCAGTTCACGAGGTGGCGCGCACAGGCCCGCGCCACCCCGTGAAGCCCCGCCCCGGGCCGGTCCGGCTGCCGTACGGTCCCGGCCCGGGGGTCGTCCGGGCCCGGTAGCCCAGGTCCGGGCCTGGTGTTCCGGGTCCCGGCCGGGGTTCGGGTCCCGCCCGGGGTTCAGGCCGGGTCCGGTCCCGGCCCGGGGGCCGCCGCGGGGGGCGGGCGTCCGGCTCCGTGGGGACGCCCGCCCGGTCGCGGCCCCGGCCGTCGCCGGGCACCGGCCGGCCGCCGTCGGGCGCCACGGGGCGCCGTCGGGCGCCGGCCGGAGGTCGCGGTCAGACGCCGATCGGGCGGCCGTCCTCGCGGTAGACGGCGACGACGGACGGGCGGACCAGCCGGCCCGGGCCGTCGGGCCACGACGAGGCCGGCTTCTCGACGGACGCGCCGTCGACCTCGCCCGGGTGCTGCACGGCGACGAGCACCCGGCGGTTCTGGATGACCGGCCCGCACGTCTCGGCGCCCACCGGGACGGTCAGGAACTGCTTCAGCTCACCGCGCCGCTCGCCGTGCGTGGCCACGCCGAACAGGCCGTCGTGGGTGCCGAGCGCGTTGCCGTCCGTGGAGATCCACAGGTTGCCGTACGCGTCGAAGGCGACGTTGTCGGGGCAGGAGATCGGCGACACCTTCTCCTTCGGGTACCCGGCGAAGTACGTCGACGGGTCGTCCGGGTCGCCCGCGACGAGGAACAGCCGCCACGCGAAGCCGTCCGACGCCGGGTCGTCCCAGTGCTCGGCCAGCTCCAGGATCTGGCCGTGCTTGTTCCTCGCGCGCGGGTTCGCCTCGTCGACGCCGGGCTTCCCGTCCGTGCCGCGCTGCGAGTTGTTGGTCAGGGCGACGTACACGCGGCCCGTGCGGGGCGACGGCTCGACGTCCTCGGGGCGGTCCATCTTGGTGGCGCCGACCTTGTCCGCGGCGAGCCGCGTGAAGACGTACACCTCCTCGGCGGTCATGCCGGGGACGTGCGACACGTCGCCCGTGGCCAGCGGGATCCACACGCCGGAACCGTCGAACTCGCCGTCGTTCGGGAGCTTGCCGGTGCCGTCGAACTCGGCGGCGGGCGAGTCGCCGGTCAGCTTCGCGACGTACAGGGTGCCCTCGTCGAGGAGGGTCAGGTTGTGCGCGCGGGCGGCGCGGGAGGAGCCCTTCATCATCCGCTTGGACGAGACGAACTTGTAGAAGTAGTCGAAGCGCTCGTCGTCGCCCATGTACACGACCGGGCGGCCGTCGTCGGTGAGCCGGGGCTGCGCGGCCTCGTGCTTGAACCGGCCGAGCGCGGTGCGCTTGCGAGGTGTGGAGTCGGGGTCGTATGGGTCGAGTTCGACGACCCAGCCGAAGCGGTGCGACTCGTTGGGCTCCTGCTTCGCGTCGAAGCGCTTGTCGAACCGCTCCCACTTGCGCTCGGTGGCGCCGGAGACGAGGCCGTAGCGCTTGTCGGTGGCGGAGGAGCCGTTCGCGAAGTACTGGTTGAAGTTCTCCTCGCCGTGGAGGGTGGTGCCCCACGGGGTGGTGCCGCCGGCGCAGTTGTTCAGCGTGCCGAGGACCTTGCGGCCCGACGGGTCGGCGGACGTCTTCAGCAGGTCGCTGCCGGCGGCCGGGCCGGTCAGCTCGAACACGCTGGTCGCGGTGAGGCGGCGGTTGAGCGGGTGCCGGGTGACCGGGGTCAACCGGCCGGTGCGGTGCTCCTCCTGCACGACGACGACGGACAGGCCGTGCGCGGCCCAGGCGATCTCGACCTGCTCGCGGGTCGGGTTCTCCGGGTCGTACCCGCGGAACATCAGGACCTCGTCGGTGTACTCGTGGTTCGCGACGAGGACCTGGCGGCCCGGCTCGCCCCGCAGGGGCAGCAGGGAGAGGAAGTCGTTGTTGTAACCGAACTGCCCCGCCTGCGCCTTGGCGGTCTGCCGGTCCGGGTCGAAGGCCGGCGCGCCGCGCAGGATCGGCTCGCCCCAGCGGATGACGACGTTCTGGGTGTAGCCGCGCGGGACGGTGACCTTGTCGGCGGTGTTCGGCGCGACGGGCGTGAAGCGCAGGCCGCGCGCACCCGACGGCGTACCGGTGCGGTGCGCCGCCGCCTGCGCGGCGTGGGCCTCCTGGGCGCCCGAGCCGAGGACGGCGCCGCCCGCGGCGGTGGCGACGGTCACCACGGCGGCGGCGCGCATCACCGAACGGCGGGAGAGGGCACCGGCGATGACGTCGCCGACGTACTCGTTGTCGCTGGTGTTGGGCACTTCGTGGAAGCAGGCGTCGCCGCAGCGGTAGCGGCAGGTCAGGGCGGACCGGCCGCCGGCGTGCGGGGTCGTGGTGAGCAGCGGCAGCAGCTTGCGCACGGTGTTCCTCCTTCGGCGCGCACCGCGCCGACGTCGTGTCGTGATCGTCCGGCGGCGACGTTAGGCGGGCCCCCGAGCAGGGCGGCGGCGCGGGAGTGAACGCGTGGTGAATGGGGGGCGTCAAAGGCGGTCTTGACGCGAATGGACGGCACCGGTACACGCCACTCCGGGCGGCTAACCTTACGTGTCCGCCCTGGCCAGGGATGATTCCTAGGTATTCCCAGCAGTACGGACATATACGGCACCCTCTATGCGAAAGGCCACGGCTCATGGGCATTCGGAGCTTGCTGCGCAAGGTGTTCGGACGCGACCGCGACGCGGAGCGCGACGAGTCGACGGACACTCCCTCCGTCCCGCCCCAGGCGGAACGCACGGTGCCCGGGGACGAGCCGCCGGCGACGGTCCCGTCCCAGGCGGAACGGCAGGCCCCGACCCCGGAGGAGGTCGCGGCGGAGCTGGTGGCGGCCTCCTTCGACAACCCGAAGCCCACGATCCCGACGGCCCGGGCCGATTCCTCGGAACCCCCGGCCGCCGAGCCCCCGGCCACTGCGGATCCGGCCACCACGAAGCCGGTCGCCTCGGACCCGGACCCCGTGACCACGGCCGCTGCGGACCCCGACCCCGTGACCACGGCCGCTGCGGAGCCGACCGCCTCGGAGCCGACTGCCGTGGAGCCGACTGCGCATGCGCCCGAGGCCGTGGACGCCCTGGACGCGGACCGGCCGGACGCCGCCGAGCCGGAGCCCGAGGCCAGGACAGCCGAGCAGCCCCCGGTGGACACCACCACCCCGGTGGCCGAGCCCGCCGCCGTGGAGCCGACCGTTGCGGAGCCGACCGCGCATGCGCCCGAGGCCGTGGACGCCCCCGACGCGGACAACGCGGACAACGCGGACACTGCCGCCACCCCCGAGCCCGAGGCCACGACAGCCGAGCAGCCCCCGGTGGAATCCGCCGAAACGGTGGCTGAACCCGCCGCCGTGGAGACCGCCGAACCCACCGCCGACACCGCACCGCAGGAGCCCGGTGCCACGACGGCCTCCGACGCGGACGGTACGGCCGCCGACCCCGTGGAAGCAGCACCGGACACGACCGCCCCGGAAGCCGGGGCCGCCGACGCGCCGCAGGAGCCCGAGACCGGGAACGCCCCCGCCGCGGACACCACGGACACCACCGAGGCGGACACCGCTGACGCGGACACCACGGACACCGCCGAGACGGACACCGCCACCGGTGCGGTCACCACCGGCCCGGACGGTGGAGCCGCTCCGGAGGCCCCGGGCGGCGGGACCCCGGAAGCCGGCGCCTCGGAAACGAAGACCCCGGAGACCAAGACCCCTGAGTCCAAGATCCCTGAGGCCAAGGCTTCAGAAGCCGAGGCCCCGGAAGCGGAGGCCCCGGAGGCCAAGAGCGGTGAGCCCGCCGTCGCGCTGCGGCGGGTCAAGGCCGTGGCGCCCGAGAACGTCGTCGAGGCGTACAAGGCCGCCGGCGCCGCGCTGCGCAAGCGGGGCCTCGCCGGGAAGCGGGCCACCGTGTACCTCGTGCTCGACCGGTCGGGGTCCATGCGCCCGTACTACAAGGACGGCAGCGCCCAGCACCTCGGCGAGCAGGCGCTCGCGCTCGCCGCGCACCTCGACGAGAACGCGACCGTGCCCGTCGTGTTCTTCTCCACCGAGGTCGACGGCACCGGCGACGTCACCCTCGACAACGTCGGGGGACGGATCGACACCCTGCACGACGGCCTCGGACGCATGGGCCGCACCAACTACGACCGCGCCGTCCGCGAGGTGCTCTCCCACCACGAGAAGGCCGACCCCGGCCGCCCCGCGCTGGTGATCTTCCAGACGGACGGCGCCCCCGAGTCGAAGACCGCCGCCACGCAGGCCCTCGCGGAGGCCGCCGCGACCGGGCGGCCGGTGTTCTGGCAGTTCGTCGCGTTCGGCGAGGAGGACGCCAAGGCGTTCGACTACCTGCGCAAGCTGGACGTCGACAACGCCGCCTTCTTCCACGCCGGCCCCGCCCCCCGGGACGTCCCGCACGCCCGCTTCTACCGCGAGCTCCTCGCCTCCTGGCCGGCCTGACCCCGGCCGTCCCGCCCCCGGCCGGTCCGAGGCGCCGCCGCCGGCGCGGGGGCCGGGTCCACCGTCACGACCGGGCCCCCGCCGATCCCACCGGGCTCACCGGCCCCACCGGCCCCGCCGGGCCCACCGCTCCCGCCAGGACCCGCGAGGGCGGCGAGCGGCTCGGGGGACGGCGGCTCGTCCCCGTCCGGGCCGACCCGGACCGCCGCGCCCCGGAGGCGGGCGGAGGCGAATGGAGGTGAGGGGGGCTTCGGCCGACCGATAGGATTTCGACCATGGCGGCCACTGGATCCGAGAAGCAGGGGGACGAAGGCGTGAAGGCCTTCTACGTATCGACCCCCATTTACTACGTCAACGACGCTCCTCACCTGGGCCACGCCTACACGACCGTCGCAGGCGACGTGCTCACGCGCTGGCACCGTCAGCGCGGCGAGAAGGTGTGGTACCTCACCGGCACGGACGAGCACGGTCAGAAGATCATGCGCACGGCCGACGCGAACGGGGTCACCCCCCAGGAGTGGTGCGACAAGCTCGTCGAGGAGGCGTGGAAGCCCCTCTGGCAGCACCTGGACATCGCGAACGACGACTTCATCCGCACCACGGAGAAGCGGCACACGGACCGCGTCCAGGAGTTCGTGCAGGACCTGTACGACAAGGGCGAGATCTACAAGGGCGGCTACGAGGGCCCGTACTGCGTGGGCTGCGAGGAGTACAAGCTCCCCGGCGACCTGATCGAGGACGAGCAGGGCACGAAGCTCTGCCCGATCCACAAGAAGCCGGTGGAGATCCTCAAGGAGGAGAACTACTTCTTCAAGCTCTCCGCGTACGGCCCGAAGCTCCTGGAGTTCTACGAGGCGAACCCGGGCTTCATCCAGCCCGAGTCGGCCCGCAACGAGGTCGTGAACTTCGTCAAGCAGGGCCTCCAGGACCTGTCGATCTCCCGCTCGACCTTCGACTGGGGCATCCCGATCCCGTGGGACGAGAAGCACGTCATCTACGTGTGGGTGGACGCGCTCCTGAACTACGCGACGGCCGTCGGCTACGGCTCCGACCAGGCGAAGTTCGAGTCGACGTTCCCCGCCGACGTGCACCTGGTCGGCAAGGACATCCTGCGCTTCCACGCGGTGATCTGGCCCGCGATGCTGATGGCGCAGGGCCTGCCCCTGCCGGGGAAGGTCGCGGCGAACGGCTGGCTGATGGTCGGCGGCGAGAAGATGTCGAAGTCGAACCTGACCGGCATCAAGCCGCAGGACCTGACCTCGCACTTCGGCGTGGACGCCTACCGCTGGTACTTCCTGCGGGCGATCGCGTTCGGCAGCGACGGCTCGTTCTCGTGGGAGGACTTCACCGCCCGCTACACCTCCGAGCTGGCCAACGACTACGGCAACCTCGCCTCGCGCGTCGCGGCGATGGTCGGCAAGTACTTCGACGGCGCCCTGCCGGAGGCCACGGCCGCCGGTGACGCCGAGCGGGCCGTCCGGGACGGCCTGGCGAAGGCGGTCGCGGAGGCCGACCGGAAGATCGGCGAGGAGCTGGACTTCCAGGGCGGCATCCTGGCGGTCTTCGACTTCGTGAAGCAGGTCAACGGCTACATCACGGAGCAGGAGCCCTGGAAGGTCGCGAAGGACACGTCGCCGGAGGGCCGTGCCCGCCTGGCGACGATCCTGTACACGGCGGCCGAGTCGCTCCGCGCGGTGGCCGTCCTGCTGAACCCGGTGATGCCGGAGACGTCCGGGAAGCTGTGGGAGTCCCTCGGCGCGGAGCCCGCCCTGGGCGCCCTCGCCGACCAGCCGCTCGCCGATGCCGGCAGGTGGGGTCAGCTCCCGCCCGGCGCGACGGTGACGAAGGGCGCGGTCCTGTTCCCGCGCCTGGAGGAGCCCAAGAAGGACGCCTGACGGCTCTCCGCGAGGACCGCCGCCCCACCCGCGGGGCGGCGGTCCCGTGCGTCCGGCACCCACCCGCCCGACGGCGAGACGGCCGTGACCGTCCGACAGGGGCACCACCCGCCCGACGGCGGCGCGGCACGGCTCGCCCGGCGGCCACCCCGCCACGGCACCACCCGCCCGACGGCCACCCGCCCACCGCACGGCAGGCACCACCCGCCCGCCCGACCAGGCACGGCACGGCACGGCACCACCCGACCGGCGACCGGCTGGCTGCGGGACGATCGTTCGGCGGTACGACCCGCCCGGCGGCCACCCGGTCGGGGCGCGGCGCGGCCGTCCGGTGACCGTCCGGCGACGACGAGGTCCCCGGCCCGACCCCCGCGTGCCCGCGCGCCCATACCGCCGCCGAGGAGCCTCCCGTGTCCGTTGCCGTCGCCCGCCGGGCCTGGCTGACCGACCTGCCCGTACTGCTGGTCGCCGTCGTGTGGGGGTCCAGTTACCTGGCCGCCAAGGGGATCACCACCGCCGGGACGGTGCTCGCCGTGCTCGTGCTGCGGTTCGCGGTCGTGGTGCCCGTGCTGGTCGTCGCCGGGTGGCGGAGGCTGCGGGGGATGAGCCGGGCGCAGGTGCGGGGGGCCGGGGTGCTGGGGGTGATCCTCGCGGGGATCTTCGTCCTGGAGACGTACGGCGTCGTCCACACCTCCGCGACCAACGCCGGGCTGATCATCAGCCTCACCATGGTCCTCACCCCGGTCGCGGAGAGCCTGGTGCGCCGGACCCGACTGTCCGGGGCGTTCGCGGCGGCGGCCGGGACGTCGGTGCTCGGGGTGGTGCTGCTGACGCAGGGCGCCGGGTTCAGCGCCCCGTCCGGCGGGGACCTGCTGATGCTGGGCGCCGCCGTGGCCCGTACGGCGCACGTGCTGGCGATGGCGCGGATGGGGTCGGTGCGGGGCGCGGACTCCCTGTCGCTGACGACCGTCCAGTTGGGCGGGGCGGTGTTGGTGTTCGCGCTGCTGGCGGTGGGGTCCGGCGGGGGCGGCGCGCCGTGGGCGGTGGCCGCCGGGTTCGGGGCGGGCGAGTGGCTGGGGCTGCTGTACCTGTCGGTGTTCTGCACGCTGTTCGCGTTCTTCGTCCAGATGTGGGCCGTACGGCGCACGTCCCCGTCGCGGGTGAGCCTCCTGCTCGGTACGGAGCCGGTGTGGGCGGCCGTGGTCGGCATCGCGCTGGCGGGCGACCGGCCGGGCTGGCTGGGGTTCGCGGGCGTCGTGCTGGTCCTGGGCGGTACGGCGTGGGGACGCGCCGCCGCCGACCGGGACGGGGACCAGGACGGGGACCGGAGCGGGGACCGGAGTAGGGGCCGGAGCGGAGACCAGGACGGGGACCGGAACAGAGACCAGGACGGGGACCGGGACGGGGACCGGGACGGGGACCGGGGGACGGTCGTCGGCGGGGGTGCCCGGCCCGGTGGTCCGGGCGGCGCCCCGGAACGGGCGCCGGTGCCCTGATCAGAGGCCCAGGCTCTGCACGTCGCCCATCACCACCACCGGCTTGTGCGCCGGGTCCAGCCACCTCAGCAGCTCCCGCATGTGGGCGCGGCCCAGCGACACGCAGCCCTGCGTGGGCCCGTCGTGGTCGACGTGGATCCAGATGCCGCCGCCGCGCTCCTCGCCGAGCGGGCGGGTCAGGTCGAGGGGGGTCGTACCGGAGACGCGGTTGTAGTTGATGGCGACGACGTAGTCGAACGACCCCTCCAGCGGTTCGCCCAGGGAGCCGCTGCCGGTGGCGGTGAAATCGGCGTTCTGGTCGTACGGGAGCTTCGCGCCCGGGTCCGGGAGGAGGCCGCCCGCGTCGGTGAGGCCGAAGACGCCGATCGGGGAGCGCAGGTCGTCCTGGACGTGGTGGTCGGTCCAGCCCCGCACGCCGTTGTGCGCGGGCCACGGTTCGGAGACGGCGGTCCAGCCGGTGCCGGGGCGGCGTTCGTACAGGGTGGCCGTGCCCGTGTTCACGTCCCGGCCGTGGCCCTGGACGACGAGGGCCTGGCGGCTGTCGTGCGGGATGGCGGCGCGGGTGGCCGGGCCGAGGCCGGGGATGCTGGCGGGCGCGGCGGGCGGTCCGGGCACGGCGCGCGGGGGCGCGTGGCCCTCCTGGCTCCGGGTGGCGGTGGCCGCGCCGGGACCCCTGTCGCGACCGCCGGCTCCGGCGCCGTCGCCGCCGGCGGCGCAGGCGGACAGCGGCAGGAGCGCGAGCAGCAGCGTCGCGGCGAGGAGGCGGCGGCGGGGGCGTCGCAGGACGGGCATGTCGGGCCTTTCGGTGGTGGCGGCTTCGGAGGCCGCGAGGGGCCTCCCCTTCACAGCTCCCACGGCGGGCCCCGCCCAGAACGCCCCTGCCCGCAGAACGCCCCCGTACGCGCGACCCCGCCCGGTCGGGTGCCCGCGGCGCGGGGCCGCCCGGGACGGCCGCGGCCCCGGGCTCCGGAGGGCCGGGAACCCGGGGCCTCGGGTCGTCCCCTGCGATCGGGGACCACCGGGGGTCAGACTCGCTGGTAGCGGAGCGCCGTGCGGCCGGAGCCGTCCGAGAAGATGTCGGCCCGGATCGTCTCGCCGACGCTGTTGACCCGCCTCACCTGCAGTCGGATCGTGGTCTCCTCGGTCACCGTGATGCGCTCGCTGATCGGCGCCGTCGACTGCTTGGCGACGATGCCCAGGGCGGGGATGTTCATGTGGGTGACAAGGCGCTCGCTCAGCGGCACCGCCTCGTTCTCGGTGACGTTCCAGAGCCGGGCCTGGATGGACGCGAGGAGGCGGTCGTCGGCCGCGATGCGCCCGCGGACGTCCGCGTCCAGGAGGTACGTTCCGGGCCGGGGCAACGTGACCCGCAGGGACGTGTTGACCCAGGTGCCCGACGCGGTCGGCTGTAGGTTCACGTTGCCCTGCTGCAGGTGCGCGACGCCCCCGTCGGGGCCCTGGGCGGCGGCTGGGGTGGTGTGGCTCTGCGTGGCGAGCACGGCGGCCAGGCAGAGGAGGAGGGCCGCGACGACGGCGGCGGAACGGGTGCGGACGGATTGCATGCTTCCTCCCGGACTCGAGCCCGATGGGCGGTTCCGCCACGGTAGGAAAGGGTGCACGAGGGAAGCAGTCACCCGAATGAGTGAAGGAGTATTCAATCGGACAATACGATTTGAGTGGATGTACTACTAGTGCGCCCCTTCGGTTCTCGCACGCCCTCGACACGGGCCGGTTCGCGCGGCGGAGGCAGCCGCACCCGGGTGAATCGGCGCCGGACCCCGGCGGGCCGGGCCACGGGAAAGGCCCCGGGACCGTGGGGTCCCGGGGCCTTCAGCCCGTCCGCGCCGTGCCTACTTGTCCGACACCGGCTTGCGCAGCGCGATGTTCAGCTCCCGCAGGCGCGCCTCGTCCAGCTCCGTCGGGGCGCCCATCATCAGGTCCTGGGCGTTGCCGTTGAGCGGGAAGGCGATCGTCTCGCGGATGTTCGGCTCGTCGGCCAGCAGCATGACGATGCGGTCGACACCGGGGGCGATGCCGCCGTGCGGCGGGGCGCCGAAGCGGAACGCGCGGAGCATGCCCGCGAACTCCTGCTCGACGGTCTCGCGGTCGTACCCGGCGATCTCGAACGCCTTGATCATGATCTCCGGCTCGTGGTTCCGGATCGCGCCGGAGGAGAGCTCGACGCCGTTGCAGACGATGTCGTACTGCCAGGCCAGGATGTCGAGCGGGTCCTTCTCCTCCAGGTCCTTCATGCCGCCCTGGGGCATCGAGAAGGGGTTGTGCGAGAAGTCGATCTTGCCGGTCTCCTCGTCCTTCTCGTACATCGGGAAGTCGACGATCCAGCAGAAGCGGAAGACGTTCTCCTCGAAGTGGCCGGCGCGCTTGGCGGCCTCGACGCGCACGGCGCCCATGATCTTGGAGACCTCGTCGAACTCGCCGGCGCCGAAGAACACGGCGTGGCCGGGCTTCAGGCCGAGGCGGTCGACGAGCGTCTTCACGTCCTCCTCGGTGAGGAACTTCGCGATCGGGCCGCTGAGCGTCATGTCCTCGCCGACGCGGATCCAGGCGAGGCCCTTCGCGCCGTGCTCGACGGCGAAGTCGCCCATCGAGTCGAAGAACTTGCGCGGCTGGTCCTGCACGGCCGGGACCGGCAGGGCGCGGACGTGCTTGCCGGCGAACGCCTTGAACCCGGAGTCCGCGAAGACGTCCGTGAGGTCGACGAGCTCCAGCCGGGCGCGCAGGTCCGGCTTGTCGGAGCCGTACTTCAGCATCGCCTCGCGGAACGGGATCCGCGGGAACGGCGACGTGACGTGGCGACCGCCGCCGAACTCCTCGAACAGCTCGGTCATGAGCTTCTCGATCGGCTGGAAGACGTCCTCCTGCTCGACGAAGGACATCTCCACGTCGAGCTGGTAGAACTCGCCCGGCGAGCGGTCGGCGCGGGCGTCCTCGTCGCGGAAGCAGGGCGCGATCTGGAAGTAGCGGTCGAAGCCGGAGACCATGAGCAGCTGCTTGAACTGCTGCGGCGCCTGCGGCAGCGCGTAGAACTTGCCCGGGTTGAGGCGGGAGGGCACGACGAAGTCGCGGGCGCCCTCGGGGGAGGTCGCGGTGAGGATCGGCGTGGCCATCTCGTTGAAGCCGAGGGCGACCATCTTCTGCCGGATCGCGGAGATCACGGCCGTGCGCAGCATGATGTTGCGGTGCATGCGCTCGCGGCGCAGGTCGAGGAAGCGGTACTCCAGGCGGCGCTCCTCGTTGACACCGTCGTCCGTGTTGATGGTGAAGGGCAGCGGGCCGGCGGCGCCCAGCACCTCGACCTCGGAGACCTCGACCTCGACCTCGCCGGTCGGCAGGTCCGCGTTGACGTTCTCGGCGCCGCGCGAGACGACCTTGCCGTCCACGCGGACGACGGACTCCTTGGTCTGCTTGTCGAGGGCCTCGTACGCGGGGGTGCCGGGCCGGGCGACGAGCTGCGTGATCCCGTAGTGGTCGCGCAGATCGATGAAGAGGATGCCGCCCAGGTCGCGCCGATTGTGCAGCCAGCCGCTGAGCCGGACGTCGGTGCCGACGTCAGAGGCGCGGAGCTCGCCGCAGGTGTGGGACCTGTACCGATGCATCGTCGTTCATCCAGTCTTGGGTGGGCGGGTAGGGCTCGACCCGTCAAGGTTACCGTCCGTCCCCTCGCCGCCTCCCTGGACGACCGGGCGGCCGTTCGGTGCCTTCGCACGGTGGTGGTGCTTCGGGCCGCACAGTGGCGGTGCTTCGGGCCCTCTCCATAAAGTGGGGCAATGCGCACCGAGGACGTCCTGGCCGCGATCCTGACCGGTCTGTGGCGTTGGGACAACGCGACCGGAATCGTCCAGCTCGACGCCGAGGCGGCCCGGTTGCTCGGGCTGCCCGCCGAGCCCGTGGAGCTGACGGAGGGCGCCGTGCGCTCCCGGTTCCACCCGGTCGACTGGAACGAGATCGACGGCGTGGTCAACCTGGCGCTCGCGGAGGGCACCCTCGCGGAGTCGCGACTGCGGGTGATGGACGAGAGCGGCCGGGTGGTCCGTACGGTGCGGTCGCGGGCGAAGCCGTCGGTGGACAGGACCGGGCTGCGGCTGGTCGGCACGGTGCAGGAGGTCGCGGAGCCGGAGCCGGGGAGGGCCGCGCGCTCGCCGGTGACGGGTGACTGGCGGCGGTCGCGGGAGGCGTTCCTGCTGGACGCGGGGCGGGCGCTGGCGGAGGCGCGGTCGACGGCGGAGGTGCTGCGGGTCGCGGCGTCGCTGTCGATGCCGGGGTTCTCGCCGGACGGGCTCGCGGTGTTCGGGGTCGCGGGCGACCGGCTGACGATCATCGGGCAGCACGGGTACGGCCCCGGTGACGAGGAGCCGTTCTCGGAGATGCCGCTGGACACGGACTACCCGGCGGCGGAGGTGGTCCGCACCGGGCGGGCGATCTACCTGTCGACGCCGGACGAGTACCGGGAGCGGTTCCCCACGACGTGGCCGCTGGCGCGGCGGTTCGGCCGGGAGTCGTGGGCGTTCCTGCCGCTGACCGTCGCGGGCCGGACGATGGGCGCGTGGCTGGCGGCCTTCACGTACCGGGTCGGGTTCACCCCGGACGAGCGGTCGGTGCTGACGACGGTGGCGCGGATGCTGGCGCAGGCGCTGGCCAGGGCGGGGGTCGCGGAGTCGGAGCGGGAGCTGTCGCTGGGGTTGCAGCGGACGATGCTGCCGGTGCTGGGCCCGGCGGTCCCCGGCATGGAGGTGGCCGCGCGGTACGTGCCGACGGGCGGCGGGCTCCAGGTGGGCGGCGACTGGTACGACATGATCCAGCTCCCCGGCGGGCGGGCCGCGTTCGTGATCGGCGACGTGCAGGGGCACGACGTGCGGGCGGCGGGGCTGATGGGCCAGTTGCGGATCGCCCTGCGCGCGTACGCCTCGGAGGGGCACCGGCCGGACGCGGTGCTGTCGCGGGCGTCGCGGTTCCTGTACGGGATCACGGAGGGCGGCAACGGCGGGGGCGACGCCGACGGGGCGCGGTTCGCGACGTGCCTGTACCTGGAGGTCGATCCGGCGACGGGCACGCTGGACATCGCCCGCGCCGGGCATCCGGACCCGGCGGTGCTGATGGCGGACGGCACGGTGATGATCCGGCCGACGGACGGCGGGCTGCCGCTGGGGATCGTCCCGGACACGGACTACCCGACGACGCGGATGACGCTGGAGCCGGGCGAGACGCTGATGATCTGCACGGACGGCCTGCTGGAGACCGGCGGGCACGACATGGAGACGGGCTGGCTGCGGGTCCGCAAGCTGCTGGAGGAGCACGAGCCGGGCCGGGAGTCGCTGGAGGAACTGGCGGACTCGCTGGTGCAGGCGGTGCACGGGCCGGGTTCGCACCACACGACGGGCCCGCTCGCGGACCGGCGCGAGGACGACATCGCGCTGCTGCTGCTGTCCCGTACGGGCGAGCCGGGCGGGCGGCTGGCACCGCCGCGGCGCACGGCGCTGACGGTCGCGCAGGCGGAGCCGGAGCGGATCGCGGGGGCGCGGCGTCAGCTGCGGGAGCTGCTGCACGACTGGGCGGACGAGGACCAGGTCGACTCGGCGGTGCTGATGGTGTCGGAGATGGTCACGAACGTGCTGGTCCACACGGACGGGGACGCACTGCTGGTGGCGGAGGCGCGCGGGGAGCGGGGCGGGCGGCGGCTGCGGGTGGAGGTCGCGGACGCGAGCGACGAGCTGCCGCACCGCCGGCGGCCGGGCGAGATGGCCTCCTCGGGGCGGGGGCTGGTGCTGATGGAGACGCTGGCGCACGCGTGGGGCGTGGACCCGCGGGGCGAGGGCAAGTCGATCTGGTTCGAGCTCTACGAGGGCGGGGCGCCGGCCGCCGGGTGACCGTAGTGCCGCCGCACCTCGCCGAGGACGCCGAACGCGGCGGCGGCGAGGGGCACGGCGAGCAGCATGCCGAGGATGCCCGCGACGGACGCGCCCGCGGTGATGGCGATCATGACGACGGCCGGGTGCATCTGGACGGTACGGCTCTGGATCAGCGGCTGGAGGACGTTCCCCTCCAGCACCTGCACGGCCAGGAGAACCCCCAGCGCCCACAGGGCGATGGCCAGGCCCCGGTCCGCGAAGGCGACGAGCACGGCGACGGCCCCGGAGAGGAACGCGCCGAGGTACGGGACGTAGGCGCCGACGAAGACGAGCGCGCCCAGCCCCACCGCGCCCGGCACGCGCAGCACGAGCAGTCCGGCGGTGATGAACGCGGCGTCGATCAGCGCGATCAGGGTGGTGCCGCGCATGAACCCCTCGACGGCTTCGAACGCGCGCCGCGCCATGGCCTCCACCATGTCGCCGGTCGACGCCGGTGCGAGCGAGCGCAGCGCGCCGACGGCGCGGCCGGAGTCCCGCAGGAAGAAGAAGACGAGGAACAGGGCGAGGACCGCCATGGCGATTACCTCGCCGACGACGCTGATCCCGCTGAGCACGCCGGACGCGGCGGTCGAGCCGAACCGGCCGAGGAGGCCCCTGGCATTGGCGGCGAGGTCGTCGAGGGAGGTGCCGGCGGCGCCGAGGGGGCCGGCGAGGTCCCGGGCGGCGCGGCGCAGGGACACGACGATCTGGTCGCCGGTGTCGATGAGCGCGGCGACGACGACGTAGGCGGCGCCGCCGCAGACGGCGACGACGGCGGTGCAGGTCAGCCCGGCGGCGAGGGAGCGGTTGAGGCGCATCGCGACGAGCCGGCGGTGGAGGGGGCCGAGCAGGGCGGTGCCGAGGAGGGCGAGGAGGACCGGGACGACGGCGGTCCGGAAGGTGACGCACAGCCAGACGGCGACGGCCGCGGCGCCCGTGACGAGGAGGGCGACGGCGCACCAGGCGGCGAGGCGGCGGACGGGTTCGGGCAGCGGGGACGGCGGCACGCCCCCAGCGCACCACGCGCGCGCGGGCCCCGCACTCCGGCGGGACCCACGCGGGTGACGTACCGTCAGAGACGGTCAGAGGGGCTGGTCCTCGCCCATGCCGTGGACGGCGGGGACGCGGCCGAGACGGCCGGCCTGGAAGTCCTCGAACGCCTGGAGCAGCTCGTCGCGGGTGTTCATGACGAACGGCCCGTAGTGCGCCATGGGCTCCCGGATGGGCCGCCCACCGAGGAGCACGACCTCCAGGTCGGGCGTGTTGCCGTCCTGCTTCTCGTCGGCCCGTACGGTGACCGCGCCCCCGTCGCCGAAGACGGCGGTCTGGCCCGTGTGGACGGGACGCCGTTCCGTGCCGACCGTGCCGCGCCCGGCGAGGACGTACGCGAGGGCGTTGAAGTCGGAGCGCCAGGGCAGCGTGACCTCGGAGCCGGGGCGCAGCGTGGCGTGGACCATGGTGATGGGCGTGTGGGTGATGCCCGGGCCCTCGTGCCCGTCCAGCTCGCCGGCGATGACGCGCAGGAGCGCGCCGCCGTCGGAGGAGGTGAGGAGCTTGACGGAGCCGCCGCGGATGTCCTGGTAGCGGGGGTCCTTCATCTTGTCCTTGGCGGGGAGGTTCACCCACAGCTGGAGGCCGTGGAAGAGGCCGCCGGACATGACGAGCGACTCCGGGGGCGCCTCGATGTGCAGGAGCCCCGACCCGGCGGTCATCCACTGGGTGTCGCCGTTGGTGATGGTGCCGCCGCCGCCGTTGGAGTCCTGGTGGACGAAGGTGCCGTCGATCAGGTACGTGACGGTCTCGAAGCCGCGGTGCGGGTGCCAGGGGGTGCCCTTGGGCTCGCCCGGCGCGTACTCCACCTCGCCCATCTGGTCCATCATGATGAACGGGTCGAGGTGGCGGTAGTTGATCCCGGCGAACGCGCGGCGGACCGGGAAGCCCTCGCCCTCGAAGCCGCTCGGCGCGGTGACCACGGTGAGGACCTTGCGGGCCTGGGCGTCCGCCGGTGCGGTGACGCGGGGCAGGGTGAGCGGGTTCTCGACGGTGACGGCGGGCATTGCGGACCTCCGGGTGTCGGCGGGGCGGCGTGCGCCCACTTTAGTTGAAGGTTGAACTTCCTGCCAGTGGAACACCGCACCGGGCCCCCTTGTTCCCGGGCCGGCCGCATCGGCGGGGTGCGGGAGGGGCCTCCTCGACGGCGCGCACCCCTCCCCGCCCCGGGCGAGCGGGGACGCCGCGACCTCCCCCGGCCGCGCCCGCCACGGTCGCCGGACGAGCCGTACGGGTGAGGGCCGTCCCGCCGCGCCGATCGCCGGTCACCGCACCGGCGGGGGCCGGACAGCGCCGCGCCCCGGGCGCCGGGCGCGTCCAGGGTGGCGCCGCCGCGGCTCGCGGCGAGCCGTCCGGGGCGCGTCACGGGCCCGTGGGCACGCGTGCGGTGGTGGCCGGACCTCCACCCGGTCGAGTGCGGGGACGCCCGCCGCGTCGGCGGGCCCGTGGGCACGCGTGCGGTGGCGGCCGGGATGACCGGTTCGCCCCGCCGGAAGACGGCGGTCCGCCGTGCCGAACGGGCCCGGTCCGGGACTTCACCGCCCACTCGCGGCACCAGGTCCACCAGGGCACAGGGCGTACAGGGCGAATTCGCGGATCAGCAGCGTGCTCGGCGGCTCCCCGGCCGGCCGGGACGGCACGCGGGGACGGCGCCCCCTGGAGGACGTCGGGCCCGGCGGCCACGTGGCGCGCGGACGCGCTGCCGGCGGGCCGCTCGCCCCTCGAACACCGGGCGGACCCTGGAGGGTCGACCGTCCGCCTGGAGGCCGACTGCCCTCCCTGCCGACCACGGGGGACCGAAGGACGAAACGGTGCGGCGACCGCGTACGACCGGTCGGTGTCCGAACCGGCCCTATCCGTACATCCGGCGCATCGCGAAGTCGACCATCTCCTCGACGGCCTTCGCGTCGAACACGATCCGGTGGTCGCCCTCCATGTCGAGGACGAAGCCGTACCCGGTCGGGAGGAGGTCCAGGACCTCCGCGCCGGTGATCACGAAGTACTTCGACTCCTTGCCGGCGTACCGGCGGAGCTGCTTCAGCGAGGTGAACATCGGGATGACCGGCTGCTGCGTGTTGTGCAGCGCGAGGAAGCCGGGGTTGTCGCCGCGCGGGCAGTACACCTTCGACGTGGCGAAGATCTGCTGGAAGTCCTCGGCGGACAGCGAGCCCGTGGTGAACGCGCGTACGGCGTCCGCGAGGGACGGCGGGGACGGCTCCGGGTACAGCGGCGGCTGCTGCCCGTACCCCTGCTGGGGCGGGGCGTACTGCTGCTGGGCGCCCGGGTTCTGCTCGTAGCCGTACATGCACGCAAGGGTACTGAGTGCCCGGGGCCCCGTGGCGCGCGCCCGGCGAGTTCGCGCCGCCGCCACCGCGGGGTGCCTCAGCCGCGCACCGCACTGGAGACGAACAGCGCGCCGGTGGGCGCGAGCACCGCCGCCGCGCCCACCGACCAGTACAGCCGCCCGGACCCCCCGGCCCTGCGCCGCACGGGCCGGTTGGCGAGCCACCACACGAGCCCGAACAGCACCAGGACCGGCGTGGCGACGATGAACCACGGCAGCATGCCGTCGTTCTCGGTCGGCTCCCGCTGCGTCCACCCGAGCCCCGCGAGCGGCCAGTTCGACGCCCAGTACCAGACCAGCCAGAACGGTACGACCCCGGGAATCCCGAGGAACACGTTCAGCCCCACGCCCACCGCCAGCCACTTCCGCATCGGCCCAGTCTCCCAGGGGGCGAGGCGTGTCGGTGGCGGGGCCTAGGGTCACCCCATGAGTGCGCAGAGATGGGCGGGAGTCCGCGAGCGGGTCACGGCGCTGGCCGGGGCGCCGGGCGTGGCGGCGGTGTTCGGGTTCCCCCGGGGCGGTCCGCCGCTGGAAGACCCCTTGACGGAGGGGGAGTTGGCGGCCCTGGAGCGGTACGCCGGGGTACGGCTGCCGGAGGAGTACCGCGACTTCCTGCTGCACGTCGGCGCGGGCGGCGTGGGCCCCGCGTACGGCGTGTACCCGGTCCGAGGGCGCCCGGACGGCACGTGGCAGTGGCACGGGGACGGCGCCGACATGACGCTGCCGCGGCGCCTCGCCGAGCCGTTCCCGGTGGACCGGGTGGACCCCGAGGTCCTCGACGCCCTGGTGGCCGAGCAGCCGGACGAGGAGGAGTACGACGACGAGGACGCGTTCGACGCGGCGCACGAGGCATGGGAGGAGCGCATGGAAGCCCTCCTGTGGACGGACGAGTCGACGGTCGGAGCGATCTGCCTGTCCACCACGGGGTGCGCCCAGCGCCAGTGGCTGGTCGTGTCCGGCCCCGAACGCGGCAACATGTGGGACGACCCGCGCTGCGACGACGCCGACCTGGAGCCGATGGGCGTCACGTTCGCGGAGTGGTACCTGAACTGGCTGGACGACGCGACCCGCACTGCGGGAGCGGCGTAGGGCTCAGCCCTTCAGCGCCTCGACGAACGGCACCCAGGCGCGAGCGGACACCACGAGCACGTCCCCGTCCGGCACCTTGGAGTCCCGGACGGGGACGACACCGGGGAGACTGTCGGAGACTTCGACGCAATCGCCACCAGAGGTGTTGCTGTAGCTGCTCTTACGCCACCGGGCGCCGGTCAACCCAAGCTGTCTGCTTGTCATTACGGTAGTCCTCTGCCGCTTCCTCGATCAGGGCAAGGGACGCCTCGGGTGACAACGCGACGGCCCTCAACACATCGTAGGACTTCTGGTATTGCTTCACGAGTGCCGGATCGTCAACCGTGAGCCCGTGGTGCTGGGACTCCGTGTAAACCAATGGCGGTGCGTCCGCGAAGGTCAACACCATGGCGTTGCTCAACATGAGCGGATGCGCGCCGGCCCTCCACGGAACGACCTGTGCAATTACCCGGTGGTTCACGGTCAGGTCCAGGATGTGCCTCAGTTGCTCCGCCATCCTCCTGGGGGGCAGCACCGGCATCCTCAGCACCGTCTCGTGCAGGATCACCCAGTACTCCGGGTCTTTGCCGCCGCCCTGGAGGAGCTTTGCCCGAGCCAGCCTTCCCTGCACCCTGGCCTCGATCTCCTCCGGAGACTGCACATGCTCGCCGTGGAAGAGTGCACGCATGTAGGGCTCGGCTTGCAGCAACCCCGGAATGACGGCAGGCGCCCACTGCTCAATCGTCTCCGCGCGCTTCTCCGCCTCCAAGATGCGCTCGAAGTACTCGGCGTGGCCCCGCAGGCGGGCCCGCCGCACGTCGTCGCAGCACCGCTCGAAGTACCCGTCCGTCTTCAGGACGCGGTCCACGTGGCGGGCCAGGTCGACCGGCATGCGGCGCTGGCCGCGCTCGATCTCGCTCAGGTACGTCGCCCCGTAGAAGCTGCCCTCCACCAGCTGCTCCAGCGTGAGCGCCGCACGCTCGCGCTGGAAGCGCAGTTCCTTGCCGTAGAAGCACGGGACGCTCTCCGACCCGTCGATGTCCTTGCGCTGCCCTCGCGCCATCGGAGATCACCTTTCACACCTCGCGCCGTGGTGGGCGAACGCCTTCCACCGTACGCACCGGCGCGCCATTGTGTGACCGCTTCGTCACAGCACGCACAGAAAGGGTGAACCCGATGACCGCGCACTACGACCCGGAGCGGGACCAGGAGGCCCGCAGCCTCGTGAGCGACCTGCGGACCGTCCTCGGAACGCACGGGATCAAGCTGCCGTCGCTCGGGCGGGACTACGGCGATCCGACGCTCATCACGCTCGGGAACTGCAACCTGGCGACCGCCAAGGCCCTGGTGGACGCCCTTCGACAGGCGTAACGCGTCACAGTTCGGGCGGCAGGGGTTGCCCTTATTACCCACGGGTAGCATCATCGTAGCTACCAACTGGTAGATGCACGAGGAACCTGCCTCCCGATCCCTTACGGAGCCGTCGCCATGGGGCACTACAAGTCGAATCTCCGCGACATCGAGTTCAACCTCTTCGAGGTCCTCGGCCGCGACAAGGTGTACGGCACCGGTCCGTTCGAGGAGATGGACGTCGAGACCGCCAAGAGCGTCCTGGACGAGCTCCGCCGGCTCGCGGAGAACGAGTTCGCCGAGTCCTTCGCCGACGCGGACCGCAACCCGCCGGTCTTCGACCCGGAGACGAACACCGCGCCGATCCCGGAGTCGTTCAAGAAGTCCTACAAGGCGTTCATGGACTCCGAGTACTGGCGGCTCGGCCTGCCGGAGGAGATCGGCGGCACGACCTCGCCCCGCTCGCTCATCTGGGCGTACGCGGAGCTGATCCTCGGCTCGAACCCGGCCGTCTGGATGTACTCCTCCGGCCCGGCCTTCGCCGGCGTCCTCTTCGAGGAGGGCAACGAGGCGCAGAAGAAGATCGCCGAGATCGCGGTCGAGAGGCAGTGGGGCTCCACCATGGTGCTGACCGAGCCGGACGCCGGCTCGGACGTGGGCGCCGGCCGCACCAAGGCCGTCCAGCAGGAGGACGGCTCGTGGCACATCGAGGGCGTGAAGCGCTTCATCACCTCCGGTGAGCACGACATGTCGGAGAACATCCTCCACTACGTCCTCGCCCGTCCCGAGGGTGCCGGTCCGGGCACCAAGGGCCTGTCGCTGTTCCTCGTCCCGAAGTACCACTTCGACTGGGAGACCGGCGAGCTGGGCGAGCGCAACGGCGTCTACGCGACGAACGTCGAGCACAAGATGGGCCTCAAGGCGTCCAACACGTGCGAGATGACCTTCGGCGACAAGCACCCCGCCAAGGGCTGGCTGATCGGCGACAAGCACGACGGCATCCGCCAGATGTTCCGCATCATCGAGTTCGCCCGCATGATGGTCGGCACGAAGGCCATCGCCACCCTGTCGACGGGCTACCTCAACGCGCTGGAGTACGCCAAGGAGCGCGTCCAGGGCCCCGACCTGGCGAACTTCATGGACAAGACCGCGCCGAAGGTCACCATCACGCACCACCCCGACGTGCGCCGCTCGCTCATGACGCAGAAGGCGTACGCGGAGGGCATGCGCGCCCTCGTCATGTACACCGCCGCGATCCAGGACGAGATCCAGGTCAAGGAGGCGGCCGGCGAGGACGCCAAGGCGCTGCACGGCCTGAACGACCTGCTGCTGCCGATCGTGAAGGGCTACGGCTCCGAGAAGTCGTACGAGCAGCTCGCCCAGTCCCTCCAGACGTTCGGCGGCTCCGGGTACCTCCAGGAGTACCCGATCGAGCAGTACATCCGCGACGCCAAGATCGACACCCTCTACGAGGGCACCACGGCCATCCAGGGCCAGGACTTCTTCTTCCGGAAGATCGTCCGCGACCAGGGCGCCTCGCTGAACGCCCTCTCCGAGGAGATCAAGAAGTTCCTCGCGCTGGGCACCGGCGGCGACGAGCTGGCCGGCGCCCGCGAAGCGCTCGCCAAGGCGGCCGTCGACCTGGAGGGGATCGTCGGCAAGATGCTCACCGACCTCACCGCGACCGGCGAGGACGTCAAGAACATCTACAAGGTCGGCCTGAACACCACGCGCCTGCTCATGGCCTCCGGTGACGTCGTCGTCGGCTACCTGCTGCTGCGCGGTGCCGCCGTCGCCGCCGAGAAGCTGGCCGCCGGCGCCTCCGCGAAGGACGCCGCCTTCTACCGGGGCAAGATCGCGGCGGCGAAGTTCTTCGCGGCCAACGTCCTGCCCGGCGTCGCCACCGAGCGCCTGATCGCCGAAGGCGTCGACAACTCCCTGATGGAGCTGGACGAGGCCGCCTTCTGACCGGCGCCCCACCCGCGGCCTGACGGCCCGCTCCCCCGGACGGTCCGGTCCGGGGGAGCGGGCCGTCCGCGCGTCCGCCCCCCCCCCCCCGGCCGGCCGCTCCGGAGCCC
>NZ_JAWCTQ010000024.1:0-112125 GCF_032423885.1 Streptomyces tamarix | reverse complement strand
GGACGCCACGCGGCGCCGGGCGGGCCGCTCACCGCTGCCGGTGACGATCCGGTCCCGCCCGCCACGGCACCGGGGCGATCCGCCGCCGGGGACCCGGCTTCGGGGTCCGGCCCCGTACCGGTGGTGCAGCGTGCCGCGACGGCGGCGCCCGCTCCCGCCGCCGCCCCGGAGAGGGCCCCGATCCCGCCCGTCCACGCGCCGGTCACCGCTCCAACGCCGGTGGCACGGCGTGCTGCGGCTGCCGCGCCCGCCCGGGCGACCACCGCCACGCCCCCGCCGAGGCCGGGGCTCGCACCCCCGCTGCCGTCCGGCCACCCGGCGCCGGGTGTGCCCCTGCCCGTACCGGCTCCGGGGCGCGGGCCCGGACCGGAGGCCCGGGCGGCGGTGCGCCCGGCGCCCCCGCCCGCGTCCGGCCGTCCGGCACCGCCCGCCCCGGCGGCCGGGGGCGGGAGCGTCGCGGAGGCGGTTTCGGTGCAGCGTGCTGTGGCCGTGCCCGGTCAGGCGCGTGCGAGCGCCGCCCACCCGTCTCCGTCGACGGCGGGGCTCGCGCCCGCTCCCGTACGAGCTTCGGGGTCCGTGCCCGGACCGGCGGTGCGCCTGACGCCCCCGACGCCCACCCCCGCACCCGCACCCGTACCGGCTCCCGTACGAGCTTCGGGGTCCGTGCCCGGACCGGCGGTGCGCCTGACGCCCCCGACGCCCACCCCCGCACCCGTATCGACACCCGTAGCGGCTCCCGTACCGGCTCCACCCGTCGCGCCTGCGTCCGCGTCTGGGTCCGCGCCTGCGTCCGGGTCCGTGCCTGCGGTCCAGCGTGCCGCGGAAGCCGGGCCCGTGCGCGTGCACGCCCCCGGCCGCCCGGTGCCGCAGGCCCCTCAGCCACGACTCCCGTTCCCCGCACCCCCGCCCTTCGCGTCGACCACCACCGCGCCTCCCACCGTCCAGCGCACCCGGAGCCCGGAGCCCCCGCCTCCGTACTCCCCTCCCTCGCCGACCGCTCCCACCCCCGACGAGCCCCCGCCCGCCCACACCCCCGTCGACTTCGACGCCCGCGCCCTCACCGGCGCCCAGGTCGACGAGCTGACCCATCGGCTCATCGGGCCGCTGACCCGGCTGCTGCGGACCGAGCTCCGGCTCGACCGGGAGCGGGTCGGCAGGCTCCGCGACCCCCGCAACTGAAGCCCCCGACCCGGCCCCGGTCCCCACCCCCACCCGCCGTCCCCTGAAAGGCGCACCCGATGCCCAGCGATCTCGACCCGGGATCCACCGTCTTCTTCACCCTCACCATCGACGGCGAGAGCCTCGGGTTCTTCAACGGGTGCGAGGGGCTCGCCTCCTCCGTGGAGATCGAGCAGCACCAGGAGGGCGGCAACAACGGGTTCGTCTGGCAGCTTCCGTCCCGGGTGACCTTCTCCACCATCCGGCTGACCCGGCCCCTCACCCCGGACACCGCCAAGGTCGCGGCCTGGATCTCCTCCGTCACCACCGGGGTCACCCGGCCGACCGCCCAGATCGCCGCCCTGCGCGCGGACGGGTCCGAGGTGGCCCGCTGGGGACTCATCGACGTGCTGCCCGTCAACTGGCGGGGGCCGTCCCTGGACCCGGCCAACCCCGGTGTCGCCACCGAGGTCCTGGAGATCACGCACCACGGGTTCACGGACTGAGGGGTCGCGGCACATGGCAGGCAAGGGCGCCAGGGGTGGCGCGGGCAAGAGTCTCGTACGGGCCACCCTGGCCATTCACGAGCCGCCGATCGGGCACAGCACGACACCCGGCGGGCTCATCAAGAACTTCGGTTTCGACTTCAACCCCTCCCAGCTCGCGCTGAGCCGCCGCGCACGCTGGAAGACGACCCCCACCGCCGCCGTGCGCGACGGCGCCCTGCCCGAGTTCATGGGGCCGGAGCCCCGGGAGATGACGGTGGAGATCTTCCTCGACTCCTCGGACGACCCGAGCGGGAACGCGGTCCTGAAGAAGGTCGAGGCCCTCTTCTCCTGCTGCGAGGTGACCTCGAAGAGCATCGCCGCCAAGCAGCCGTCCACGCCCTGGGTGGTCTTCCAGTGGGGAGCGTTCTCCACCGCGCGCTTCACCGCGTACGTCTCCTCCGTGGACGCCACCTACTCCCTCTTCGGGACGACCGGCGTGCCGATCCGGGCCACCTGCCGGGTGAACCTGCACGAGATCCCCAGCAACACCAAGGGACAGAACCCGACGTCGGGCGCGCTCACCGCCCAGCGCGTGCACCGCGTCGTGGCGGGCGACTCGCTGGAGTCGCTGGCCTGGCGGGAGTACGGCGACGCGACCGCCTGGCGGGCGATCGCCGAGGCCAACGGCATCGACGACCCGTCACGGCTGCGGACCGGTACGGAACTGGTGCTCCCCGCGGCCGAAGAGGTCGGTGGTCCCTGATGGTGCAGGCTTCCTTCTCCAACGTCATCCACCTCACCCTGGACGGCGCCAGGCTCCCCGACGAGTTCGCCAACGACCTCGTCGGCGCCTGGGTCGACCTCGGGGCCGGGGTGCCCGGTGCCTTCCGGCTCACCTTCCGGGACCCGCACGGGCTGCTCCTGGGCAAACTCAACGTCCAGTTCGGCTCCACCGTGGTCCTGGCCCCCGTCTCCGCCGGGCAGGGCGCCGCCTCCCCCCTGCTCACCGGCGAGGTCACCGGCATGGAGACCGACTACGACGGCACCGGCACCTTCACCGTCGTCCGCGGCTACGACCCCGGGCACCGGCTGATGCGGCAGCGCCGGGTCGCCGCGTACCGCAACCAGACCGCCTCCGACATCGCCCGCAAACTGGCCGGCACGAGCGGCATCCCGGTCGGCGAGGTGCAGGCCACGAAGACGGTCTACGAGTTCCTCAGCCAGGCCAACGTGACGGACTGGGACTTCCTGGTCCGGCTCGCCGACGAGAACGAGATGGTGATGTCGCTCGACGGCAAGGGCAGGTTCCGGTTCGTCCGGCCCGACCCGGCGTCCGGCGCGCCACCGACGAGCACCGACGGCGACAAGAGCCCGTTCGTGCTGCACGCGGGACAGGACGTGCTGCGCTGCCGGGCCGCGGTCACCGCCGCCGACCAGGTCGGCAAGGTCGAATCCCGCGGCTGGGACGTCACGACGAAACGGAAGCTCACGGCCCTCGCGCCCGCCACGACCAACGCGGCCGTCGCCATCGGCACCACCCCCGGGAAGGCGGGGGCCCGCTTCAAGGCGGCCAAACTGGTCGAGACCGACACCCCCTACGACCGCCAGTCCGAAGTCGGCTTCGCCGCCCGGGCGCTCGCCGACGACATCACCTCCTCCTTCGCGGAACTGGAGGTCACGGTGCGCGGCAACCCCAGGCTGCGCCCCGGAGTGCCGGTCACGCTCAGGGACGTGGGCGCCCCGTTCGAGGGCAAGTACACCGTCACCTCGGCGCGGCACGTCTTCGGTGACGACGGCGAGTACGTGACGTGGGTGACCGTCAGCGGCCGGCAGTGGCGCTCCCTCTTCGGCCTCGCCTCCGGCGGCGCGGCGGCCACCGCTCCCCGACTGCCGAGCGTGGCGAACGCCCTGGTCACCGACGTGCAGGACCCGCTCAAGCAGGGCCGGGTGAAGCTCCAGTTCCCGTGGCTGGACGACACGTACGTCAGCGACTGGACGCGCACCGTCCAACTGGGCGGCAAGGGCGGCGGCGGGCTCTTCCCCCTGGACGTCGGCGACGAGGTGCTCGTCGCCTTCGACCGTGGCGCCCTGGACCATCCGTTCGTCATCGGCGGCCTCTACAACGGCCGCGACCAGCCGACCGTCGTCAAGGACGTGCCGCTGCACGACGGGCTGAAGAAGCGGGCGATCCGGCACACCCTGTCCGACCGGCAGGGCAACCGCGTCGACCTGCTGAGCCAGCAGACGGGGTCCCGCAAGCAAGGCGTACGGATCGCGACCGGCAACGACCGGCTGACCATCCACCTCGACCGCGCCAAGACCGAGATCACCGTGGACAGCAAGGGGTCCGTCAGCATCACCGGCTCCCGCTCGGTGTCGATCGAGGCCGGCACCGACCTCACCCTGAGCGCCCGCCGGGCCCTGTCCATCAAGAGCGGCGGGCCCCTCACCATCGAGGGCCACGGCCTGGTCAACCTCAAGTCGCTCGGCGGCGCGGTCAACGTGGACGCGGTGGGCGCGCTCAGCCTCAAGGCGCTCGGCGCCGCGACGGTCAGCGCGGGCGGAACCGTCCAGGTCAACTCCGTCGCCAACGTGGGCATCCGGGCCGCGACCCTCCTGTTGCAGGGCGTGGTGCTGGTCAACAACAAGCCGTATCCGCTGCCGTGACGGCCGGAAAGCCACCCGGAAGGAGAGTGGACCGCTGATGGCCGAGCAGTTCGTCGGATCGGGCTGGGCGTTCCCGCTGCGGATCGGTCCCACCGGAGCCATCGCCCTGGTCAGCGGGGAACGGGAGATCGAGGAGGCGATCCGGCTCGTGCTGGCCACCGCGCCGGGCGAGCGGCCCATGCGCCCCGAGTTCGGCTGCGCCATCCACGACCTGGTCTTCGCCCCGGTCAACGAAGCCACCGCGGGCCGCATCCAGCACGAGGTGTACGCGAGCCTCGACCGCTGGGAGCCCCGGATCGAGGTGAACGACGTCGAGGTGACGGCCGGTGCCGAGCAGGGCGTCCTCTACATCGACGTGCGCTACTCGATCCGCGGCACCAACAACCCGCGCAGCCTCGTCTTCCCCTTCTACGTCATCCCCTCCCACGGCGAGCCCGGCCCGGGCGACCCGGGCACCCTTCCGGAAAGCGACCACTGATGGCCCTGCCCTCCCCGAACCTCGACGACCGCCGGTTCCAGCAGTTCGTCGACGACGCCAAGCGCTACATCCAGCAGCGCGCCCCCGAGTGGACCGACCACAACGTGTCCGACCCCGGCGTCACCCTCGTGGAAACCGTCGCCCACATGGCCGACCAGATCGTCTACCGGCTCAACCGCGTCCCCGAGAAGAACCACCTGGCGTTCCTGGACCTCGTCGGCATCACCCTCTTCCCGCCCTCGGCCGCCCGCACCGACGTCACGTTCTGGCTCTCCGCCCCCCAGGAGGAGGTGGTGGTCCTGCCGGCCGGCACCGAGGTCGCCACGCTGCGCACCGAAAGCGAGGAGGCCGTCGTCTTCGCCACCGAACGGCAACTCGACATCACGTCGTGCGAGTTGACGCACGTCGTGGTGCAGAGGAGCGGGGACGCCGTCGAGGACCGGACCGCGGACCTGGCCGAGGGCAAGGACGTCCGGTGCTTCGCCGAGGCCCCGCAGGCCGGTGACTGCCTGCTGTTCGGGCTCAGCGCCGCGGTGCCGCACTGCGCGGTGGCGCTGGAACTCGACAGCCGGGTCGACGGCGTCGGCGTCGACCCGCGGCAGCCGCCGCTCGTGTGGGAGGCGTGGACCGAGGACGGCTGGGCGGAGTGCGAGGTCGACCGGGACGGCACCGGCGGCCTCAACCGGCCGGGCGAGGTCGTGCTCCACGTCCCGGGCGGCCACGCGGTCTCCCGCACCGGCGGCCGCCGGGCCGGCTGGCTGCGCTGCCGGGTCACCGAACCGCTGGCCGGCCAGCCCTTCTACACCACGTCACCGACCGTACGGTCCGCCGATGCCTTCACCATCGGCGGCACCACCCGCGCCGTGCACGCCGAGACGGTCCACGACGAGGCCCTCGGCGAGTCCACCGGCCTGCCGGGCCAGCGGCTGCGGCTGGCCCACGCGCCCGTCGTCGGCGACGACCCGCCGCTGCACCTGCAGACCGCCGAGCACGACGGGTGGGCCGACTGGACGGTCGTGCCGCACTTCGCCGCCTCCGGACCGCACGACCGCCACATCACCCTGGACGCCGCCACCGGCGAGATCGCCTTCGGCCCCGCCGTACGGGAACCCGACGGCACCCTGCGGCAGTACGGGGCGGCACCCCCCAAGGGCGCCGTCGTCCGGGCGCGCCGCTACCGCACCGGCGGGGGGCGGGCCGGGAACGTCGCCCGCGGCGCCGTACAGGTGCTGCGCAGCTCCGTCCCGTACGTGGCCGAGGTCGTCAACCGGGAGGCGGCGCGCGGCGGGGTCGACGGCGAGACGGTCGAGGAGGCCAAGGTCCGCGCCCCCATCACCCTGCGGGCGCAGGAACGGGCCGTGACGCTGCGCGACTACGAGGAGTTGGCCCGCCGGGCCGCTCCGGAGACGGCCCGCATCACCTGCCTGGAGGGCGACGAGGGCGAGCACGGCGCCTATGCCGTACGGGTCCTGGTGGTCCCGCAGGCGGTGCCGGACCCGGGCGGACGGCTGCGCTTCGAACAGCTCGTCCCCGGCAAGGACCTGTTGAGCCGGATCACCCGGCACCTCGACGAACGGCGGCTCATCGGAACCCGGCTGGCGGTCGGCCCGCCCTTCTACCAGGGCGTCACGGTCGTCGCCACCGTGCACGCCTTCCGCGGGGTCGACACGGACCGCGTACGCCGCCGGGCCCACGACGCGCTCTACCGCCACCTCGACCCGCTCACCGGCGGCGCCGACGGCACGGGGTGGCCCTTCGGCCGCCCGGTCCAGTCCGGCGAGGTCTTCGCCGTGCTCCAGCGGGTCCCCGGAGTCGAACTCGTCGACGAGGTCCGCCTCCACCCCGCCGACCCGTTGACCGGGAAGCGCGGCGAGGCGACGGACCGCATCGATCTCCGAGCGCCGTCGCTGGTCTTCTCCTTCGACCACCGGGTCCGCGTGATCGGGGACGGCGCGTGAGGGGCTCGATCGACGGAATGGGGTCCTCCGCGCCGATCGGCGCGATGCTGCCGGCCGTCTTCGCCGACGACGACCTGGCGCAGCGCTTCGTCGCCGGGCTCGACGAGGTCATCGCGCCGATCCTCGGCGTCCTCGACTGCCTGGACGCCTACTTCACCCCGGCCCTGGCCCCGGCCGACTTCACCCGGTGGCTGGGCGGTTGGGTCGGCGCCGAGACCGACGGTACGGAGCCGGAGGCGCGGCTGCGCGCGGCCGTCGCCGCCGCCGCGTACCTGCACCGCGTACGGGGCACCCGCCGCGGCCTGTCCGAGGCGGTCCGGCTGGCCTTCGGGGTGGAACCGGAGATCAGCGAGAGCGGGGCCGCCGACTGGCACGCCCGCCCCCTCGGCCCCGTCCCCGGCGAGCGCCGCCCCCGGCTCCACGTCACCCTGCGGCTGCCCGACCCGACCCCGGCGGCCGAGCACCGGCTCGACCGCCTCGTGGCGGCCGCCCGCCCCGCCCACATGCCCTACACGGTCCAGGTGACCGTCTCCGAAAGGAACCCCGAGAGATGACCAGGCGAACCCCCGGGGCCGCGAACTGCGCCGAGTGCGGGACCCGGGCGGAACCCGGCCAGTCCTTCTGCGACTCCTGCGGCGCGGTGCTGGGCTGGACGTCCGAAGCGCCGGAACGGCCCGCCCCGGCGGCCGGGTCCGGGCGTGCCACGGCCCCGGACCCGGCCGCCGGTGGGACGCGGCCCGGAGGGGACGTCGCCGCACCGCCGAGCACGGCCACCGGCACCGGTACCACCCCCGCCCCCGCCCCGGCCCCCGCCGGCCAGGACCCGGAACGGACGGAAGCGCCGCGGGCCTCCACCGTCCCCCGGCCCGTGGAGCCCTCGCCCGACGAGCGGACCGCCCCCGTACCGGCACGGGCGGACGACACCGCCCCCACCCGGCCGCTTCCCGAGGCCGCCCCCGACGACACGGCCAGGTCCCTGCTCGTACCGGTCACCGAGCCGGACTCCCGGCCCGCCGCGGGGCCGTCCGTGGAGCCCGTCCTGCCGGGCCGCCCGGTCGCGAACCGCCCCCGGGTACGGGCCCCGGGCCAGGAGACGGGCACCGAAGGCGGCGTGCCCTGCCCCTGGTGCGCCACGCCCAACCGGCCCGACCGGCACTTCTGCGGGCGCTGCGCCATGCCGATGTCCCGTTCGGCGGAGGCGCCGGGCCGGCCCCACCGGCCCTGGTGGCGGCGGCTGTTCGGGCCCGGCGCGGGAGAGGCGCCCTGGGCCGGCGACCGGCCGCGGCTGCGGCGCGGCTTCGGGCGCGTGTCGAACGTGGTGGTGGGCGTGCTGGTGCTGGCGCTGCTGGTCACCGCCGGACTGAACACGGAACGGGCCGTGAACGCGGTCCGGGACCACTTCGCCAAGCGCGCCCCGGTCGGGCCGGACGGTTTCAGGGCCTCGCGGTCCTTCCCCGGCCACGCGCCGCAGCTCGCCTTCGACAAGCTGAACAACACCTGGTGGGGGCCGGGAGTGACCCAGTCCGGAGACGGCGAGTGGCTCGAAGCCCGCTTCGACCGCCCCACGCGCCTCCTGGACCTCGTGATCACCCCGGGTGTCTCCACCCGTCCCGACCAGCTCTCGCGCTCGGCCCTGCCGCACCGCGTCGACGCCGTGGTCACCACCGCCGACGGCAAGACCGTCACCCGGGTCCTCACCCTCGACCAGGGCGCCGGGGGCCAGCACCGCGCGTTCCGGGTGGGCGAGGTCACCGCCGTGCGGTTCGTCCTGCGTTCGGCCTACGGAGCCTCCCCCGACAAGCAGGTCGCCATCGCCGAGGTCGAGTTCTTCGGCCCGTCGAACAACCGGTCGTAGGCGCGGGCCCCACCGTTCCCGCCGCCCCGCCCGCCACCGCGTGACGTGCCGTCGAGGTCCTTGCGGGCGTGGAGGACGCCCCGGTCGGGCGGGGAGCCGCGCGGAACCCGACCGCGCGGTGCCGGGGACGCGACCTCCCACAGCCGCAACCCGACGCGGTGACGCCCCTGCGCGTCGGTCCACCGCCCCCGAGCCGGCAGTTCGTCCGGCACCCGGTGGGCGGTGGACCCGGCAGCAGCCCGGGCGGACCGGCCCGAACGGCCGGGGGGTACGGGGGAGGGGCCGCCCCCGTGCGCATGGCGGGCCGGGAGCAGGCCCGCCGCGGCCGTGGTCGTGCGGGGTGCCCCGGGTCAGCGGGCGGCAGCGGCGCCGTCCGCGTGGAGGGGGGCGTCGGTGCGGGTCTTCACGTCCTCCACGGTGACCCCGGGGGCGGTCTCGACGAGGACGAGGCCGTCGCCGGTGACGTCGAGGACGCAGAGGTCGGTGATGATCCGGTGGACGCAGCGTTCGCCGGTGAGGGGGAGCGTGCACTCCTCGACGACCTTCGGACTGCCGTCCTTGGCGGTGTGCTCCATGAGCACGATGACCCGGCGGGCCCCGTGGACGAGGTCCATGGCCCCGCCCATGCCCTTGACCATCTTCCCGGGGATCATCCAGTTGGCGAGGTCGCCGCGGGCGGAGACCTGCATGGCGCCGAGGACGGCGGTGTCGATGTGGCCGCCGCGGATCATGCCGAAGGAGAGCGCCGAGTCGAAGAAGGAGGCACCGGGCAGGACGGTGACGGTCTCCTTGCCGGCGTTGATCAGGTCCGGGTCGACCTCGTCCTCGGTGGGGTAGGGGCCGGTTCCGAGGATGCCGTTCTCGGAGTGCAGGACGACGTGGACCCCGGGCGGGAGGTTGCCGGGGACGAGGGTGGGCAGGCCGATGCCGAGGTTGACGTAGGAGCCGTCGGTGAGTTCGGCGGCGGCGCGGACGGCCATCTGGTCGCGGGTCCAGCTCATGGGTGGGCGATCCCTCGTGTCGGAGACGCGGACGTCAAGAGGCGTTCGATCTGCTTGTCCGCGGCCTCGTCGGCGGTGAGCGCCACGATCCGCCGGACGTAGATGCCGGGCAGGTGCACCTCGTCGGGGCGCAGCTCGCCCGGCTCGACGAGCTCCTCGACCTCGGCGACGGTGACGCGGCCGGCCATGGCGGCGAGCGGGTTGAAGTTGGCGGCGGCCCTGCGGAAGACGAGGTTGCCGTGGCGGTCGCCGCGCCAGGCCCGGACGAGGGCGTAGTCGGTGGTGATGCCGTGCTCCAGGACGTGCGGGCGACCCCCGAAGTCGCGTACCTCCTTGGCCGGGGAGGCGACGGCGACCGTGCCTTCCCCGGCCTCCCCGGTCTCCCCGGTCTCCCCGGCCTCGGCCCGGGAGGTGCCGCCGGGCGCGTACCGCCAGGGCAGGCCACCGGTGGCGACCTGGGTGCCGACGCCGGCCGGGGTGTAGAAGGCGGGGATGCCCGCGCCGCCCGCCCGCAGGCGTTCCGCGAGGGTGCCCTGCGGGGTCAGCTCCACCTCCAGTTCACCGCTGAGGTACTGGCGGGCGAACTCCTTGTTCTCACCGACGTAGGAGCCGGTGACGCGGGCGATCCGGCCGGCGGCGAGCAGGATGCCGAGGCCGCGGCCGTCGACGCCGCAGTTGTTGGAGACCACCCTCAGACCGCTCGCGCCCTGCTCGTGCAGGGCACGGATCAGTATCTCGGGCACGCCGCTGAGGCCGAACCCGCCCACGGCGAGCGAGGCGCCGTCGGGGATGTCGGCGACCGCCTCGGCGGCGCTGTCGCGGACCTTGTCCATGTGCGGGTTTCCTTTCAGCCGGGGGAGCCGGGGGAGCCGGGCGGGACGGCGGACCGACCGCCGTCGACGACGAGGCCGGCGCCGCCGAACGCGTCCGCGGCCTCCGCGCGCAGCGCGTCGGAGACGGACTTCACGCCGCCGTGCGCGGTGAGCCCGCCGTCGACGGGGATCTCGGCGCCGGTGATGAACGACGACTCGTCCGACAGCAGGAACACGACCAGCGGAGCCACGTCGTCCACGGTTCCGGTGCGGCCCAGCGGCGTCTCGCGGACGTTGGCCTCGCGGAAGGCGGGGGCGGCGAGGGCGGTCATGTCGGTCTCGACGTAGCCGGGGTGGACCGTGTTGACGCGGATGCCGCGCGGCCCGAGTTCCAGGGCCGCGGTCTTCGACAGGCCGCGCAGCGCCCACTTGCTGGCCGTGTAGGCGACCGGGTAGTGGGCGGTGAGGGCCGCCGAGGAGCCGACGTTCACGATGGCGGAGCCGGGCGGCATGAGCGGGGCGAGGTGCTGGATGCCGAGCAGCGGGCCGGTGACGTTGACGGCGTGGACGCGGGCCATGTCCTCGGGGCGCACGTCGCCGAGGCGGGCGCGCCAGGTGATGCCCGCGTTGTTGACCAGCCCGTGCACCTGTCCGTACGACGCGCGGAGGTCGTCGGCCAGGTCGGCCCAGTCCTGCTCGCGGGTGACGTCGAGCCGTCGGCAGCCGGGCGCGTCGGTGACGTCGGTGGCGATGACGCGGGCGCCCTCCCGCGCGAGGGCCTCGGCCTCGGCGGCGCCCTGGCCGCGGGCCGCGCCGGTGACGACGACGACCTTGCCGGCCAGCCTGCCGGGGTGCGGGGCGTTCACGGTCGCTCCCGGGTGCGGCGCCGGCCGGACGGCAGGGGAACCGGCTCGACGCCGGGCACGACCGTGTTGGTGAGCGTGCCGATGCCCTCGACCGTGAGGCTGACGGTGTCGCCGGGCTCCAGCGGCGGCGGGGTCCGCTCGCCGCGCCGGCCCCACAGTTCGGCGAGGCAGCCGCCGTTGCCGCAGGTGCCGGAGCCGAGCACGTCACCGGGCACGACGCGGGTGCCGCGGGAGGCGTAGGCGGTCATCTCCTCGAAGGTCCAGCTCATGTTGGACAGCAGGTCCTCGCCGACGGTCTCGCCGTTGACCTCGGCGGTCAGCGCCAGGCGCAGGAAGCCGTCGGCGTCGCGGCGCGGCTCCAGTTCGTCGGCGGTGACGAGGTACGGGCCGAGGGTGGTGGCGGTGTCCTTGCCCTTGCAGGGGCCGAGGCCGACCCTCATCTCGGCGGACTGGAGGTCGCGGGCGGACCAGTCGTTGAGGACGGTGTAGCCGACGATGTGGTCGCGGGCCTGCTCGGGCGTGAGGTCGCGGCCCTCGCGGCCGATGACGGCGGCCACCTCCAGCTCGAAGTCGAGCACGGCCGAGCCGGGCGGCACCGGGATCCCGTCGTGGGGGCCGTGGATCGCGTGCGGGTTGGTGAAGTAGAAGGTCGGCGCCGCGTACCACTGCTCGGGCACGCCGCCCGTGCCCTCCACCGACCTGCGGACGCCTTCGACGTGCTCCTCGAACGTCACGAAGTCCCGCACCGAGGCGGGTTGGAGCGGGGGCAGGAGCCGGACCTGGGAGACGTGCGGGCCGGGGGCACGTCGAGAGCCGCGGCGCCGGCGGCGAGCAGGCCGGGCAGCCCGTCGCCCTCCTGGAGCAGCGCGGTGAGCGAGGTGACGCCGGGCAGGGGGAAGAGGGTGCCGTCCTCCTCCACGAGGGCGACGCGGCGGCGGTTCTGGTGCTCGTAGGAGGCGAAGCGCATGGGGCGGCTCCTGACGGGAGTGGTCGGTCGAGGGGGCGCGGCTCCCCCGGGCGCCATCGGCGCGGGAGCCGGGGGAGGCGCGGGCGGGAACGCGCCGGTGCCCGGGGGCGCGGCAGGGTGAGTCAGGGCGGTGACAGGGCTGTCGCGCCCCCGGAGTCGGGGGATCAGACCGGCGGGGCGATGAAGACGCCGCGGTCGGGGTCGTTGAACGACTCCTTGGCGACCAGTTCGTTCATGGGGTTGGCGGTGCCCCACTGGTCGGTGACCTCGGGCTGGGAGAAGTCGTAGACGTGCGGGTGCCAGGTGTCCTCGTCGAGCTCCTCCAGTTCGGTGGTGTACTCGACGGTGTTGCCGTGCGGGTCGAGGAAGTACGTGAAGGTGTTGTCGCCCGCCATGTGCCGCCCCGGGCCCCAGATCTTCCGGAAGCCCGCCCGCATCACGCGGCCGGAGCCGCGCATGTACTCGTCGATGCCGCGCATCTCGAAGGAGATGTGGTGCAGGGAGGTGTGCGGGCCCTTCGCGAGGGCCATGGAGTGGTGCTGGGTGCTGATCCGCATGAAGTGCATGACCTCGCCCATGTGCGGGGAGCTGAGCGTGTCGGAGAGGCGGAAGCCGAGGTGGCGCTCGTACCACGCGCGGGTGCGGTCGAGGTCGGGGGAGTTGAGGACGACGTGGGAGAGCTTGACCGGGATGGACTCCTTCTCCTCGATCTTGCGGTGCCGCCGCACCTCCACGTCGGCGGAGACCTCGATGGTGCGTCCGTCGACGTCGAAGAAGCGGAAGCCGTAGCCGCCGCCGGGGGTGTCGACCGCACCCGGCCGGGAGATCAGCCGCACGCCGCCCGCGAGGAGTTCCTCCGCGAGGGCGTCGACGTCCTCGCGGGAGGCGGCCCCGTAGGAGACGAGGTCGAGCCGCTTCTCGTCGGCCTTGCGCAACCGGACGACGTACTGCTCCGGGGAGCCCTCGGCGGCCAGGAAGGAGATGCCGGAGTCCTCGGCGACCTTGGTCAGGCCCCAGACGCCCGCGTAGAAGTCGAGCTGCTTGTCGTAGTCGGGCACGGCCAGGTCGACGTGCCGCAGGTGGGTGAGCAGGCGCATGTGTCAGTCCTTCCGGAGGAGGGCGGCGGCGTTGCCGCCCCGTACGGCGTGGAAGTCGGCTTCGGACAGCCGCGCGGCGCGCAGCGCGCCGACCGGGTCCTCGGTGCCCATGTCGAAGGGGAAGTCGGAGCCGAGCAGCACCCGGTCGGCCCCGGCGACCCGGACCAGCTCGCGCAGGACGTGCGGGTCGTGGACGAGGGAGTCGAAGTACAGCCGCTTCAGGTAGCTGCTGGGCGGGTGCGCGCAGCCCGCCCCCGCGTCGGGGCGGGTGGACCAGGCGTGGTCGGAGCGGCCGATGTGGGTGGGCAGGTAGCCGCCGCCGTGTGCCGCGATCAGCTTCAGGCCGGGGTGCCGGTCCAGGACCCCGGAGAAGATCAGGTGGGAGAGGGCGACGGCGTTCTCGGTGGGCTGGCCGACGGTGTTGGACAGGTACCACCGGTCCAGGCGCTCGTCGAGCGTGCACCCGAAGGGGTGCAGGAAGAGGACCGCGCCCGTCTCCTCGGCGCGGGTCCAGAACGGCTCGTAGGCCGGGTCGGACAGTTCCCGTCCGGGGGCGTGGCTGGAGATCTCCACACCGGACAGGCCCCGTGCCAGGGCGTGGTCGAGTGCGGGCACCATCAGGTCCGGGTGTTGCAGGGGCACGAGGCCGAGGCCGCGCAGCCGGTCGGGGTCGGCCGCGCAGTGCGCGGCCGTCGCCTCGCCCGCGAGCCGGTACAGCTTCTCCGCGGTCTCCTCGTCGGCCCAGTAGTGGTAGTGAGAGGGGGAGGGGCTGACCAGTTGGACGTCCACGCCCTGGGCGTCCATCGCGGCCAGGCGCACGGCGGCGTCGGTCAGCCGGGGGAGGCGCCCGCGGACCATGGGGCCGTTCACGGCGAGCGCGGCGGGGCCGTTGCGGCGGGCGTCCAGCGCCCTCGCCCCGGCGAGCCCCGGCCGGCCCTCCACCAGCGCCTCGACCTCGGGCAGCAGGACGTGGGCGTGCACGTCCACGGTGGGGGAGGGGGGCGCGCCGGTGCTCGACGAGGGGTGGTGGCCGGGCGACGGGTGGGCGGTCACGGCAGCTCCCGGAGCATCGTCATGGTGCGGGCCATCAGGCCGGGCACGTCGGCGTCGCGCACGCCGTCGAGCTGCCACCGCCCGATCTGCACGGACGCCTCGACGACCGGGCGGACGCGGGCGATCCGCCGCTCGTAGTACGCCCGGAGGAGCGCGTCGTCCCAGTGGTCGGCGCCGGTCAGGAGCTGGGCGAGCACCCACGCGTCCTCCAGGGACAGGGCGGCGCCCTGTGCGAGGGTGGGCGGGCAGCAGTGCGCGGCGTCACCGATCAGCACGACCCGGCCGCGGTGCCAGGAGCCCTCCACCAACAGCCGGTCGAACCAGGCGTAGTTGACCTGCGCCGGGTCGGTGATGTGGCCGGTGATCTCCGGCCAGTGGCCGCCGTACGCGCGGGCCAGGCGGCGCATCTCGTCCGCGTACGACTCGGGCGGGATGGAGGCCCGGTCGCGGTTGGCCTCGACGACGTACGCGTAGAGGGTCGTGTCGCTGGTGGGGCAGTAGCCGGCGATGTAGGCCGGGCCGCCGTAGGCGAGGTCGGTGCGGACCACGCCCGTCGGGCGCGGGGCGGCGATGCGCCAGATGGCCATGCCGGTGGGTTCCGGCCTGTCGGGGATGCCGATCGCGGTGCGGGTGGTGGAGCCGAGGCCGTCGGCGGCGATCACCAGGTCGTAGCGGCCCCCGGTGCCGTCGGTGAAGCGGACGGAGACGCCGCCCGCGTCCTGCTCGAAGGTCTCGGCCCGGGTGCCCAGGCGGATCCGGGCCCCGCTCGCGCGGACGGCGTCGATCAGGATCCGCTGGAGCCGGGGACGCTGCATGCCGACGCTGGCGGGGAGGTCGTCGCCGCCGGTGCGCAGGTCGTCCTGGACGTGCAGGACGGTGCCGTCGGGGGCGGTGATGCCGACGGAGCCGAAGCCGTAGCCGGACTCCTCCACCCGCTCCCACACGCCGAGCTCCCGCAGGACGCGCAGGGCGTTGCCCTGGAGGGTGATGCCGGACCCGGCGGTGGCGTTCCAGTCGTCCTTGGCCTCGATCAGGTCCACCGCGAGGCCGGCGCGGCGCAGCAGGATCGTCACGGCGCTGCCGGCCGCGCCGCCGCCGACCACGAGGACCGTACGGGGTGTGCTCATGGGGAACTCCTTCGTTCCGCGCTTCCTGGGGGGCTTACTTGACGGCGATCGGGTTGACGGGGGAGCCGACCGCTCCGGTGATGGGCAGGGGAGCGGCGGTGAGCCAGAACGCGTACGCGCCGTCCGCCGCGCAGTCCTCGGCCAGCTCCTCCAGGTCCCACATCTCGCCTATGAGCAGGCCCATGTTGGGGATGACGACCTGGTGCAGGGGCTGGAAGGCGTTCTCGAACTCGTTCGGGCGGACCTCGAAGCCCCAGGTGTCGGTGGCGAGCGCGGCGATCTCGCTGCCGTGCAGCCAGCCCGCGGTGGTGAAGGACAGCCCGGGTGCCGGGCCGCCCGCGTAGTCGCCCCAGCCTCCCCCGCCGCCTTCGGCGCGGGGGGAACCCGACCGGCGGACGCGGGCGAGTTGCCCGGTGCGGACGAGGACGATGTCGCCCCGTCCCACGCGCACCCCGTGCGCCTCGGCCGTCGCCGTCAGGTGCTCGGAGGTGATCGCGAAGCCGTCGGGGAGCTCCCCCTCCTCGCCGATCACCCGGCCCACGTCCAGCAGGACACCACGACCGGCGACGTGCGGGGCCATGTGCTCGATGCCGGTCACCCGGTCGCCGTCGGAGGTGACGACCTGCTCGGCCGGGCGTCCGTTCCACGCCTTGCCGTGGTCGAAGATGTGCCCGAGCCCGTCCCACTGGGTGGAGCACTGCAACGGCATCGTGATCACGTCGTCGGCGCCGCCGATGCCGTGTGGGAGGCCCTGGTTGCCGAGGGCGGCGTCGGTGCCGGTGTCCAGCATCGTGTGCACCGGGTTGGTGCGCCGCCGCCAGCCCTTCTGCGGGCCGTTGATGTCGAAGCGCTGAGAGAGGGAGAAGCTGACGCCCCGGCGGATCAGCGCGGCGCCCTCGCGGCGCTTGGCCTCGTCGAGGAAGTTGAGCGTGCCGAGCACGTCGTCCTCGCCCCAGCGGCCCCAGTTCGAGTACGCCTCGGCGGCCCGGGCGATCGCGCCCTCCGGGTCGGTGCGGTCCGGGGTCACCGGGTCGCCTCCGCCACGCATCGGGTGCGCTGCGCGCCGAGCCCGGTGATCGAGGCGTCCATGACGTCGCCGTCGCGCAGCAGGCGCCCCCAGTGCATGCCGTTGCCGGCGGGGGAGCCGGTGAGCACCAGGTCGCCGGGGAGGAGGCGGGCGGTCTGCGAGGCGTAGGAGACCATCCGCGCCACGTTGAAGATCATGTCCTTGGTGGACTCGTCCTGCATGGTCCCGCCGTTCAGCTTCAGCGTGAGGCGCAGGTCACCGGGGTCCGCGATCGATCCGGCGGGCACGATCCAGGGGCCGAGCGGGGTGAAGCCGGGCGCGTTCTTGCTGCGCAGCCAGTCCGTGCCGATCTGCGGCATGTCCCGGCGGAAGACGGTGGCCCGGTCGGTCAGGTCGTTGGCGATCGTGTAACCGGCGACGTGCTCCAGCGCCTCCTCTACGGACACCCGGTACGCGGCCCGGCCGATCACGGCCGCCAGCTCCAGCTCCCAGTCGGGCTGCTCGGCCCAGGCCGGGAGCACGACGTCGTCGTACGGACCGGTGATCGCGCTCGGCAGGCCGATGAACACGTACGGGAGGTCCTCCGCCGCCCGCCGGTCCATGATCTCCGCCGCCTCGGCGCGCCGCTCCTCCTCCGGGCGGTCGTCACCCGGCGCCCGGTGCGCGACGTGCAGGTCGATCACGTGCTGCCGGTAATTGGCGCCCGACTGGAACACCTGGCGCGGTTCGACCGGCGCGTGCACCCGGAACTCCGTCAGCGGCCTCTTCCCCGGGCCGCCGTCACCGGCGAGCGCGGCGAGCCGCGCGGCGGCCGTGTCCCACGCCTCCAGCAGACCGCGGACGGTCAACTCCCGGTCGTCGAAGGCGACTCGGAGGTCGAGGGCCCGGCCGTCGGGGGTGACCAGGGCGGGGAAGACCGGCCCGTCCGGGAGCGAGAGGGTGGCGAGGGCGAAGGGTCCGGCGAAGAGTGCGGACGCGGCTTCAGGTTTCACGGACATGTCCTCCTGATTGCGGTGGGACCAATCTGGACCCGCCGCCCGCGATCGGGGAAATCGATTCTGTGGATGACTGGCATCCACGGTGTAGATTCTCCCTGGTCAGTGCCGTACACCTGGGGAAAGCCCGTGAATCTGAGCCGCCTGGACCTCAACCTCGTCGTCGCCCTGCGCGCCCTGCTGGAGGAGCGCAACGTCACCCGCGCCGGGCAGCGCGTCGGGCTCAGCCAGCCCGCCATGAGCGCCGCCCTGTCCAGGCTCCGCCGCCACTTCGACGACGACCTGCTCGCCCGCGTCGGCGGCCACTACGAGCTGACCGCCCTCGGGCAGGTCCTCCTCGACCGGGCCTCCACCGCCTACGACGTGCTGGAGCGCCTCTTCGCCAGCCAGGCCGACTTCGACCCGGCCAGGGAGAGCCGCGAGTTCAAGCTGATCGCCTCCGACTACGCCATCGCCGTCTTCGGCGCCGAACTCGCCCGCGTCGTGCACGAGGAGGCCCCCGGCATCCGCCTGCGGTTCGCGCAGACCCCGACCACGGTGGTGGACGACACCGCGACCCTGCTGAGCGCCACGGACGGCCTGCTCATGCCGCACGGCGTCATCAGCGACTTCCCCGCCACCGACCTCTACGACGACCGCTGGGTCTTCCTCGTCGCCGACGACCACCCGAGCGTCGACGACCGCCTCACCCGCCAGGACCTGGCCCGACTGCCCTGGGTCACCTACCAGCGCACCTACGACGCCCCCGCCGTGCGACAACTCGGCATGCTCGGCATCGAACCCCGGGTCGAGGTGTCCGTGGACAGCTTCCAGATCATGCCGCTGCTGGTGGCCGGCACCCGGCGCATCGCCCTGGTCCAGGCCCGCCTCGCCCGGATCCTCGCACCCCTCACCGCCGTGCGCGTGATGGAGCCGCCGTACGAGGCGGTCCCGCTGCGGGAGGCCCTGTGGTGGCACCCCGTGCACACCCACGACGCGGCCCACATCTGGCTGCGGGAGACGGTCGCCCGCGTCGGCAGGCGGATGGCCGACGCGCCCGGGGAGTGAACCGGCCCGGGGCGGGCGCGTCCCGCCACGGGCCATCCACCGGATGGATCGAAGCCATCCAGAACGCGGATCGTGCCGGGGGTGGGCAGAGCGGTCGGCGGAGGGCATGATCGTGGTGCGTCGGGTGCCCCCGCACCCGCGTCCGTCGTCGGCCGGGCGCCCTTGCCCTCCGGTACCGACCTCCCGTTCCCCGTTCCGGAGCGCCGTCGTGCCCGCCCCCGCCGCCCCGCCCGCCGGCTGCGGCGGGCGCGGTCCGGCCTGCCGCGGCAGGCCGGGGTCACCGCGCCGGAACCGCCGTGGCGGACCGGCGCACGACCAGTTCCGGCCGTAGCACGACATGGGCGTGTTCGTGCGGGGCCGCCAGCCGTGTCCTCGATGAACAGGCGGCCGGCCTGCCGCCCCACGGCGACGGCCGGCCGCCGTACCGAGGTGAGCGGGACGACGGCGGACGCGGCGAACTCGATGTCGTCGTAGCCGACCACCGCGATGTCCTCCGGGACGCGCAGACCGGCTTCGTACAGGGCCTGGAGGACGGGACGCCCGGTCGTCTTTGCCCGCCCTTCGGGACCACGGTCACGGTGTGCCGCGGACGCGGCCGCCGCCCGCCGGTCCACGGCCTAACGCCCCCGCGGTGCCGCGGTGGTGGCGCGCACCACCAGTCGCGGGGTCATCGTGGTCTGCACGGCCCTGTCCCTTCGGCCTTCCACGCGTTCGACGAGCATCCGGGTGGCGGCGGACCCCATGGTGTGCCCCGCCTGGTCCACGCTGGTCAACTGGACGGGCGCCAGGGCGGCGAGGGCGGTGTTGTCGTAGCCGACGAGCGACAGGTCGTCCGGGATCCGCAGGCCGAGTTCGTGGGCGGCGCGGTAGACGCCCAGTGCGGCGAGGTCCGCGCCGGTCATGACGGCGGTCGGCGGACGGTCGGCCGTCAGCAGCGTCATGCCGGCCTTGAAGCCCCCGTCGTCGGAGTAGGCGGTGTGGTGGACGCGCGCGAACCCGTGCCGCCCTCGCACTCGGCCGCGTGACCGCGCTGCTGGCCGGTTGTTCCCTCCTCGGCGTGCCCGACGCGCGGGACACGGAGATCACCGTCCAGGGCTATGCGTACCGTCCCGGGCCCGTCCACGCGGCAACCCCCGGCGCGACAGTCCCAGTAGGCGGTGCGAACGCCGCCGGTCTTCAGCCCACCGGCACCCGGCGCACCGGGGCCACCGGCACGGCACCGCGGCGCGGCCGGAGCGAGCCGTGCGCGGTGATCCCGGAGCCCGCCGTGAGGGGTCTTTGACCCGTCGGCCGTCGCCGCGGCACCGACGATCACGGGACGGAGGGATCCGCCTCGGCCTGGGCGGTCGGGAGCGGTGCTCCGGGGAGGAAGGTCACCTGGGGCGCGCCCGTGCGGGGGTGGATGGCGACCTCGCCCGTCACGCCGTAGACCTCGGCGAGGAGCCGGGGGGTGAGGACGTCGGCGGGCGGGCCGGAGGCGGTGACCTCGCCGTCGCGCAGGACGTAGAGGCGGTCGCAGTAGTACGCGGCGAGGTTGAGGTCGTGCAGGGCGACCAGGACCGTCGCGGGCAGCCGCCGCAGGGTGCCGAGGACGTCGAGCTGGTGGCGGATGTCGAGGTGGTTGGTGGGTTCGTCCAGGACGAGGAGGGACGGTTGCTGGGCGAGGGCGCGGGCGATGAGCACGCGTTGGCGTTCGCCGCCGGAGAGCCGGTCGAAGGGGCGGTGGGCCAGGTCGGTGGCGTCCACCGCGGCGAGCGCCGACCGGATCAGATCGGCGTCCCGGGGGGTGTCCCCGTCGAGCAGCCGCTTGTGCGGGGTGCGGCCCATCGCGACGACCTCACGCACCGTGAGGTCGAAGTCGACGCCCGCCTCCTGCACCACCGCCGCCACCGTCCGGGCGAGTTGCCGTACGGGCAGCGACCAGGCGTCGGCGCCGTCGACGCTGACCCGGCCGGCCGTGGGGCGCAGGACGCGGTAGACGGCGCGCAGGAGGCTGGACTTGCCGCTGCCGTTCGGTCCGACCAGGCCGATGACCTCGCCGGGGCGGGCCGTCAGGGAGACGTCCTGGACCAGGCGGTGCGTGCCGGCGGTGAGGGTGACGCCGTCGATGACGAGTTCGGTGGCGGTCATGCCCCTCCCCGGTCGGTGGCCCGCCGGGCGTCGCGGCGCATCAGCCACAGGAAGAACGGCCCGCCGCACAGGGCCGTGAGCACGCCGACGGGTATCTCCATCGGGGCGGCGACGACGCGTGCGGTGATGTCGGCCCAGATGAGGAAGACCGCGCCGCCGAGCGCGGCCGTCGGCAGGACGCGGCGGTGGTCGCCGCCGACGACGAGTCGGACGGCGTGCGGCAGCATCAGGCCGACGAATCCGATCGGTCCGCATGCCGCGACGAGGGTGCCGGTGACGAGGGAGAGCAGGACGAACATGCGGGCGCGGAAGCGGGCCACGTCCAGTCCCATCGTGGTGGCGGCCTCCTCACCGGCGAGCAGCAAGTTCAGGTTGCGGGCCTGCGCCATGAGGGTGCCGGTGCCCAGGAGGAGGGCGGCGCCGGGCAGCCACAGGGTGTCCCAGGTGACGCCGCCGAGGCCGCCGAGGGTCCAGGCGAGGACCGCGCGGGCCTCGTTGCCCCGGTCGGTGGTGAGCAGCAGCAGGTCCAGTACGGCGGTGAGCACCGCGGCGATGGCCACCCCGGACAGGACCAGCCGCGTGGAGGTGATCCGGCCGCCGGTGCGGGCGGTGGCGTAGACGAGCAGCAGCGCGCCCAGCGCGCCCGCGAACGCGGCGGCCGACAGCGACACCGGACCGAGCAGGGTCACCCCGAACACGATCACCACGACGGCGCCCAGGGACGCCCCGGAGGAGACGCCGAGCAGGTAGGGCTCCGCGAGCGGGTTGCGGATCAGAGCCTGCAAGGCGGTGCCCACCACGGCGAGCCCGGCGCCGGCCACCGCGCCGAGCAGCACCCGCGGCGCCCGTACGTCCAGCACGATCGTCTCCCGTGCCCCGGACCAGTCCGGGGTCGACCAACCGGCGCCCAGCGCGTGGGTCACGATGCCCCACACCTGGCCGGGCGGCACCCGCACCGAGCCGATGGCCAGGCCCGCCGTGGCGGAGAGCACCAGCAGGACGGCCAAGGCGGCGAGGGTGACGGCGAGGCCGGCCCGGCCCGCCCGCCCGCCGCCCTGCCGCCGCCGCGCGACCCGCCCGGTGCCGGTGCCGGTGACCGGGGCCGTCACGCGAAGCTCTCGGGGTGGATGCCGCGGGCCAGGTCCTCCACCGCGTACGCGGAGCGCACGCCGACCAGGGTGGCGGTCAGCGGCAGGACGACGAACCGCTTGTTCCTGATGGCGGGCACGTCCTTCAGAGCGGGCTGCGACAGCAGGAACTCCTTCTTCCGCTCGACACTCCCGGCACCGGCGTAGTCGTAGATCGCGATGACCTCCGGCTTGCGCTCGACGACCTGCTCCCAGGAGACGTCGCCGAAGACGTCGTCGAGGTCGGCGAAGACGTTCGTGCCGCCGGCCAGCCGGATCACTTCGGTGCCCAGGCTCCTGCCACCCGCGGTGAACGGGGCCTTGTCGCCGCTGTCGTACACGAAGACGGGCACCGCGGGCTGGCCCTCGACGGCCTTCGCGGCCCTGGCGACCCGCGCCCGGAGGTCGGAGACCAACTCGTCCGCCTGGTCGGGCACGCCGAAGATCGTGCCGACGGTGCGGATCTCGTCGTAGGTGTCGTCCATCGTGACCCGCTTCTCGCCGCAGTACTCGCGGTTGAGGTGGGTGTCGATGCCCGCGTCGGTGAACGCCTCGCGGGAGCGGCCCTCGTTCCCGGCGAAGGCGCTGCCGTAGCCGCCGTAGACGAGGTCTGGCTCGGCCTCCAGGACCGTCTCGAACGACGGTTCCTTCTCCGCCAGTTGTGGAATCGACTCGTAGTCCTTCCGCAGTTCGGGCAGGACGGCGGAGTCGGGAAAGGCGGTGCCGACCATGCGGTCCCCCAGGCCGAGGGCGAGCATGAGTTCCGCCGGGTGCTGGTGGATGGTGACGACGCGGGAGGGCGGCTCCTCGTACGTCGTCCTCACGCCGCAGTTGTCGACGGTGACGGGAAAGCCGTCGGCCGACGGGGCCGTGACCCTCGGGTCCCGGGCGGTGTCGTGCGACGATCCGCAGCCGGCGGCGAGCAGGGCCGCCGACAGGGCCATGGCCGCGGCCGCCACCCGCAGGGCGCGGCGTCGGCGGGCAGGGGTGAACAGCGGGGGACGGGACGTGCCGTCGTACACGTGAAGCCTCCTGGGGAGTCCGCGCTCCTCGGAACGGGCCCGCGACAGGCCAGTGTCCTGACTCCCGGATCGACGCTCCTTCCCTTGGCCTTCCCGCGCGGCGCGCAGTGGCGTGTCGAAGGGTGTACTCCCCGGTCACAGTGGCGGGACCGTGCCGGATTCGCACCGGCTTCCTGTTTCCCGTCGCGGCGATGACCAGGTGATACTACGGTCCGTCCAGCCCGGGTCAAAGGGGGCGCGGGCCCGCGCGCACGCCCCGCGCCCTCCGCCACGCCGCACGGACCGCCCCGGCGCCGACCGTCATCGTCACCAGGGCCACGGCGTCGACGTCTCGTGGACACCGCCGACCGACAAGCCCACCGAGACGATCGAACGCCACGAGGTCGTCACCCGGGACGAGGACACTCCCGGCGCGTTCGTCGAAGGGACAGGGGCCAGGGCCGACTCGGCGCACATCGACGGGCTGGAGCCGGGCCACCCCCACACGCGCGCGGTGGCGACCTGGAACAGCGCCGGCGGTTTCCCGACGTCGCACGTCCGGTTACCGTCGGCGCCGGCGTCCGGGTGTCGGGGGAGGGCGGCCCCGGCGCCCCCGGCCCCGGTGGCCGTGTCCTGCGCGGCGCGGGCGCGCCGCTCCGTGGAGCTCCTCGGGGCCCGGACGGACTCACGACTCGTAGCGGTGCGGCCGCGTCGGCGCGGGCGGCGCCGGGCACGAGGGCGGCGACCGCCATCGCCCCGCGGCGGGTGTGCCGGAGAGGACCGTGGAGGGCCCGGCCCGGTGCCCCGACGGCGTGCCGAGAGGTCCGCGGGCGCTCAGGCCCGGTGCCCCCGGCGGACGAGACGTCCGCGCGGGGCCGCCCTCGTCTCCGGCCTCTTGGGCACACCGCGGTCCAGGGGGGCGCGGTGGTCGGTGACGTTGCGGGATCCCGGACTCGAACGGCAGGGCGCGGCGGTCGGAGGTCCCGAGGACGTCCGGGCCTCGAACGGCAGGCCGTGGCGCCGGGGAACAGCACCTCGGACGACGAACACGACCGCCCCCGCGCCGACGTGTCCGCCGAGGGCTACGCGGCCTGGGCCCCGGGGCGCTTGAAGACCTGCTGGCCGTGCCAGAGGACGAACCGCGGGTCGACGGTGGGGCGTCCGGGGCGGGGCGCCGCGACGGGACGGCCGTGGAGCTCGTCGACGGCGCGGCCGGCCGCGCCACGGGCGACGTACAGCTCGGAGACCTGAATGCGGAGGTCGGGCAGGAGCCCGAGGGCGCCGAGGTCGAAGAGGGCGTGGTGCAGGGAGCACAGGGCCAGGCCGTTGTTCGCCTCGTCCGGGCCGTCCTGGCTGTGCCAGCGCACGTGCGCCGCCTCCAGGCCGACGGGGTTGCGGCCGAGGGCGCCGTCGAACCCGCAGAAGGCGCAGGCGTACGCGTAGGCGTGCAGTACCTCCTCGGCGAAACCGGCCCGGCGCCGGCGTCGCTTCCGTCCGGCGGGGGCGTACGCGGCGTCGCCGAGGTCGACGGCGAGGTCGAGCCCGACGGCGTCGCAGACGGGCGCCTCCAGCGCGGGGGTGAAGTGCTGCTCCAGCAGGAGGCGTACGGCCGCGGTCAGCGTGCCCGGGTCGGCCAACAGCGCCTCGACGTCGGGGCGGAGGCGGCCGTGCGCCCCCCGGGCCCGCAGCGCACCGCCCCGCTCCGGCGCGTCCGGGCCGATCGCGTTGCCGTCCCGGTCCCGCAGCTCCCACAGCTCCCGCTCCAGGTGTACGAACGGCATCGCCGCCCGCTCCCGCGCCCGCGCGGGGCTGGTCACGGCGGGCCCGAAGTCGTTGATCAGCCGGCTGACCGGCTCCTCCGCCTCGTCGTACGCGACGGCAGTGCTGCCGGACGTGGCGAACCTCCCCAGCAGCCACAGCACGAGCAGGGGCTTGTGCGGCGCCCGCCGGCCGCCCATCTGGGCCCGCCGAAGCGCCGACAGCGCGCTCAGCAACTCGTCTCGCGTCACGGAAATCCCCCCATGCTCCGAGCCCCACCCGGTGGTGCGCCCCGATTGTCGCAGGCACCGGGAGCGCTGATCATCCGCAGGGGACGGGGCGGGGCGCTCCGGATGCCGGGAGGGATGCGTTCCGCCTGGTGGGCACCGCCGGTGCGGTGGCCGGACCGCCAGGGCGGTCTCGTGGCCGGCGGGACCGTGGTGGCCGGGGCCGCCGGGCGCGTGCGCCGGGACACGGCTCTGGTGCGCCTGTGCCCCCGGCCGGTGGGACCGACCGGGGGCACAGGACCTGCGCTGTCGCCGTGGGACGGCTGGCGGACTCAGCGACGGCCGGGCACGTGGAGGCCGACCGGGCGATGCCGCTCGGGGCGCTTGACCATCACGTCACCGGTCCTCGCGGAGAACGACCACGTACCTGTCGTCGTAGGCGTTGCCCTCGTCCTCCGGCATCAACAGAAGCGACAACGTGGAGGGCTCTCCGGTGAAGCGGACGTCGACGGAGGCGTCTTTCTCCCCGAGGCTGAAGTCCGCCGTGGCCGGGCGCTGGGCGGCGTCCCCCCAGCGAGCCACCCAGCGCTTCGCGTCGTTCTCCGTCTCGCCGTCCTTCCTGGCGAACTCGGCCAAGCCGGCGGCATCGCGCGCCCTGAGACGGGCCAGGACGTGCTCGGTGAGGGAGAGACTGCCGGGCGTGGGGCGTCCGGTGACGGTCAGGTCAAGCTGGGAAGTACCGTTCTTGACGCGTTCGGGAGTCTCGTCGGTGGAGAAGGAGTCACAGCCCCCGAGAAGCAACACGAGCGCTGCGGCCGTGCAGACCGACTTGCCGACGCGCCTCAACTCCGGCTCCCGGGACGGATGATGCTGATGGCGCTCAGCTTCGAGTTCCTGTAGAACCACTGGTTCAGTGTCGTGTGGTGGACCGCTCCGTGTTGCGTGATGCTGATGTTCCCTCTCTTGTTGACGGTGACCACACCCGCGTGGTTCCACCTCTTGGACGAGGTGTAGTAGGCGAAGATCACGTCGCCTGGCCTGGCATCGTACTGCGAGATCTCGCGACCGCCCCTGCGCCGTCGCCGCCCGGCCGGCTCGGCGGCCCCCGCCGGCCGGGTGCTACGGGAGCGCCCGCCGCGGCGGTGGCCGCCGCCCGGTGCCGTCGGCGCGGGCACGGGGGCCGGCCGGTCGTCACCGCACGATGCGCCACCGGTTGTCGGCCGTGCCGTTGTCCGAGTCCTGGACCGCGAAGGCGCCGATCGCGGTGGAGCCGTTCTCGATGGCGAGCAGCTTCCCGCTGTGCACGTTGCGGATCTTGTAGGTGCCGTCGCCCTGGTCGAGGAGGGTCCAGCGGTGGTCGGCGGTGCCGTTGTCCGCCCACTGCAGGACGGCGGCGCCGTCGGCCGTGGACATGTTCAGCACGCCGAGCACCTTGCCGCTGTGGACGTTGCGGAAGCGGAAGGCTCCGCCGTCGGGGATCATCTCCCAGTCGTGGTCGGCGGTGCCGGAGTCGCTCCACTGCAGGGCCCGGCCGCCGTCGGCGGTGGACATGTCCTGGACGCCGAGCACCAGGCCGCTGGCGGCGTTGGCGAGGCGGACGGAGGCGAGGCCGCCGGTGTTCCAGTAGACGGTGTAGTTGTGGCCGTGCGCGTCGTGGAAGGGGCCGAGGGGGACGGTGGCGCCGTTCGCGGTGGCGGTGAAGGCGAGCGCGGTGGAGCTGGTCCGCCTGATCGAGGACGTGTCCAGGGAGGGCAGGGAGGCGAGGGCGGTGTTGCCGTAGTTGCCGGACAGGACGACCGGGCCGTAGGTGATCGCGGCGACGCCGGGGTTGTCGTTGGCCGCCCGCATGACGACGCGCATGGGCAGGCGGACGGTGACGGTGTCGCCGGAGGTCCAGGCGCGGGACAGGGTGGCGTAGCTGCCCGGGGTGGTGGTGATGTTCTGCGCGACGCCGTTGACGCTGATGGTCGCCCCGGTGGTCCAGCTCGGGATGCGGATGCGCATCGCCCAGGTGCCGGTGGCGTTGCCGGTGACGCGCAGGGTCGTGGTGTCGCTCGCCGGGTACGACGTGGTCTGGGTGACGGTGATCCCGCGCTGGGTCCAGGTGAGGACCGAGGGGACGAAGAGGTTCACGGTCAGCGTGGTGCCGGAGTGGAAGTAGACGGAGTCCATCAGCCGGGTGTGCATCTCCAGGCCGGTGCCCTGGCAGCACCAGAAGGTCGTGTAGTCGGTGCTCCAGGTGCCCCCGCCCCAGGCGGGGCCCACGCCGCGCCGGCCTCCGGGATTCAGCGGGGTGAAGTAGGTGACGTGGCCGTGGGGGTCGGCCGGGTTCTGCTGGCCGATCATGTGGTTGAGCCACGCCTGCTCGTAGTAGTCGAACAGCGCGGCCCGGTTCGGGTCGAGGGCGAACAACTCGCGCGTCAACGTCAGCATGTTGACGGTGTTGCAGCTCTCGCACGTGTCGTTCCGGAGGTAAGAGGCGATGGCGTTCGGGGCGCGGAAGTGCTCGGCCTGGCTGTTGCCGCCGATGGCGTACGTGTGCGTGCCGACGCAGATGTTCCACGCGTTGGTGGCGATGTCCCGGTAGCGGGTGGTGCCGGTGGCCTTGTACTCGCGGGCGGCCCCGATCCACTTCGGCACCTGGGTGTTGGCGTGCAGACCGGCCAGCCTGTCCTGGTTCGCCGCCAGCGGGTCGAACACCGCGGCGTGGTCGAACCGCTGGGCGACGGCGAGCCACCGCGTGTCGCCGGTCTGCTGGCAGAGGTCGGTCAGGACGGCGTTCATGCCGCCGAACTCGGTGCCCAGCATGGCCTGCATCTGCGCCGCACTGAGACGGCCGGTGCGCCGGTCGACCCAGCCCGCCAGGGCCAGCAGGACGTCACGGGCCTGGGTGCTGCCGATGTGCCGCCACACGTCCAGCAGACCGGCCAGGGTCTTGTGGATCGTGTAGTACGGCACGTTGCCGTTGGTCAGGGTGCGCGCCTCCAGGGCGGTGAAGTCGGACTCGGGGTAGCCGCAGAGGTATCCGGCGCCGAAGCCCGCCGCGCCGTTGTTGGCCTGGCACTTGGCCAGCTCGGCGACCATGTACAGGGCCTTGTCCCGGCAGACGGTGTCCCCGGTCACGGCGTACGCCTGCGCCCAGGCGGTGAGGAAGTGGCCCTGGACGTGGCTGCGGAAGGGGAAGTCGGGAGCCTCCCAGCCGCCGGTGGGGGAGGCGCCGTTGGTGGGCAGGCGGTGGTTGGCGCGGAAGTTGTACAGCAGCCGGTCGACGTCGACGAACCGCAGGTAGCTCTGGGTGCGGTTCTGGTTGTCCAGCCACCGGCTCGCGGTCAGCCGGACCTGGCCGAGGTCGAAGGGGAAGGCCAGGGCGCCGATGTCGGCCCGGGCCGGGGGGATGGCCGCTCGGGCGGGGGAGTGGCCGGCGAGGGGGCCCGCGGCGGTCGCCGCGGCGGTGATCCCGGCGAGTTGGAGGAGGCGTCGTCTGCTGACGGAGGAGGACATGGGTGCACCTTTTCGACGAGGGCGCGCAAGGGCCTGGGTACGGGTGTGCTCGCACGCCCGGCGTACGGCTCGGGCGAGGAGGAAGGTCCGGTCGGGGGCGTACGGTTCGCCGGTCCGGGGGTGTCGGGCCGGAGCTGGTGGTTCCGGTGGCCCGGGTGGCGGCGCGGGTGCTCGCGGGACTGCGGGGCCACCGCTTCCCGGGCGGCCACCCCGCGGCCGAGGACGAGCAACGCGGTGGGCGGGGTTCTCACCCGTCGGGCGCGAACGGTCGGGACAGGCAGGGGGAGGGCCGGTGCGCCGAGGCGCCGGGCGGTGTACGGACACGCATGAACGTCTCCTCGTGCGGAGAGGGGAGTCGAGCACCTGGGTGGCGTGTCTGGCGCCGCCCCGCCGAGCCGTTCACCACCGGCGGCCTGCCGCGGAGGCGGCAGGGGGTGGGGCAGCACCCAATTGTTCGTCATATCGAACGGCGTTCGTCGAATCGTCGAGACCATAGTTCCGTGAACGGGCGGCCGTCAATGTCGACGACATCCGCAATCGCCTCGCAGGGTAAAGGCGTAGCGGCCGGAAGGGGAGGCGCGCGGGTTCGGGTTCGGAGAGCGCGGGGGAAAGGGAATTCGGCGCGCCGGAGGCATTGACGCGCTCTCGGCGGGGTTTTACGGTCTGATCGGCTTCTCGAATCGCATTCGATATACCGGACATGGTGGTGTCGTCGAACTGGCTTCTCGCATCCGCTTGTCCACCGTGCCCGCCCCCCTCCCCCCACGAGCCCGGAGAGCCGATGGACCCGTCCGCCCCCCTCCCGTCCCACGCGCCCCCGCGCCCGCTCTTCCCCGGTGCCGCCGCGGCCACCCCGGTGACCCTGGCGCCTCCCTTTCCCTGAGCGCCCGGCCCGCCCGCGCCGCCGACTCCGCTTACGGTGCGGGTTACCGCACCGAGTCGCCGCACCACCTCGCGCCGGCCCGTGGGCGACGCCGGGCGGAAGGCGAGAGAAAACGCTCCGGGAAAGCGATGTCCGGCCGAAAGCGCGGCCACCGGAGGAATTCCCCGCCGCTGCTTCGCCCTGCCGTTTTCCCGGCGTACGGCGGCTGTCCGGCATCGCGCACGCGTATTCGGCGCGCCTTCTCGCCGAGAGTCGTTTTCCCCCTTGCCGGGGGCGGTGGGCGCGTGGACGTGAGGGCGTGAGGGGCGGATACGGGAAGAGGTGAAACCCCTGGGAGAGGACTGCCGCCCAGGACCGACCTCGTCCGCCCGGAGCCTCGTGTGCTCGTCTCCCCGCAGGGCCCGCAGGACCCTCCGGGGCGACCTGCCCGGTTCGTCCTGCGGTTCCCGGCCGGGAAGCCGGTCGCCCCCGCTCCCGGCCTCGCCGGGGCCGCGCGGGCCGCTTCCCGCGAAGCCCCCGTGATCCTGGACGGCACGCCGCCGACCGGGGCACCTCCCGGCCGAGGCCGGGGAGACCGCCGCCGACCGGCCCTGCCGGCCGGGTGCCCGAGCCGTACGCGAACTCCCGTACGCGCCAGGCCCCGTACCGGACGCTGCCGCGGTCCGCGCGGCGATTCGGCTCCCTGCCCCGCAACGCGCGGTCCACGACCCGGACCCCACCTCGGCGAGCCACGAGCGGACCGCCCGGGCAGGCCGGGCAGGCCGGACCGCCCTGGTAGCCCGGACCGCTCGGGCAGGCCGGATCGCCCGGGTGGCCCGGGCGATCCGGCGTCCCTGATCCGGATCCGCGGCGGCCCGTTCGTGCGCCCGGGGCGGCCGATCGGGAAACGATCAGGATCGGAGAAGCGCGGGAGCCGGTCCGCGCCTACGGTGACGGGCATGGACATCACGATTCACACGACCTTCCTGCCGCATGACGACCCGGACGCCTCGCTCGTCTTCTACCGCGACGTCCTCGGCTTCACGGTCCGCAGCGACGTCGGCCAGGGCAAGATGCGCTGGATCACGGTCGGACCCGCCGGCCAGCCCGGCACCTCCATCCTCCTGGCCCCGCCGGCCGCCGATCCGGGCATCACCGAGGACGAGCGCCGCATGATCGCCGAGATGATGGCCAAGGGCACGTACGGCTGGATCCTGCTGGCCGCCCCGGACCTCGACGAGGTCTTCGAGAAGGTGCGGGCCGGGGGAGCCGAGGTCGTCCAGGAACCGACCGAGCAGCCGTACGGCGTGCGCGACTGCGCCTTCCGCGACCCGGCGGGCAACCTGATCCGCATCCAGGAACTCCGCTGACGGCAGCCCCGGAGAGGGTCACGGAAGAGAGTCACGGAAGAGGGGGAGTACGCATGTGCCGTCCCGCGTGGGCCCGCGCCCGCACGGCGGCGATACGGCTGCACGAACTGGCGCGGCTGCGCCGGGTCCGTGACCGCATCGACCGGGAGTACGCGAGGCCGCTGGACGTCCTGGCGCTGGCGAGGGAGGCGGGCATGGCGACCGGGGAGCTGAGCCGCCGGTTCCGGCTGGCGTACGGCACGTCCCCGTACGGCTATCTGACGCAGCGTCGGGCCGAGCGCGCCCGCTTCGCCGCACTGGCTTCCGCCCCACCGCCACACCGCCGCGCGGACGCGGGGAGCGACTGAAGGGCACCCTCGCCCGGCCGGAGAACGACGTCGGCCTCCGGGCGGCGGCCCCGGGATCCCCACGGCCCACCCCGGCCCCCGGCGGCGGGACGGCCCGGGACCCCAGCCCCGGCCTCGCCCCCGGCCATCGACCGGGGCCCGCGCCCCGGCCTCGACCCCGAGCCCTGGCCCCGGCCCCCGGCCCCGTCCCCGCGCCCTAGCCGCCACCCGGGGCCCGCTCGCGGACGGCTGGCCCGCCCGGGCCCCGGGCCGGCGCGGGACGGCCGACGGCTCGGCTGATCCGGTCAGTTTCGGAGAAGCGGGCAGGGGCCCCGAAACCTAGTCTGAAACGGCGCGACCGATCCACACCACGAGGAGAACAGCGATGACCACCAAGACCTCGACCGAGACCACCGCCGAGACCACCGCCAAGACCACCGCGAAGGACTCCGCCGAGGGCCACGACGGCTTCACGGCGGAGGAGCGGGAGGCGATGAAGGAGCGCGCGAAGGAGCTGAAGGCGTCGAAGGGCCGCGGCTCGCGCGCCAAGGCGGACGGCGAGGCCGACGTCCTCGCGAAGATCGCGGAGATGGAGGGCACGGACCGGGTCCTCGCCGAGGGCGTCCACGCCATCGTCAAGAAGGTCGCCCCGTCCCTCGCCCCGAAGACCTGGTACGGCATGCCGGCGTACGCCAAGAACGGCAAGGTCGTCTGCTTCTTCCAGAGCTCCGGGAAGTTCAAGTCCCGCTACGCCACCCTCGGCTTCAACGACCCGGCGAACCTGGACGACGGCGAGATGTGGCCCACCGCCTTCGCTCTCACGGACCTGACCCCGGCCGTCGAGCAGCGCATCGCCGCCCTCGTCGAACAGGCCGCCTCCTGACCCCGACCGGCCCGCCGCGGCACCTGCGGTCCACCACCCGCCGACCCGGCGCGGTACCGGCCGCACGGTACGCGGAGCCGCCCCGGTCACGACGGCCGGGACGGGACCCGGGAAGACGGGCTCACCCGACCACGCCGGGCCGCCAGGACGAACGCACCGGACCCGGAGAACGGACTGCGCGTCCGGCCGGGCCGCCATGGGCGGACACCTCCGCCCACACGGTCTTGCCGCCGGGCGGATAGGCGGCGCTGCCCCACCGGTCGGCGAACGCGCCGACCAGGAGCAGACCGCGACCGCCCTCGCCGTCGGCGTCGGCGTCCACGAGGTGTGGCGCCCGTTCGCCGCGTGCGTCGGTCACCTCGATGCGGAGCGTCCCGGTACCCGGGTCGAAGGCGAGCCCGAGCCGGAAGCCGCGCCCCCGGACCCGCCCGTGCAGGACGGCGTTCGCGGCCAGTTCGGCGACGATCCACTCGGCGCGCTCGGACGCGTCCTGCGGGCAGCCCCAGGCGTGGAGCTCCAGGACCGCCAGCAGCCGCGCGAGCCGGGCGCCCCGGCGGGTGGAGGAGAACAGCTGGCTGAAGGCGTGCGCTGTGGGGGACAGCTGCGAAGTGCTCGGGTTCATGGGGCCACGGTGGCGGGACCGCCCGCTGCCGCGCGAGAGCCACACCCCGTACGCAGAGTCAGCGTACGGGCACTGAGGGTGGACAGTACGGTGTGCCTGCCGCCACGCTTGATCGGTCGCGCCGCGAAGATCGGCCGACCAGCGCAGGCGTTCGTGTGGGCAGGTGTGTGGAGGTGGCCGCGTATGACGGTGATCGAGGGGGAGGCCGGTGGAGGGGCGGGGGAGTGGGGCCCGGCGGGGCCGGGCGACGGGGAACGGGAACCCGCCCCGTCGGACAGCCTGCGGACGTTCGGCGCCGTCGTCCAGGCGCTGCGTGAACACGCGGGCCTCAGCCGGGTGGAGTTCGGCACGCGGATCCGGTTCTCCAAGCACACGGTGGAGTCGGTGGAACTGGGCCGGCGCATGCCGGACGAGGCGTTCGTGGAACGGGCGGAGGAGGCCCTCGGCAACACCGGCGCGCTCCGGAAGGCGGCCCGCCACCTGACGCGCGGCGAACCGGGCCTCGCGGTGTGGTTCCGGCGGTGGGCCCGGCTGGAGAAGGCGGCGGTGAGCATGTGCACGTACGAGTGCAGGCTGGTGCCGGGACTGCTGCAGTCGGAGGCGTACGCGCGGGCGGTGTTCGAGGGCACCGTGCCGGTGGCGCCGGATGACCAGCTGGAGAGCTTCATGGACAGGCGGATGGAGCGACAGCGGATGATCTTCGAGCGGTCGACCACGCCGTTCAGCTTCATCATCGAGGAACACGTGCTGCGGCGGCGGTTCGGGGACGGGGCTCAGATGCGGGAGCTGCTCGACCACGTGCTTGAGCTCAGCAGACCACGCAATGTGACGCTTCAGATCGTGCCGCTGAATGCCGGGCTACACGCGTGCCTCGACGGTCCTCTCCGACTGCTGGAGACCCCCAAGGGGCAACGGCTCGCGTACTCCGAGGGGCAGCAGAACGGCCGTCTCATCTCCGACCCGAAAGAGGTGAGTCTCCTCCAACAGCGCTATGACACACTGCGCTCGCAGGCCCTGAACTCCGACGTCTCGCGGGGTCTGTTGGAGCAACTGCGAGGAGAGCTATGAGCACGACGGAACTGGCCTGGTTCAAGTCCAGCTACAGCGGCAGCCAGGGCGACGACTGCGTGGAAGTCGCCCTCACCGAACAGGCCGTCCACGTCCGGGATTCCAAGGACACGGGCCGTCCCGCCCTCGCGGTCGGGCGTGAGGGGTGGGGGCGGTTCGTGCGGTACGCGGCGGACCGCTGACGGTGCGGGTGTCGGCCCGGCGCGCGGCCGGGCCGACGGGGCGGGAGCCTCAGGTCAGGGTGTTGCGCAGGTGGGGGCCGAGGTACCCGACGTACACGCGGCCGGTCCGGGGCCCGTCGTCGTAGAAGTGCAGCCGGGGCGCGATGGTGTTCCCGGAGCCGATCTTCAGGTGTGCCTGCATGAAGACCACGCCGTCCGCGTGGACCTTCCTCGGGACCGGCAGCATGCGTTCCCGGCGCAGCTTGTCCGTGCGGGCGACGGTGTCGGACTCGCGCATCGCCACCTTCGCCGCCGGGAAGGGGAAGTCGCGTGACTCCTCCCCCTTGCACCAGCTCAGGAAGTCACCGCCCGCCGAACCCCCGGCCGACGCCCTGGCGTAGTGGTTCAGGGCGAGCAGGGCGTCCCAGGCCACCCGCAGCCAGTTGTCCACGGACTGGCTGTCGAGGTCGCGGGTGGGCTTGGCCTTGCCGGTGAAGGCGAGGTGGGTCAGTTCGCCGAACCGCTCCAGCAGGTCGGCGAACGTCTCCGGATAGGTGATGTCGGGCGCGTCGGGTACCGCGTACGAGGCCCCGTACCGGCCGACTTCCGCCAACCTCTCCTGGAGGAAGCGGACCTGCCGCTGCGCGTGCTGGAACTGGTCGTACAACTCCTCGTTCTCGCCGCGCAGTTCGTGGGTGGTGCGTTCCGCCTTGTCGAGGTCGGCGTTGAGGTCGCTGATCTTCTTCGCCTGCGCGGCCTCGGTCTGCTCGGCCTCGTTGAGCATCGCGTGGAGCGTCGTGTTCTCGCCGGTCAGCCGCTGGACGTCCGTACCGTGCTCCCGGGCGCGCGGTCTGGTCCGCAGGATCGGCAGGGAATCCAGGGCGCCGGGCAGGGGCTGCCGCAGGGCCAGGCGCTGGGGGAGCGAGGCGAGGACGGACGCCGCCCGGTGCACGTTGGCCTCGATCGTCCTGCGGGACATCACCGGGTGGCGCTGGGCGTCGGGCTTCCAGGCGGGGTCGAGGCCGGGGAGGTACGTGCGGATGCCGCCGCCGAAGACCGGGTGGAACTCCAGGGCCCGGTTGAAGTCGGGCTGGGCCTCGGGGGACAGCACGTACAGTACGGCCAGGCCCGGGAGGTACTTGTACGCCCTCTCCACGGTCAACTCCGCCCAGTCGTCCACGTCCACGCCGTAGGGGACGCTCGCGACGACGACGGGCAGACGGCGTTCGCCGTCGCAGAGCTCCTCGAGGACCTCCGCGACGTCCTCCGGCTCGATGAAGACCGGTGTGGCCTTCACCTCGGCGAGACCGTCCCGGGCGCCGAGCGAGTCCAGGAGCAGACGGGCGACGCCGGGCGTGTTCGCGCGCTTGGGCACCTGGTCCGGGGAGGCGGGGCGGTGCTCGATGTCCACCTGGAGCCAGGTGCGGCGCCGGTCGTCCTTCGGGTCCGCCCGGACGACCAGGGTGGACTGCCAGGTACCGTCCTCCGGTGAGGGCGTCTCGCGCATCCGCCAGCGGGTGTGCGCGCCGTGCCGGCCGGACGACGAGTCGCAGTCCAGGATCACGTGGGGGGCGATGTCGTTCCGGCCCTCGTCGAGCGCCGACGTGTCGTACCCCTTGCCCTCCAGCCAGGCGTAGAGCTGGCGTTCGGCGTAGGCGGAAGCCGTGACGAAGTCCTGCTGGGTCGATATGACCATGCGGTAGCCGCGGGGTTCCATGGGCGATCCTTTCGAAGCGGCCGGTCGGCGCTGACCGGCCACTCGGCGTGGCTGAACTGTGGGATCAACGGATCGGTCCCCCGCCTGTGTCGGGGCGCGGCCCGAGGGGGGTGCGGGTGGACGTGTAGTTTTTGGCATCGGCCAGGAGGTTGTCCAGGGTGGCGCCGCTCGCGGTCGCGCGGTCGTGCGCGGCGGGCGTCGGCTCCTCGGCACGGCGCCGAGTGCCGTACCGGACCCCGTCCCCGCACGGGGCGGGGGCCCGGCGGGCCGGTGCCGCCGCGCGACCCGGGACGGCGGTGTCCGGAAGCGGCCCCACGGGGCGTCCGCCGCCCGCGCCGGTGCGCGACCGGTCGGTGCGGGCCCCCGGGCCGGCGGTTTTCGGTCCAGTACGCCCACGACGGAGAAGAGTCCCCATGCCGCTCCACCCCGGCAGCGCCGCGACCCCGCGCGTCCGCGAGGCCACGCCCGCCGACGGCGAGGCGATCACCGCCGTCTTCCTCGCCTCGCGGGCGGCGGCCATGCCGTACCTGCCGAGGCTCCACAGCGACGAGGAGACGCGCGCCTGGATCGACGCCGTGGTCCTGCCCGGCAGCGCCGTCTGGGTGGCCGAGTCGGGCGACCCGGCGGAGGTCGTCGGCTTCGCCGCCCTCGACGGGACCGTCCTCGACCACCTGTACCTGCGGCCCGACGTGCGGCGCCGGGGCATCGGGTCGGCCCTCCTGGAGGCCGTCAGGGAAGCCTCCCCCGAGCGGCTGTCGCTCCACGTCTTCCAGCGCAACGCGGACGCCCGCGCGTTCTACGAGCGCCACGGCTTCACCGCAGGCGCGTTCGACGACGGCAGCCGCAACGAGGAGAACGAGCCCGACGTGACCTACCACTGGACCGCCGGCTGAAAGACGGCGGCCGGGAGGCGGGGCCGTCGTAGCGTCGACCGCATGGACTCCGCGGACCCCTACACCTTCCGTACCGCCCGCCCCGGGGACGCCGCCGCCGTCGAGGCGGTCGACGGGTCCTTCGCCACCGCCACCGTGTTCGAGGTCGCCGTGCGCGAGGACGGGTTCTTCGTGCGGGAGGTGGCCGTGGACCCGCCCCTGACCAAGGTCTTCCCCGACGCCGGGACGGAGGGGGCCGACGGTGGCGGCGGCGACGGCGGTGGTGACGGCGGCGACGGCGGTGGCGGGCGGCGGGTCTTCGTCGCCGTCGCCGGGGACGGCGGGATCGCCGGGTTCGCCGCCGTCTCCCACTCCGCGTGGAACCGGCGGCTCGTCGTCGAGGACATCGAGGTCGCCCCCGCGCACCGGGGACGCGGGGTGGGGCGCGGGCTGATGGGGTGCGCCGTGGAGTTCGCGCGGGAGTGCGGGGCCGGGCACCTGTGGCTGGAGGTCAGCAACGTCAACGCCCCGGCCGTCCACGCCTACCGGCGGATGGGGTTCTCCCTCTGCGGGCTCGACACCGCCCTGTACGACGGGACCGCCTCCGAGGGCGAGCAGGCGCTCTACATGAGCATGCCGCTTCCCCGGCCCTGAGCCGGGCGGGTTCCCGTACCGCCCGGGCGCGATCAGGCCAGTTGCGTCGCCTGGAGCCGGGCGTAGGCCCCGCCGCGCGCGAGCAGCTCCGCGTGGGTGCCGGTCTCCTGGACGCGGCCCCGGTCCATCACGACGATGCGGTCGGCGTTCCTGACGGTCGAGAGCCTGTGCGCCACGACGAAGACCGTCCGGCCCGCGACCAGGCGGGCCAGGGCCTCCTGGACGAGCGCCTCGGAGCGGGAGTCCAGGGCGGAGGTCGCCTCGTCGAGGACGAGGACGCGGGGGTCCCGTACGAGGGCCCGCGCGATGGCCAGCCGCTGGCGCTGGCCGCCCGACAGCCGGGTGCCGCGCTCGCCGACGACCGTGTCGAGCCCCTCGGGGAGCCCGTCGACGAACTCGGCGGCGTTCGCGTCCGCCAGCGCGCGGCGGACGGTCTCCTCGTCGACGTCCGGCAGGCCGTAGGTGACGTTGTCGCGGACGCTCCCTTCGAAGAGGACGGACTCCTGGGGGACGACCGAGACGAACCTGCGGTAGTCGCGCAGGTCCAGCTCGCTCATGTCGCGGCCGTCGAGGAGGAGGCGCCCGCCCGTCGGACGGTGGAACCCGAGGACGAGGTTGAGCAGCGTGGACTTCCCCGCACCGGAGCCGCCGACGATCGCGACGGTCCGGCCGACGGGGACGTCGAGCCGGATGCCGCTCAGCGCCGGCCGGCTCTCGCCGTCGTAGGTCAGGCTGACGTCCTCGAAGCGGAAGGCGCCCTCCACGGCGGTCACCCGGACCTTGCCGTCGTTGTGTTCGAGGTCGGGGTCCTGGAGGACCTCCCCGACGGACCGCACCGACTCGACGGCCTTGCCGACGACGGGCGCCAGCGTCAGCAGCGCCGTCACCGAACCGGTGAGGGTCGAGAAGTAGGCGCTCAGCATGACGATCTCGCCCGGGGTGACGTCCAGCCAGCCGTGGTAGGCGACGAGCGCGGTGCCCACCAGGCAGCCCGTGCCGAGGGCGTTGAAGACCACCCAGGACAGGGACCCGAAGCGCGCGTTGAGCAGGTCGAGACGGGAACCCTCGTGGAGCACGGTGTCCAGGTCCCGGCCGACGCGCCCCAGGGCGGTGCGTTCGAGGCCGTGGGCGCGGGTGATCGGGATGAGCGTGGTCATGTCGCTGACGCTGGACGACATGCGTTCGACCGAGCGGCGGTACGAGGCGTTGCGCTCACCGAGCCGGGCGCGCAGCATCCCGACGAGGAGGACCGAGACCGGCACCAGGACGAGGAAGACCGGCAGGAAGGCGGGGGTGATCACGGTGATCACGCCGAGTCCGCCCGCCAGCGTCGCGACGGCGGTGAGCCCGTTGTCGGCGGTCTGCTGGAGTCCGGTCTCCAGGGTCTCGACGTCCCTGACGACCTTGGTGTGGAGCACCGAGGAGTTGGTGCGGCTGTGGTAGCCGATGGAGAGCTGCTGCATGCGGTGCACGAGCGCCGACCGCAGATCGCGCCCGACACGGCGGATCGAACCGTGCATCCAGTGCACGTACAGCAGGTGCAGCGGCGGGTTCAGGGCCAGGACCGCGAACATCACCGCGCAGTTCCACCACAGCTCGGCCAGCGGCCGGTGCTCGACGACGACGTCGATGACGTTCGCCGTCACGGGCGGGAGCAGCCACACGGGAGCGTGCTTGCCGAAGAAGACGGCCACCGCGCCGGCGAGCCGCGCACGGGCGGGGCCGAAGAGGTAGAGCAGGGTGCGCAGCGGATGCTCTCCCCGGTAGCGGTGGTCCAGCGGGGTCTCCGGCGTGTGCATGGGGCTGATTCCTTCTCTCGGGGTCCGGAACCCCGCGCCCGCGACGACGGCGCGGTGCCGGGGCCGGGGCGGTACGCGCGTCCGGCACGCGCGGAGCCCCCCGCGCCTGGTGGCGCGGGAGGCGGGTGGCGGGAGGCGGTGGACCGGCGGGCGGGGGACCGGCGCGAGGGCCGGTCGGCGCGTCCTCCTCCGTCCACCGCGTCCTCCTCGTCTACTTCGTGGCCCCCTGCGCGAAGCCGTTGTAGATCCACCGCTGGAGCAGCAGGAAGACGACGAGCGTCGGCACGATGACGAGGATCGCCCCCGCCGAGATGGCCTCCCAGTGGGCGCCGAAGGGACCCTTGAAGCGGAACAGGGCGGTGGAGATGGTGCCGAGGTCCTCGGAGTGCATGTAGAGGAAGGGGATGTAGAAGTCGTTGTAGGTCGTGATCCCCTTGATGATGACGACGGTGGCGATCGCCGGCTTCAGCAGCGGGAAGATGATCTTCCGGTAGATCGTGAAGGCGTTCGCGCCGTCCAGCCGGGCCGCCTCGTCCAGCGAGGTCGGGATGCCACGGATGAACTGCAGGAAGATGTAGATCGACACGATGTCCGTGCCCATGTAGAGCAGGATCGGCGCCCAGCGCGTGTCCACGAGGCCGAAGCTGTTGATCACCTGGAAGGTCGCGACCTGCGTGGTGACACCCGGTACCAGGGTGGCCACGAGGAACAGCGCCATGACGGTCTTCTTCGCCCGGAAGTCGAAGCGGTCGATCGCGTAGGCGGTCATCGAGCCGATGAGGACGGTCCCGCCGATGGAGAAGAACAGGATGAAGGCCGTGTTGCCGAAGGCGGACAGCATGTTGCCGTCGGTGAAGGCCGTGACGTAGTTGTCGAAGTTCAGCCAGTTCCCCGGCAGGGAGAGCGCGCCCCCCTCCGTGGCCTCCTCCGACGTCTTGAGGGACATCAGGAACACGACGACCAGCGGCAGCAGGACCACCACCGAGGCGGCGACCAGCGACAGGTAGGTCAGCGCGGTCCCGATGGGCGGACGGCGGCGCCGGGCGGGCGGTGCGGCGGTGAGGTCGGAGGTCATACGAGATCCACCTTGTCGTCGGGCACGAGCCGGCGCTGGATCCACGTGATCAGGAGGATGATCGCGAGCAGTACCACGGCGGCGGCGGAGGCCAGGCCGGTCTTGTTGAACTGGAAGGCGAGCTTGACCGTCTGGATGACGAAGGTCGAGGTGCCGGTCGCGCCGCCGGTCATGATGTAGGGGATCTCGAACACGGACAGGGAGCCCGAGATCGCCAGGATGACGCTGAGGCTGAGGACGGGCTTGATGCTCGGGGCGATGATGTGGCGGAACTGCTGCCACCTGCTCGCGCCGTCCAACTGGGCGGCCTCGTAGAGCTCGCCGGGGATGGACTGGATGGCACCGAGGAAGAGGACGAAGTTCAGCCCGGTGTAGCGCCAGATCGACACCCCCGCGAGGGAGGTGTTGGCGGAGGTGGGGTCGCCGAGCCACGAGTGGTCCGTGGTCACGCCCAGCCAGGACAGCACGGAGTCCAGGGTGCCGCCGTCCTGGAAGAAGTAGAGGAAGACGAAGCCGATCGCGACGCCGTTGATCAGGTAGGGGAAGAAGAGGATCCCCTTGAAGAAGTTGCGGAACCGCAGGTTGAAGCTGAGGACGGTGGCGAAGTAGAGCGCGACGGCGATCTGGAAGAAGGACGCCGCGAGGTAGTAGCCGCTGACGAAGAAGACGCGGAAGAGCTCGGGGCGGGTGAAGATCTGTACGTAGTTGTCGAAGCCCGTGAAGTTCCGGTCCGGGCTGACCCCGTCCCAGTCGGTGAAGCCGTAGTAGACCATGTTCGCCACGGGGACGTAGGTGAACGTGATCAGCAGCGCGAGCGGCAGCACCAGGAAGAGCCACGGCGTGACCCGCCGCAGCGGGCTGTCGCGCCAGGAGCGCTGCCGGGGGGCCTCGGGCGCGCCGCCGCGGCGGGCCCGCCGGCCCGCCGTACGGGTCTTCTCCGGAGCGGACCGCCCGGTCGTGGCGGCGCGCCCGGGGGCGGTGTCGGTTGTTTCGGTCATGTCGGCCTTTCGTGTCCGCGTCTGCGGGCGGAAGGGCCCCGGCCGGTGTCGTGCGGCCGGGGCCCGGTCCGCCGGTGTCAGGAGCCGGCGGTCTTCGCGGCCTCGTTCCACCGCTTGTCGAGGTCGGCGAAGAACTCCTGGAGGTTGCCCTTCTGCGCGCCGCGGGCGATGTCGACCAGCTTCTGCCGGTAGTCGGGCTTGGCCAGCCCGATCTCGGCGGCGTTGTCGATGGCGTTCACCTTCCCGGTCTCCGCCTCCGAGCGCTCCACCACCTTGACATCGTTGTCACCAAAGTCCTTGAGGGTGTCCGGCATGGCGGCGGCCTTCACCGCGGAGATGGCGCCCTCCTTCGCCGAGTAGCCCGACTTCTCGGTGAACCAGTCGATCCAGGCGCGCGCCGCGGACTTGTGCTCCGAGTGGGCGTTGACGGCCTGCTGGTAGTCCGAGGCGGCCGTCGCGCAGAACACGCCGTCCTTCTGGACGGGGAACGGCATGAAGCCGATCTCGGCGGGGTCGGCGCCGGCCTTCTTCGCCGCGTCCTGCATCTGCGTGATCGCCCAGGAGCCCAGGTGCATGGTGGCGATCTTCCCCTTGGCGATCATGCCCTTGGAGGCTTCCCAGTTGGTCGTGTTGGGGTCCTTCTCCGACAGGCCGCCCTTCACGATGTCGTGCAGCAGCGAGTCGATGACGTGCAGCTCGCTGCCCTCCTTCCAGGGGGAGACCGGGCCGGCCAGCTTGTCGTTGGCCTTGGCGTCGCAGGTGACCGAGCCGATGTTGTTGCTCCAGGCCGTCATCGGCCAGTTGTCCTTGAAGTTCGTGTAGTACGGGACGGAGTCCGTCTTCGCCTTGATCGCCTGGAGGTCGGCGAGGAACTCCTGCGGGGTGGTCGGCCAGTCGGTGATGCCGGCCTTCTTCCAGACGGCCTTGTTGTAGACGAAGCCGTTGGCGGTGCCGAACTGGGCGATGCCGTAGACCTTGCCGCCGACCTCGGTCTTGTCGCTGAAGCGGTACTTCGAGCCGAGCTCCTCACGGGTGCCCAGGGGGGCGAAGAACTTCGGGTAGTCGTTCTTGGCGACGGCGGCCGGGATCATGAGGACGTCACCGTAGTCCTCGGTGTTCATCCGGATCTTGACCTCGCCCTCGTAGTCGGTGAGCGCCTCGAAGGACACCTTCACCTTGGGGTAGGTCTTGTTGAACTCGGCGGCGTACTTGTCCATCGTCCCGTTCTGGACGAGGTCCGTACGGTGCGTGAGGACCTTGATCTCGCCGGAGACGTCACCCGGGGAGGACGGCGCGGCAGCCGTCTCCCCGGAGGGGGCGCCCCCGCCACTGCACCCCGCGACGGTCAGCATCGCGGTGGCGAGAAGCGCCCCCGTGAGCGTCTTCTTCTTCCCCATGTGCCCAGCTCCTTCAGGATTGCGGCTCAACTCTGCCGGTGGGATGTCGGCACTATGTCAGTCGGATGTGAACCGGTAAAGCTCCGGTTTCCAGCGTGATGCCTAATCGTTACTCTCGACCCGGTGTCCGAGCAGGTCTCGGCCGTGCAGCGGCCGGGCCCCGCCCTGGTTGTCGGGAGCTAGACCGGTTTATGGACAGAGGGTGATCGGCAGGTTAGGTTGTCCGCCGTCGTACATCCGACCCGGCCTGAGTCAGGCGATTGGAGCCGCACCATGAAGGACATCACGCAGCTCACCGAGGGCTGGAGCCTGCGCCACGGCGACGCGCTCCTCGACGCCCGCGTACCCGGTTGCGTCCACACCGACCTGCTGGCCGCCGGGGTCATCCCCGACCCGTTCATCGGCCTCAACGAGAAGGAGGTCGCCTGGGTCGGCCGGCAGGAGTGGACCTACACCACGCGGCTCGCCCACGACAGCGCCCACGAGCGCACCGACCTGGTCTTCGACGGCCTCGACACCGCCGCGCACATCACCCTCGACGGCGAACCGGTCGGCACCACCCGCAACATGCACCGCCGCTACCGCTTCGACGTCACCGGACGCACCGGCGAGCTCCAGGTCCGCTTCGCCTCCGCCTACGACGAGGCGGCCGCCGTCCGCGCCGTGACGGGGGAGCGGCCCAACGTCTACCCCGAGCCGTCGCAGTACATCCGCAAGATGGCCTGCAGCTTCGGCTGGGACTGGGGGCCGACCGTGGTCACCGCCGGCATCTGGCGCCCCGTCCGGCTGGAGCACTGGTCGACCGCCCGCATCGCCGACGTCCGCCCCCTCGTCACGGTCGACGGCGGCACCGGCCGCGTCGAGGTCCGGCTGGACCTGGAGCGCACCGCGCGGGGCGAGGGCCGCCCGCTGACCGTCCGCGCCCGCGTCACCGGCACCGGCGCGGAGACGGAGACGGAGACGGAGGCGGCGGAGGCGGAGGCCGTCGCCACCGGCGACGGCGCCGTCCTGCGGCTGGAGGTGCCCGACGCGCGCCTGTGGTGGCCCCGCGGCTACGGCGAGCAGCCCCTGTACGACCTGGAGGTCACCCTCGCCGACGACGACGGCCCGCTCGACGCGTGGCAGCGCCGGATCGGCTTCCGCACCGTCGAGCTGGACCGCTCCGCCGACGAGCACGGCACCGGTTTCACCTTCGTCGTCAACGGCGTCCGCGTCTTCGCCCGCGGCGTCAACTGGATCCCCGACGACGTCCTGCCCTCCCGCATCACCCCCGAGCGGTACCGCACCCGCCTCACCCAGGCCGCCGAGGCCAACATCGACCTCGTACGGGTGTGGGGCGGCGGCATCTACGAGGACGACGCCTTCTACGACGCCTGCGACGAGCTGGGCCTGATGGTCTGGCAGGACTTCCTCTTCGCCTGCTCCGCCTACCCCGAGGAGCAGCCGCTGCGCGGCGAGGTCGACGCCGAGGCGCGGGACAACGTCGTCCGGCTCATGCCGCACCCCAGCCTGGTCCTGTGGAACGGCAACAACGAGAACCTGTGGGGCTTCCGCGACTGGGAGTGGGAGCCCGCCCTGGCCGGCGACTCCTGGGGCGAGGGCTACTACCTGGGCCTGCTGCCCCGGATCGTCGCCGAACTGGACCCCACCCGCCCCTACGCCGCCGGCAGCCCCTGGTCCGGCTCCTGGGACCACCACCCCAACGACCCGGCCCACGGCACCCACCACTCGTGGGAGGTGTGGAACCGCCAGGACTACGCCGAGTACCGGGCGAGCGTGCCCCGGTTCGTCGCCGAGTTCGGCTGGCAGGCGCCGCCCGCCCTGGCCACCCTGCGGCGCGCCCTGCCCGGCGAGCGGCTCGCGCCCGACTCGCCCGGCATGCTGCACCACCAGAAGGCCGAGGACGGCAACGGCAAGCTGAACCGGGGCGTCGCCCGCCACTTCCCGCTCCCCGAGGACGACTTCGACCGCTGGCACTACCTCACCCAGATCGTCCAGGCCCGCGCCGTCGCCGCCGGCATCGAGCACTGGCGGGCCCACTGGCCCGTCTGCGCCGGCACCGTCGTCTGGCAGCTCAACGACTGCTGGCCCGTCAGCTCCTGGGCCGCGATCGACGGGGACGGCCACCTGAAGCCGCTCTACCACGAGCTGCGCCGCGTCTACGCCGACCGGCTCCTCACCCTGCTGCCCGACGCCGAGGGGCCGACCCTCGCCGTGGTCAACCAGTCCGCCGAGCCCTGGCGCGCCGCGGTGACGCTGCGCCGCCTGGCGGCGGACGGCACCGCCCTCCACCGCACCACCGTCGACGTGGCCGTGGAACCGCGCTCCGTCGTCCGCCTGCCCGTGCCCGCCGATGCCGCGCCCGCCGCGGGGTCCGCGAAGGAGTTCCTCGTCGCCGACGCCGACGGGCTGCGCGCCGTGCACTTCCCGGTCCCCGACAAGGACTTCGCCTACCTGCGGCCCCGGTTCGACGTCGCGGTGGAGCCGGTGCCGGGCCAGGAGGATAGAGTCGACGTCGTGGTGAGCGCGCACACTCTTGTCCGAGACCTCCTGCTCCAGGCCGACCGGCTCGGCACGACGGCGACCGCCGACCGCGGCCCGCAGACCCTGCTGCCCGGCGAGCAGACCCGCATCCGGGTCTCCGGCTGCGGCGCCCCGGAGGTCACGGACGTCCGCTCCGCCCTGTTCTGCGTGGACGTGATGTGAGCGGCCCGCCGGAGCGCGTCACCATCAAGGACGTCGCGGCCAGGGCCGGGGTGTCCAAGGGCGCCGTGTCGCTCGCGTTCAACCACAAGCCGGGCGTGTCCGACGCCACCCGCGAGCGGATCTTCGCGGTCGCCCGCGAGCTGGGCTGGGCACCGAGCGCGACCGCGCGCAGCCTCTCCAGCCAGCGGGTCGACATCGTCGGGCTGGCGCTGTGCAGGCCGGCCCGGCTGCTGGGCATAGAGCCGTTCTACATGGACTTCATCTCCGGCATCGAGAGCGTCCTCGCGGACCGCTCCTGTTCCCTGCTGCTGCGGCTGGTCCGCGACGTCGACGAGGAGATCGCGCTCTACCGGAACTGGTGGCGCGGTCGCATGATCGCCGGGGCCGTCCTCGTCGACTTCCGGCAGAACGACCCCCGCGTCCCGTCGCTCCAGGCCATCGGGCTGCCCGCCGTCGCCGTCGGCCACCCGTCCCTGACGGGCTCCTTCCCCGCCGTGTGGACGGACGACGCCACGGCGGTCGGCGAGGCCGTCCGCTACCTGGCGGCCCTCGGGCACCGCCGGATCGCCCGCGTCGGCGGTCCGGCGGAGCTCGGCCACAGCGCGATCCGCGCGGAGGCGTTCCGGTCCACGGTGCGCGGGCTGGGACTGGAGGAGGGCCGGCAGATCGCGACGGGCTTCGACGAGAAGGAGGGCGCCCGGGCCACCCGGTCCCTGCTGCTCGCCGCGGACCGGCCCACGGCGATCGTGTACGACAACGACATCATGGCCGTCGCGGGCGCGGGCGTCGCCGCGGAGATGGGGCTGGTCGTACCGGACGACCTGTCGCTGCTGGCGTGGGACGACTCGCAGCTCTGCCGGATCACGCATCCGACGCTGTCCGCGATGAGCCACGACGTGCACCGCTTCGGCGCGGAGGTGGCGCGCGTCCTGTTCGAGGTGATCGAGGGCACGCACACCGGCCCGCACCAGGTGCCGACGCCGACGCTGACTCCGCGCGGCTCCACCGCGCCGGCGCCCGCGTCGCACGGCCGGCCGGCCTGACACGGCGGAGGGCCGCGCCCCGGAGGGGGCGCGGCCCTTGGTCGTACCCGGCTTCCGCGGCGCCGGGTCAGCCCTTGGCGCAGGGGGCGCCGTTGAGGGTGAAGGCGGCCGGCACGCCGTTCGTACCGGTGAACGAGGCGTTGATGCCGAAGCTCACCGAGCCGCCCGCCGGGATGGTCTCGGTCCACGACTCGGGGGTGGCCCGGACCTGGGCGCCCTGCTGGACGACCTTGGCGTTCCAGGCGGAGTGCACCGTCTGGGAGCCGGGGAAGGCGAAGTCGAGCTGCCAGCCCTTGACGGCCGTCGTCCCGGTGTTGCGGATGGTCACGTCGGCGTTGAAGCCGCCGCTCCACTCGTTCATCCGGTACGTGACCGCGCAGGCGCCCGTGGACTGCGCCGGCGCCGTGGTGACGGCGACCGGGGCGGAGCGCGCGGAGCGGTTGCCGGCGGCGTCGCGGGCGTAGACGGCGAAGGAGTACGCGGTGGACGGCGTCAGGCCGGTGACGGTCGCGCTGTTCACGGCGGCCGTCGCGACGCGGGTCTCCGCGGTGCCGTCGAGGCGCACCACGTCGTACGCGGTGACCGCAGTGTCGTCGGTGGAGGCCGCCCAGCCGAGCGTCACGCTGGTGGAACGGACGTCCGACGCGGTCGGGGTGCCCGGCGCGGTGGGGGCCTTGGTGTCGCCACCGCCGCCACCGGCGTAGACGCTCGCCTCGCGGGAGGTCGCCTTGATGCCGTTCGCGCCGTTGAAGATCCGCTCGCCCCACGAGGAGAGGCGGGAGGGGTCGAAGCCGACGGCCATGTCGAGGTACTCGACGCCGCCGCCGTTGCCGCTCCACGACCACCCCAGGTAGCCGAGGCCGAGCTCCTCGGTGGTGGCCATGATCGCGTTCTCGTCGGGGTTGCCGTCGGAGTGGTCGTGGCCGAACTCGCCGACGACGATCGGCAGTCGGGCGGAGACAAACCGGTTCAGGTAGTCCCGCACCTCGGCCGCCGTGTCGAACACGCCGTACATGTGGATGGAGAACACCGTGTTCCGCGCCGGGTCGGCGGAGAACACCCGCTGGGCGTTGTCCCGCATGGTGAAGGACCAGTCCTGGCCCCAGTTCGGGCCGTCCACCATCAGGGTGTGGGTGAATCCGGCGGTGCGGAGCCGGTTGATCGCGGCGGACGTGTCCGAGGTCCACGCCGTGTATCCGGAATTGCCGTGCGGCTCGTTCCCGATGTTCAGGACGACGTACTTCTCCTGGCCCTTGAGGGCGCTCTGCACACTGACCCAGTAGTCCACGGCGCGGTCCAGCGACACCGCGCCGGCCTGCTCGCCGTACCCGGTCGTGTCGTGCGCCTCCAGGACGCAGACGAGCCGGTTCTCCTTGCACTGGGCGACGACGGCCGCCACGTCGGCGGTGTCGTTCTTCGTCCAGCGGTCGCCCGTGGCGAGGACGACGCGGACCGTGTTGGCGCCGAGCGCCTTGACGTCCTTCAGGGCCTTCGGCGTCGTGGCCGTGTACCAGGTGTGGGCGTGGTTGACGCCGCGCATGACGAAGTCGTTGCCGTTCGCGTCCAGCAGTCGGCCGTCGCTGACCTGGAAGCCCGGTGCCGCAGTCGCCCCGGCGTCGGCCGCCTGGGCGGCGGAGGGGGCGGTGAACACCGAGGCCGCCATGGCCAGCAGCGCTCCCGCCGCGGTGGCCAGTCTGTTTCTCATCGCTTGCTCCCAACGTGGTCGCACGTACGCCGCGGACGCGTGCGTTCCCGGCGTACGGCTGGCGGTTCCCTTGCGGGGCTGTGCTCCCGGCCCCCGCGGACATTCCCCGGAGGTACTTGGGGCGGAGAATGTCCGGTGGGTGTCGCGCATTCACGAAAATGGTGCGTCGGAGAGCCGGGATGGATTCCCGCTGTCCGGTCCGAGATTGCGGCTCCAAGACCGGACAGCGGGGGAGCGGGCGCCGGCGGGGAACGCGGCACGCGCCCCGGGTAAAGGGCGTGTGACCGACGGTGGTTCATGGTCCGACCGGCGACTGGAAGAGAGGCTAGAACGCAGTCACGACCGGGACAACCGTTGGGGCGAAACCGGTTAAGTTTAGTTGTCGTTCACCTTGCGGAGGTGTTCCGGATGTCCGGTCGGGGTGTTTCATCCCGCCGTGGCGGTGGCCCTGAAGACCGTTCCGTCCCCGGTCACCTCGATCTCCTCGCCGGCCGGGACGTACGCCGAGGCGCCCGGCCCGAGGGCGAGTTCGCCCTCCCGGCCCGCCAGCCGGACGCGGCCGTGGGTGCACACGAGGATCTGCGGGCCGGCCCCGTCGAGGTGGTACGCGGCGCGGGCCGTGCCCGGCCGGAGCCGGGACAGCCGGAAGTCGCCGACCGGCGCCGGGTAGACCTCCTCGCCCCCGTCGAGGACCACCGGGCGCACGGCGCCGGTCGGCCCGGCGGCGAAGCGCACCACGCGCAACAGCTCCTCCACGTCCACGTGCTTGGTCGTCAGCCCGCAGCGCAGCACGTTGTCCGAGCCGGCCATGACCTCCACGCCGAGCCCCCGCAGGTACGCGTGCGGCACACCCGCCCCCAGGAACAGCGCCTCGCCGGGGGCGAGCCGGACCTGCCGCACCATCAGGGCGGCGAGCACCCCCGGGTCGCCGGGGTGGACGCGGGCCACGTCCTCGTAGACCGCGCACTCCCGCCCCCACGCGCCCCCGCCCCGCGCCACGCGCCCCAGCGCGCGGGTGACCTCGGCGAGCAGGGCCGGGTCGGGGGAGGTGAGGAACGCGGAGAACACCTCGCGCAGGGCGTCCTCCTCGGTGCCGGAGCGCAGGGCGTGCGCGTACGGGGCGAGGCCGGCCACCCCGAGTGCGTCGAGGAGCTCGGCGCACTCGCGGGCCGGACGGAAGCCGCACAGGCCCTCGAACGGGCTGAGCGCGACGATCATCTCCGGCTTGTGGTGGGCGTCCCGGTAGGTGCGGTGCGGCGCGTCGAGGGGGACGCCGGCGGCGTTCTCGCGCGCGTAACCGGCCGCCGCCTGCGCCGCGTCGGGGTGCACCTGGAGCGACAGGGGCGCGTCGGCCGCGAGGAGCTTGAGCAGGAACGGCAGCCGCGGCCCGAACCGGCGCACGGTCGCGTCGCCCAGCTCGGCACCGGGGTCGGCGGCGATGACCTCGTCGAGCGGCGACGGGCGGCCCCCGCGCGACACCCGGGAGGGGGCCGCGGGGTGGGCGCCCATCCACAGCTCCGCCTGCGGCGTGCCGTCGGGGACGGTCCCCATCAGTTCGGGCAGCGCGGTGGGGGAGCCCCAGGCGTAGGGGCGGACGGTGTTGCTGAGGAGGTCCACGGGTGGGTTCCTTTCGACCGGCCGGCCGAGGGACGTGCCACCCGGGGCGGCGGGAGGGAGGGGGGAGACGGGGAACTACGGGCAGGGCGGGCCGGGGGCCGGCCCGCCGGCGGGCGCGGTCAGCCCGCCGGTACGCGCGGCGCGGGGACGGATCCGGTGCGGGCCGCCGCGGCCGCCGCGCCGATGAGCCCGGCGTCGAGGGCCAGTTCCGCGGGGACGACCGGCACGCCGCGCGCGAAGCCCAGCACCGCGTACGCGTCCAGCCACCGCCGCAGCGGGGCGAACAGCGTGTCACCGGCCTGCGCCACGCCCCCGCCGATGACCACCACGTCCAGCTCGACGAGGGTGATGGTCGCCGCGATCCCGGCGGCCAGGGCCTGCGCGGCCCGGTCGTACGCGGCCCGGGCCGTCGCGTCGCCCGCGCGGGCGGCGTCCGCGACGGCGGCGGCGGTCGCCGCGGTGCCCGGGGGAGGCGTCCACCCGGCGGCCAGGGCGCGGGCGGCGATCGCCGTACCGCTCGCCAGGCCCTCCACGCACCCGCGCGCGCCGCACGGGCACGGATCGCCGTCGAGGTCCACGGAGATGTGGCCGATGTGCCCGGCGTTGCCCGAGGGGCCGGTGTGCAGCCGCCCGTCGAGGACGAGCCCGCCGCCGACGCCCGTGGACACCACCATGCACAGCGCGTTGTCCCTGCCCCGCGCCGCGCCCATCCAGTGCTCGGCGGCGGTCATGGCGACCGCGTCGCCGACCAGCACCGGCCGTATGCCGGCGGGCATCCGCGGATGGGTCCGCACCCGCTCGACCAGCGGGAACGCGCGCCACCCGGCGATGTTGACCGGGCTGACGGTCCCGGCGGCCGTGTCGACCGGGCCCGCGCAGGCGATCCCCACGCGGTCCAGGGACGCCCAGGCCGGGTGCGCGGAGAGCTCGTCCAGGACGGCGGTGACGGCTCCCATCAGCGCCTCGGCCGGCTCGCGGGCGGGCGTCGGCCGCTGCGCCCGGGCCACGAGACGGCCCTCCGGGTCGACGAGCGCCCCGGCGATCTTCGTACCGCCGATGTCCAGAGCCCCGTACACCATCGCGTCAGCCTTTCGTCACGGGTAGCGCGGGGCCGGGCGCCCCGCGAGGGATCACTGTGCCTGGAAGGTGACAACGTTGTCTAGCCGGTCGGCGGAGTTCAGCATAGGTTTAGTAAATCCCTCTCCCATGGGTCGGACCACCCTTTACGACGCCACTTGATCGGTTCAGTATCGGAGGGCCGTCCCCACCGCTCGAAGGGCACCGACACCCCGATGACCGACTTCCCCTCCTTCCCCCGCCACTTCGTCTTCGGCGCCGCGACCGCCGCGTACCAGATCGAGGGCGCCGTCCGCGAGGGCGGGCGCGGGGACTCCATCTGGGACACCTTCGTGCGGCTCCCCGGCCGCGTCGACGGCGGCGACTCCGGTGACACCGCCTGCGACCACTACCACCGCCACGCCGAGGACATCGCCCTGCTCAAGGAGCTGGGCGTCGACTCGTACCGCTTCTCCATCGCCTGGCCCCGCGTCCAGCCGACCGGCACGGGCCCCGCCAACCCCGCCGGGCTCGACTTCTACGCGCGCCTCGTCGACCGCCTCCTGGAGGCCGGTGTCGAACCGGCCGTCACCCTCTACCACTGGGACCTGCCCCAGGCCCTGGAGGACCGGGGCGGCTGGCGGAACCGGGACACGGCGCTGCGGTTCGCGGAGTACGCCTCCGTGGTCGCGGAGGCCCTCGCGGACCGCGTGCCCCGCTGGATCACCCTCAACGAACCGTGGTGCAGCGCCTTCCTCGGCTACGCCAACGGCCACCACGCCCCCGGGGCCCGCGAGGGCACCCCCGCCCTCGCCGCCGCCCACCACCTGCTCGTCGGGCACGGCCACGCCATGGGCGCCCTGCGCGCCGCCGGCGTGCGGGAGGCCGGGATCACCCTCAACCCCGACCACGTCACCCCCGCGACCCCCGGCCCCGAGGACACCGCCGCCGCCCTGCGCGCCGAGACGCAGCGCAACCTCGTCTGGACCGAGCCCCTGCTGGCGGGCCGTTACCCGGAGTCCGAGGAGGACACCTGGGGCGAGCTGATCACCCGGCAGACGTTCCGCCGCCCCGGCGACCTCGAACTGATCTCCGCGCCGATGGACTTCCTCGGCATCAACTACTACACGCCGGCCGTCGTCCGCGACGCCCCCCACCGCGAGCCGGACCCGCGGCTGCGCACCGCCGACGACAACCGGTTCGCCGCCGTCGGCATGCCGGGCGTCCGCCACACCGCCATGGACTGGCCCGTCGCCCCGCACACCCTGCACGCGCTGCTGGTCTCCCTGCGGGACCGCTACGGCGACGCCCTCCCGCCGATCCACATCACCGAGAACGGATCGGCCGAGCACGACGAGCCCGCCCCCGACGGCACGGTGCACGACACCGACCGGATCTCCTACCTCGACGGGCACCTGCGCGCCGTGGCCGCCGCCCTCGCGGACGGCGTCGACGTGCGCGGCTACTACGTGTGGTCGCTCCTCGACAACTTCGAATGGGCCCACGGCTACAGCAAGCGCTTCGGCATCGTCCACGTGGACTACGCGACGCAGCGGCGCACCCCGAAGGACAGCTACCACTGGTACCGGCGGCTGATCGCCGCGCGGAGGTGATCCGGGGCGGCGGGCGCGGAAGCGGCCCGGGGTGAGGGGCGGAAGTGACCGGAGGTGAGGGGGTGGGGAAGCCGCCGGCCCGGGTACCCGTGCCTCCGCCGCCCCGTGCCGGGGCGGGTGGAACCCGGCGAATTCCCGGAGGCGAGACATGAGCAGCGACCGCACGAGCGACCCGTGGGGCTACCCCACCCCGTCCCAGGCGGAGGGCGAGCGGGAGCGGGATCCCGGTGCCGAGGAGCACCCCGACGTGGCCCGGTCGACCCCGTCCCAGGCGGAGGGCGAGCGGAGCGCCGAGGAGGGCGAGACGGAACTGGGGTCGGAGGCCGCGAAGAAGAACATCACCTGACGCGACGCGGGCCCCGGGGCGGACCGTACCGCGGCGGCGCCGCCCGGCCGGGGCTGCCCGGACCGGCCGGTTCGGCTCGGGCCGCCCGGTCCGGGCAGGCCCGGTCGAGCGGTTCGGGCCGTCCGGGCCGTCCGGGCCGGTTCCCGTGCCGACGGGCGCACGGCCGGTCCCGGCGCGTCCGGCGTGTGTCCGGCCCCGGCACGGCCGGCGCGCGTCCGGTCCCGGCGCGTCAGGTCTCGCAGGCGATCTCGGTGTCGGCGCCGGCCTCGCCGTCGCAGTCGTCCCTGCCGACCGCGCCGTCCTGGCGGTCGTCGGCGGGGCCGCCGCGCAGCAGGTCGTCCCCCGCACCGCCCTCGATGCGGTCGGCCGAGCCGCCCGCGGCGGCCGACGCGAAGGTGGCGCCGTCGACGTTGTCGCCGAACAGCCGGTCGTCGCCGCCGCGGCCCTGCACCAGGTCCTTCCCGCCCGTCGCGCCGGCGGGGTCGCCGAAGGCGCTGTCCCCGGCGAGGACGTACTCGGCCGCCGAGCCGCCCAGGATCCGGTCGTCGCCGGAGCCGACCGCCGTGCCGGTGGGCGCGTTGTGGTCGCCCCACGCGCCGAAGCCGCCGTCCTCGCCCAGGTCGATGAAGTCGTCACCGCCCGCGCCCCGGGCGCCCCCCGCCTGGGCGGCGCTGTCCCCGGTCGCGTCACCGAACTCGCCGGGCCCCTCCCGCAGGACGTCGTCGCCGGCCCCGGACGCCCCGTACACGCCGAGCGCGTCACCGACGAGGCTGTCGTGGCCCTCCCCGCCCTCCAGGATGTCGTCGCCGCCGCCGGCCGCGTGCTCGCCGCGGCTGTCACCGACCAGCGAGTCGTCGTCCGGGCCGCCGAGGAGCACGTCGGGGGAGGCGCCGGAGGCGGTGCCCTGCGGGGCGTAGGCGTCGCCCACCACCGTGTCCACGCCCGGGCCGCCGTCCAGCCGGTCGGCGCCGGCCGGACCGGTCGTGTCGCCGGCCCTCGCCCCGTGGTCGCCGACCAGGACGTCGTGGCCCGCACCGCCGTCCAGCCGGTCGTCCCCGGCGTCGCCGAACAGCCGGTCGTCGCCCGTGCCGCCGGTGAGGCGGTCGTCGCCGCCTCCGCCGCAGACCACGTCGTCGCCCCCGCCGCCGTCGATCACGTCCGCGCCCGGTGTGCCGACGATCACGTCGTCACCGGGCGTGCCCGTGGTGCCGGGGGTGGTGGCCGCAGCGCCGAAGCACGTCCGCGCGTCGGTCGCCCCGGTGTCGGCCGCCCCGGCGCCGGGCGCGGCGGAACCGATCAGGGCGGCCGCGGCGACGATCTGGACGCAGACGGCGAGGACGCCCCGGCGGCCGGGTCTTCTTCCCTGCTCGCACAGCATGGTTCACTCCCTGGGGGTGGTGGGGTCACTGCCGCGTGATCCCTTCCATCACCGGGGGGCGCCACCGCAAGACGCCCAGTGTTTTCATCCGTTCAGATAATGATCTGAACAATCGGTACGCGTGTCCGTGTGCGAAGGCGCCCCGCCGGGGCGCCACCGCCGTGCCATGGGGGGACGAACGTCTGTGATCGACCTGCTGCTGCCGTCCGGGGTGTCCGTCGCCGAGGCCTTCCACGACCCGCCCGACCTGCCGCTGCTCGGCACGGAGGCCGAGGAGGTGAGCCGCGCGGTGGACAAGCGGCGCCGGGAGTTCACCACCGCCCGGTGGTGCGCGCGGCGGGCCCTCGCCGGGCTGGGCATCGGACCCGTACCGATACCGCGCGGTGAGCGCGGGGCGCCGGTGTGGCCGGACGGGATCGTCGGCAGCATGACGCACTGCCAGGGCTATCGGGCGGCGGCCGTGGCGCGCGACACCGACCTGCGGTCCCTCGGGATCGACGCCGAGGAGCACCTGCCGCTGCCGGACGGCGTCCTGGGCCTGGTCGCGTCGGAGGGCGAGCGGGAGCACCTCGCGGAGCTGGCCCGGGTACGGCCCGGCGTCCACTGGGACCGGCTGCTGTTCAGTGCGAAGGAATCGGTGTACAAGGCGTGGTTCCCGCTGACCCGCCGCTGGCTGGGCCACGACGAGGCCGAGCTGGTCTTCGCGGCCGACGGGACGTTCGCGGCGCGGCTCCTGGCGCACGACCCGCGGGTGCCGGCGGAGGGGTTCACCGGACGGTGGGCCGTCGACGGGGCCCTCGCGGTCACCGCCGTGACGGTGCCGCCGCACGAGCCGCCCCCGCAGGGCTAGGTGTATTGACCCGTGAGGTCGGGTCCGCGGCCCCGTCACGGACCCGGCCGGGAGCGGGTGCGGCCACCGCGTGGGCACCGGGGCCGCGCGGACCCGCGAAGGCCGCGCGGGGACCACGGGCCGACTCGGGAGCCCGGCAGGGGCCGTGCGCCCGCGCCACCGTGGAACCGCAGGCCAAAGGGCCGGGGCGCCTGGTTCTCGGAGCGCTCGCGCCGGCTGTGGACGGCCGGCTGCGGAACCGGTGACGACGACAGGGCCGCGTACGTCGTCGTCCGCGCGGCGAGCGGGACGAGCGGCTCGTCGCGCCGGCGGCGGACGGCAGACGGCAGACGGCGGATGCGGACACGTCGTCGCCGCCGACCGCGTCGGCCGGGCGCCGGGCGTGGCGCGGCACGGCCGGGGCGATCACTGCGATCCTCCGGACGGCGGGATCCGCGACCCGGGCCGTATCGCCGTCAGGTGGCGTCGCAGCGGACCGGCGGGGCGGCCGGTGGCGCTCGTGGCCCACGGCGGACGGCACGGGTGACCAGGCGAGCGGGAGCCTCGGCGTACCCTCCGGCCACCGTCCCCCTGCTGCAACAGCCGCCGGAGGCAGTCGGGTTGCGCCGCACCGCACCGGCTCCGGCGCCGGCTTCGGCGTGGGAGGGTGGTTCGGGTCCCCGTCCCGGTGTCCGCTGACGCCGCGGCACAAGGGGCGGGGCGCGGCTGGAGGCACAGATGGAGATCCCCGACACGTCCCGCGGTGCCCGTCTGGCCGCCCACGGCGCCGTTTCCACGTCGCTGGCGCTGTGCAGCGACCGCGGACTGCGCGAGTTGGTGGACGCCGGCACACGGCTCGGGTCGGGCATCGGAGGGGAGACGGTCCTGCTGGAGGTCGAGGGAACCCCGGTCTTCGTCAAACAGGTGCGGCTGACCGATCTGGAGCGACGGCCGGAGCACGTTCGCTCCACCGCGAACCTCTTCGACCTCCCGGCCTTCTGCCACTACGGCATCGGCACCGTCGGCAGCCCGGGGTTCGGGGCCTGGCGGGAGCTGGCCGCGCACACCATGACGACGAACTGGGTGGTCGCGGGGGACTACGGGGGCTTCCCCCTGATGCACCACTGGCGGGTGATGCCGGACTCCGGCCGGCCGCTTCCCGAGGAACTGGCCGATGTGGACCGGGCCGTCGCCCACTGGGGAGGCGGTTCAGGGGTGCGCCGCCGGATCGAGGCCCTCCAACGGTCCACGGCGAGCCTCGTACTGTTCCTGGAGTACGTCCCGCAGAACCTGCACGACTGGTTGCGCGCCGAGATCGGGGCCGGTGGCGAGGCGGCCGAGCGGGCCTGCGCCATGGTGGACAGCGAGCTGGAAGCGGGCGTCTCGTTCATGAACGCCCGCGGACTGCTGCACTTCGACGCCCACTTCGAGAACATCCTGACCAACGGCCGGCAGATCTTCTTCACCGACTACGGCCTCGCGCTCTCCTCCCGCTTCGAGCTCGCCCGGGACGAGGCCGACTTCTTCGACCGGCACCGTGCCTACGACCGGCACCACACGACCACGCACCTGGTGAACTGGCTCGTCTTTGCCCTGTACGGACACGAACCGGAGGAGCGCGAAGCGTTCGTGCGCGCCTGCGCCCGAGGGGTCTTCCCCGAGGGGGTTCCGGCGTCGGTCGCGGCGCTCCTCGTCCGACACGCGCCGGTCGCCGCGATGATGGGCGACTTCTCCCGCGCGTTCCAGCGGGAGAGCCGGGCGGTCCTCCCTCCGCTGGCGGCGATCCGACGGAGGGAGCAGCAGGACGGCCCGTCCGCTGCCTGACGCACCGACGGGCCGGAGCTCGCGGGGGGCGACCCCGTGAACGGCGACAACCGATCGCAAGCGGGTGGTGAACCGGTCGACCCGGGCCGTGCGGCGGGGCGGGACGGGGCCGGGGCGGCGCTCGAAAACGGATGGACAGCCTCTCACCAGACTGCAAATATATGCCGTATGACGCATGATCATGCATTGACTCGGGATTCCGACCCCGTGGCGTGGCCCATGGGCTTCCGCGCCTACACGGGACACGGCGGACTGCGCGAACACGGCGACGACATCTCGATCGTCGCATCGGAACGCCCGGCCACCAGCGCCGCGATGTTCACCCGGAGCCTCTTCGCGGGCCCGGCCGTACTCCTCAGCCGCGCGCATGCCGCGGGGCGGAACCTGCGTGCGGTGACGACGCTGGCGCAGAACGCGAACGTCGCCACCGGGCGCCAGGGCGAGGAGAACGCCGCCGAAGTCGTCCGCCGCGTCGCCGGGATCCTGGACATCCCGGAGGGCGAGGTGCTCATCGGCTCCACCGGCGTCATCGGACGCCCCCTGCCGATGGGAACCATCCGTGCGCACTTCGACGGGACGGCCCGGCGCGGCCTCGCCGCGTTCACGGCAGGACCGCTGGACGTGGCCCGCGCGATGATGACCACCGACACCCGCCCGAAGACCGCCGTGCGGACCGTCGGGCAGGCCCGCGTCGTCGGCGTCGCCAAGGGGGTCGGCATGCTGGAACCCGATATGGCCACGATGCTGGCCTACGTGTTCACCGACGCGGAGCTGTCCCCGGCCGACCTGGACGGGGCGTTGCGCGCAGCGGTGGACCGCACGTTCAACTGCCTGAGCGTCGACACGGACACCTCGACCTCCGACACCGTGGCGGTCATCGCCAACGGTGCCGCGGGACCGGTCGATCCGGCGCGGTTCTCCGAGGTCCTCACCGACCTGTGTCTGGACCTCACCCAGCAGATGGCCGGTGACGGCGAAGGCGCCACCAAGCTCCTGCGCGTCACCGTCGGCCAGGCCGGCGACCACGGACAGGCGAAACGCATCGCCAAGAGCGTGGTGAACTCCCCCCTAGTCAAGACCGCCGTCCACGGCGCCGACCCCAACTGGGGCCGGGTGCTGATGGCCCTCGGCAAGAACACCGACGACACGGACATCGCGCCGGACCGCGTCACCGTGCGGTTCGGCGACATCGAGGTGTACCCCGAGGAGCCCGAGGCCGACACCCTCGACCGGCTCGTCGACCTCATGCGCCGGGACGAGGTCGACATCGTCGTCACACTGGGCCTGGGAGACGCCGAAGCCACGGTCTACGGCTGCGACCTGTCCGCCGGCTACGTCCGCGTCAACGCGGACTACACGACGTGACCGGACCCGGCCGCGGCGACGGCCACCCCGCCGCTTCGGCCCCCACCGCGGAGGAAGCGCCCGGTTCCCGCGGGCGGTGAAGTCCGCTCCGGTGGTCCCGGGACCGGCCGACGCCCCGGGCCGGGTTCAGCGGTGGCGGGTGGGGCGGAGGCGGTCCGGGGCGGACAGGGCGGCCAGCACCCGGAGCACCTCGTCGTCCGGCACCTGGTCGAAGTCCCCGTACCAGAGGCCCACCGCGCGGAAGTCCGCCGGTTCGGAGAGGCAGACCAGGTCGTCCACCTCCGGACGCAGCCCCGCCGCGGCCCGACGGTCGCCCACGGGGACGGCCAGCACCAGCCGCGCGGGCTCCTCGCCCCGCAGCAGCCGCGCCGCCGCGCGGGCCGTGACGCCCGTCGCCAGGCCGTCGTCGACCAGGACGGCCGTCCGGCCCCGCAGGTCCGGTCCCGGGGCGCCGCGCCGGTACAGGGCCTCCCGCCGGTGCAGCTCGGCGCGTTCCCGGGCCACGTCGGCGCCCAACTCGTCCGGGGTGATGCCGAGCATCGCCAGCGCCCGCTCGTCGAAGAGGGGCGGCGCCTCCCCGGCGATCGCCCCGATCCCGACCTCCGACCGGCCGGGCAGCCCGATCTTCCGCACGACCAGCACGTCCAGCGGCGCCCCGAGCGCCCGCGCCACCTCCGCGCCGACCGGGACACCGCCCCGCGGCAGGGCCAGTACGACCGGGTCGGGCCACTGCTGCTCGGCCGCCCGCGCCCGTACCCGCTCACCGAGCCGGCGCCCCGCGTCCCGCCGGTCCTCGAACCGCAGCTCCATCACGACCTCCTCGCCGCGGCGGCCGTCCGGCCGGCCGCCACCCGGCCTCACGGCTGCCCGTCGCCCGCGTCGAACCCCTCGCCACCCGGCCGCAGGAACCACTCCCGCGCGGCGCGGACCACGTGCTCCAGCGCGCCCGGCTCCTCGAAGAGGTGGCCGGCCCCGGGCACGACCTCCACCCGGTGCGGCGCCTCCAGCCGCCCGGCCGCCTCGCGGTTCAGCCGCAGCACCTCGGGGTCCTCCCCGCCGACGATCAGCAGGACCGGTGCCGCCACCCGCGCCAGCGCGCCCCCCACCAGGTCCGGGCGCCCGCCGCGCGACACCACCGACCGCACCCGCGCGGGGCGTTCCGCCGCCCCCCGCAGCGCCGCCGCCGCTCCCGTACTCGCCCCGAACAGCCCCACCCCCAGCGACCGCGTCACCGGCTCGTCGGCGAGCCAGTCGACCGCGGACACGACCCGCGACGCCAGCAGGTCGACGTCGAACCGGTACTCGGCGGTCAGCAGGTCGTGCCGCTCCTCCCGCTCCGTGAGCAGGTCCATCAGCAACGTGCCCATGCCCGCCTTCCGCAGCGCCCCGGCCACGGCCTGGTTGCGCGGGCTGTGCCGGGAGCTCCCGCTGCCGTGCGCGAACACCACCATCAGCGGCACCGAGGCGGGCAGCGCCAGGTCGCCGCGGAGCGCGGAACCGTCCGTCGCGGGCAGGACGACCTCTTCCAGGATCACGACGGCCTCCCTCCTCCGGCCGGGACACCCGGGACCCTCGGGTCACCCGGGACGGGTGCTCCCGCCCCGCCGGGCCAAACGTGGGGTCCCGTCCCGAAGGGGAGGCCGGAACGGGCACCGGCGGCATGGCACGCGGCAGCGGCACGGGGCAGGAGGCGCCACGGACCGCGACCCGTTCACCGGACGGGTCCGGCACCGGGCCCGCCCGCGGGGCCGGGAGGGGCGGGGACCCCGCGGACGGTCCCGTGCGCAGGGTCCGCGGGCCCTGATCACCGGGTCGGGCCGTCGTCGTACCGGGCGGCCCCACGCGCAGGGTCCGCGAGCCCCCGGGCCCGCGCCCTGGGGCGGCTCGCTCTTCGCCGGCGGCCGGCGCACCCACGCGGGCGGCCCCGGCCGGCACCGGTCCGCCTCCCGTGCCACGGCCCCCCGGCGGGCGCGGCCCCCGGTGGGCGCGTGACCTCCGAAGGGCGTGGCCCCGGTGGGCGCGTGGCTCCCGCGCCGGGGGCGGTGCCGGGCGCGCGGCGGCCGGGGCGCGGCCACGCCTCGTTGACGGTGCCGCCTCCGCGTTCTAGTTTCGGCCCTGTCCACAAGTCGACGGGAGGGGGAAGGCGTGAGCGGGTACGCGTGGCTGCGGCCCACGGCCGAGGAGCACGTCGGGTGGGACGTCGACGTGCTGTACGGACCCTGGCCCCGGCACCACCGCGACACGACCCTGGCCGAGGTGCGGGCCCGGCTCGCCGCGTCACCCGTCGCCGGGGCGCTGGCGCTGTCCACGCGCGGCCCCCTCTTCGACGACGCGGGCGGCAACGCCGAGACGCTCCGCGACCTCGCCGGCTGCCCCGAACTCCGCCCCGTCGGCACGGTCGACGTGCGCGACGCCCTCACCGCCGAGGCCCGCCTGGACGAACTGGCCGCCGCCGGCGTCCGGTTCCTGCGCCTGTTCACCGTCGACCAGGGCGCCGAACCCGACTTCCCCGGTTACCGCAGGGTCGTCCGGCTGGCCGTCGAACGCGGCCTGGTCCTCCTCCACGACGGCGACCCGCGCCGCTTCGGCCCGCCGCTCACCGGCCGGGGCGCCGACGTCGTGTTCCTCGACCTCCACGCGTACCTCCTCGCCGACTTCCTCCTCCTCGCCCGGGACGAACCCGGCTTCCGGGCCACCACCCGGATGCTCTCCGGACCCGACTCCATCGAGCGGGTCGTCGAGTCCGTGGGCGCCCGCCACCTCGTCTTCGGCTCGCGCACGCCCTTCATGGACATCTCGCCCCAGACGCTGAAGCTGCGGTACGCCGACATCTCCGCCGACGACCGCGCCGCGATCGCCACGAAGAACGTCGAGGAGCTGCTCGTCTGATGCCGATCATCGATGTGCACGCCCACGTGGGCCACTGGCCGTTCCACCTGACCTCCGGCGACGCCGACACCAACCTCCGCCAGATGGACCGGTACGGCATCGACCTGCAGCTCGTCTCCGCGTCCGAGGCCGTCGTGTACGACGCGGTCGCCGGCAACGCCGCCCTGTACAAGGCCCTCGCGACCCGGCCCCGCCTCCTCGGCTACGCCGTCGTCAACCCGAACCGCATCGAGGAGAGCGCCGCCGACCTGCGGCGCTGCCTCGACACCGGACGGTTCGTCGGCGCGAAGATCCACACCCACTACCCGGGTCGACTGCCCGGCTCGCCCGAGATGGCCGCCGCCTTCGACGTGGTCGCCGAGGCGGGCGTACCGCTCCTCCTGCACACCTGGGGCACCGAGGTCACCCTCCTGCCGGAGCTGGTCGAGGCCCGCCCCGGCCTGCGCGTCATCCTGGGGCACGCGGGCGGCGACGCCTGGCGCGAGGCGGCGCACGCCGCGGCCGCCTGCGACCGGCTGTACCTGGAGCACTGCCGCACCGCCACCGACGCGGGCCGCGTCGCGTACGCCCGCGAGGCCGGGGTGCCGGTGGAGCGCATCCTGTTCGGGACGGACGCCACCCTCGTCGACCCGTGCGTCTCGCTCGGCGTGATCCGTGACGCGCACTTCACCGAGGACGAGTTGGAGCGGGTGCTGTGGCGCAACGCCGCCCGCCTCTTCGGCCTGAGCCTCTGACCCCCGCCCGCGCCTGCCGAACCCCCTCGCGCCACCGAACTCCCCCTTCCACCGGGGCCCCTCGCCCCACCGGAGTCCCTCGTCCCACCGGGCGCACACGCCCCCGCGCCCCGGAGCCGCCGTGCCCCGGGGCGCGCCCCCGTCCGCTCCCGTCCGGGCGGAGCTCAGACGAAGTTCAGCTCCGCCCGCCGCACCAGCGGGTCGTCCAGCATCGACCACAGGGGCACCGCGTAGTTGCCGAAGCCGTACCGACCGCCGAAGTGGAGGCCCAGGACGCGGTGGTCGGCCAGGTCGAGGACGGGGGAGCCGCTGTTGCCGCCCAGCGTCGAGCAGTCGTGCGTCAGCACGTTCCGCTCCGGCAGCAGCCGGTTGGCCGCGCCCGGCTGGAGCCGCTTCACGTTGTAGACGTCCATGAAGATCCGGCGCATCGCCTCGGGCTCGTTGCGCCGCCCGTCCCACGCCGGGTGCCCCACCACGTACACCGGGTGGCCCGGCAGGTCGGCGGGGGCGTCCGCCGCCACGGCCAGCGGCGTCGGCAGCGGCTGCCCGCCCGGCGCGGGGGCGATCCGCAGCAGCGCCATGTCGACGTCCCGGTGGACGCCGACGACCTCCGTCACCGCGTACGTCAGCCCGCCCGCGCCCGGCAGCGCGCCGTACTCGCGGGTCGGGTCCAGCACCGCGTCGAGCCCCGGCTGGAACGTCCACTCCGCCGCGCCGTCGTCCCGCGCGAACTCCAGCGCGACGTGGCGGTTGGTCATCACCACGTCCGCGCCGACCAGGAACGCCGTGCCCACCCAGTCGAGGCTGACGTGCCCGGACACGTCGACCCGGCCCACCCGGGACAGGGTCTCCCGGATCGCGGCCCGCTGGGCGTTCAGCACCGCCCAGTCGCCCTCCTGCGGCGGGAAGTCCGCGTCCTGCACGAGGATCGCGGGCCGGCCCTCCAACAGGACGATCGCCTCCATCCCGAACGACTCGTCGTCGCCGACCTCGTCGTCGCGGCCCGCCGCCAGCTTCTCCAGCCCGCGCGCCCCCGCCTCCAGCACCCGGGCCCGCTCCTGTTCGGCGAACCGGGCGATCTCCTCGCCCGGGGCCTGATCGGCGGGCGGTTCGTACGCCGACTCGGGGACCTCCCGCGTCAGCCCTTCCCGTACCCGGTCGGCGACGGCCCGCAGATCGGTGAAGATCTCCTGGGGGCCGGCCGCGACCGGCGACCTGCTCCGGCTGACCATGTGTTCCTCCTCTCAGACGGGCGGTCCGGCCGCGCCGGACTGAGCCGCCTCGATCTCGGCGTGCACCTGCGGGGCGCGGGCCGCGAGGTGGGCCATGACGGCGGTGAACTGCGTACCGACGTTCACGAACGCCGTCCTGCGGCCCTGGAACGACACGTTCTCGACGCGCCGCGCGCCCCGGTGCAGCGCCACGACGCGCCAGTCGTCCGTCAGGACCGGCGCTCCCGACGAGCCGCCGCGCGTGTCCGTGAAGTAGCGCAGGTCGCGGTCGTCCGCCTCGAACACCAGGTTGTTGCGGAGCGCGACCCGCTTCGGGGCGCCGCCCGGGTGCTGGATGATGTTGACGGCCACCACGTCGCCCGGTGCGACCCGCAGCGTCCGCCCGGCCAGGCGCAGCACCGGCCGCGCGGACGGCGCCGCCAGCCGCAGCACCGCGTAGTCCAGCTCCGCGTCGGCGGCGGCCAGCTCCCGTACGGCGGCCTCCTCCGTCTCGGTGTCGTCGCTCTCGTAGTCGAACCGGGCCCGTGCCCCGCGCGCCTGGAGCAGCAGGTCCTCCGGGCCGGCCAGGGCGCGCCTGCCGCCCACCCCGGTGCGCGCGTTGACGACGTGGTGGTTGGTGACGACCAGCTCCGGGGTGACCAGCCAGGCGGTGCCCGAGTGGGGGAAGCCGTTCGGCCGGAGGGGCTGCCCGCCCTCGTACGGCGGCACCTTGATCCGCGCGACCGCCGCGCCCGCCTCGTCGCCGCCGCGCAGGAACTCGAACGGCACCGTGTCGTCCCGGTGGACGATCTCCTCCTTGAGCTCCGGCACCGGCCGGCCCGCGAGGACGTCCGGCTCCCCGCCCGCGTTCCGCGCCACGTCGTCCAGGGCCCGCTGGAACACGGCGGCCGGCGCCGCCGCCGCGGTCTGCGCGACCGCGTTGCGCAGCCACGTCTCCAGGGGCACCGACCCGTCGACGAGCCGTTCGACGCGGTTCATCTCCACCAGGTCCGACTGCACCTGCAGTCCCGGCGCCGCCAGCAGCGGCAGCGTCGCCCGGTACCGGGGCATGATTCCGTCGAACAGCAGCGGCCGCACCGCCGGATCGGCGAGGCCCGCGTCCAGGGCCGCGTCCCGCACGGCGAGGATCTCCTCCTGCGGCAGGTAGCCCGTCACGCCCGCCGCGCCCGGCCCGCCGGTCACGGCGGACCACCGCCTTCCCCGCCGCCGCGCAGGGCGGCGGCCACGCTCGCCGCGATCTGCCCGCTCCCGTCCCGCAGCACCAGCAGCCGCCGCACCAGCTCGTCGAGCGTGCCCCGGTCCCGTACGAGCCGCAGGATGTCCGTGACGTCCGACGGCGGCGGCGACGGCGGGGCTCCGGCGGCAGCGGGCCGGGCGGGGGCGTCCCGCGCGCCGGCCGCCGAGCACAGGATGTCCATCAGCGGCCGCAGCAGCAGCGGGTCCGCCCGCACCGCCCGCCGCAGCCCCGTGCCCAGCACCTCCAGCACCTCGTCGCCCTCCGGCAGCCCCACCAGCTCCAGCGCGTGGTCCAGCGCCCGCGCGTCCAGCGTGTACACCTGGGAGGCCGCGGCCCGTACCAGCGACGGCTGGCCGGCCAGCACCTCGTCCGGGACCTGCCGCAGCCGCCGCGCGAGCCGCGTGTCCACGTCCCGGTCGGGCACGTGCGCCCCCGCCGCGAGCCGCGCCCTGGCCAGCAGCGTGCCCATCGCCTCCAGGTCCTGGCCCAGGCCGATCGCCACGTCCTCCGCGAGCCGCAGCTCCCGGTCGGCGCTGTCCGGGTCGCCGTCCTCCTCCGCGAGCCGCGCCGACAGCAGCAGCAGCTCCAACTGCCGCTCCCCGCACCCCGCCTCCCGCGCGGCGTCGACCGCGTCGGACGCCGCCCGCCGCGCCTCCGCCCTTCGCCCCGACCGGTCCAGGGCCTCCACCAGCAGCGGGTGCAGGGCGCTGCACGGCGTCCACGGGCGCCGCTCGGCCAGCCGGGCCAGCGCCTCCTCGGTGAACCCCTGCGCCAGCAGGTCCTCCACCTCGTGGCCGACGATCCGCTCCCAGTCCTCCTGGTCGGCCTCCGCCATCACCAGGTCCGACGCCCCACCGCGCCGCCGGTGCGCGCTGAGCAGCGCCGCCGCCCGGGGGCTCATCTCCTCCTGCGCCCCCTCCAGCAGCCGCTCCACCCCGGGCAGCCACCGCTCCTCCACGGTGCGCGGGTCCTCGTTGAGCCGCAGCCGGTGGTAGATCTCCTCGGCGCGCGCCTCCGGGCCCTCCCGCGCCGCGTAGTACGCCACGGCCCGCCGCTCCACCTCCCGCGCCGGCGACGCCGGGTCGCCCGCGACCAGCCGCAGCATGATCGCCCGTACGTCCGCCCGCACCCGCACCGCCTGCGGCCCCCACGGTTCGACCAGGTCCAGCCGGGACAGCGCGCCGAACAGCCGCCGCGCCTCCTCCGCCCCCGCCACGGCCACCCCGCACGGCTCGGCCAGCACCTCCCGGACGACGTCCGGCGTGATCAGCCGCAGTACCAGCCCGGCGTGGGCCAGGCGCCGCACGTCCGGGTCGGGGATGTGCTGGAGGATCCGCTCGTACAGGGTGCCCTGGACGAGCAGTTGGTCGACGCGGCGGAAGAAGTCCCGGCGCCGCGCCGGCAGACTGCCGATCAGCTCCCGCACGCCCGCCGTGCCCGACCCGGCCAGCGCCGCCGCCCGCGCCGCCAGCCGCAGGCTGAGCGGATGCCCGCCGACCCGTTCGGCCAGCACCCGCGCCAGCTCCGGGTCCCGCACCCCGCACGCCCCGAGCAGCGCCACGGACGCCTCCGGACCCAGGTCGCGCAGCTCGATCTCCACCGACCGCACGCCGACCGCCGGGTGCCCGACCGGCGACCTACCCGACACGACGGCCCGCACCCGCGGGTACGCCTCCGTCAGCGCCAGGAACACCGCCCACATCCGGCCCAGCGCCGGCGAGCCCCGGTACTGGGCCTCCTCGAACGAGTCGACGACCATGACGAACGGCGCGCCCCCCGCCGCCCGCCGCAGCACCTCGCCGACCTGCCGGGACAGCGCGCTCTCCCGCTCGCTCGCCCCCGCCAGGAACTGCTGCGACGTCCTCCGGCCGACCCCCGCCCGCGTGGTCGCCAGCCGGTTGAGCTCGACGACCCGCTCCTCCTCCGCCCGCTGCGCGCTCGCCTCCTCCTGGCACCCGGCGGCCAGCGCGTCCAGCTCGGCGCGGAACGCCGGGTACTGGACGCCCAGTTGCCGGGCCATCTCCGCGACCAGCGTCACCGGCTCGTGCACCGACAGGGTGGCCCGCTCGAAGTCGACGTACACGAAGGGGAACGGGAACCTCCCCCCGCCGTCGCCCCCGCCCCCGGTCCCCGCCCCCCTGCGCAGGCTGTCCAGCAGGAAGGTGGCGAGGAGCGTGCTCTTGCCCATGCCGCCCGGCCCGTGCACCACCAGCGGCGCCGGTACGGTCGGGCCCGCGCCGGGCGGGGGCCCCGGCGCGTGGACGTAGTCGCGCAGCTCCGCCAGCTCCGCCTCCCGGCCCACGAACGGCACCCGCACCAGGCGCTCCAACGGCTGGAGCAGCCGGGCCAGTTCCAGCTCGCCCCGGACGGCGCGGGCGTCCGGCAGCCCCGTCACCCCCGGCACCAGCGACAGCCACAGCACGGCCTGGAGCACGTCGGACAGCTCGTCCGGCCCCGCGCCCGCCGTCCCGGGCGCCTGCCCGCGCAGCACCGCGAGGCACACCCGCTCGGGCCCCGGCCCCCCGGGCACCGCGCCGAGGTTGGCCTCCAGGGCGCGCAGCGCCTCCCCGGGGCCGGGCAGGGCGCGCAGCGTCTCCTCCCGCACCTCGGGCTTCAGCGTCCACTCCGTGCGGTCGGCCGCGCCGGTCGCCGCGCAGTCCGCGGCCAGCTCCATCACCGCCCGTCCCGTCGGCGCGGACTCCCCGGGCAGCCGCAGCTCCCGCGGGTCGAACGAGGTGAGCAGGCAGGCCGCCCGGCGGTAGCCGCACCTCGCGTCCGGCACGGCGCCGGGCGGCCCGGCGCCGGCGTGCCGCAGCTCCTGCCGCAGTTCCTGCCGCAGCCGGGTCCGGAACAGTTCGCACAGCGCGGCGGCGCCGGGGGCCTCAGCGGAGGGCACGGTAGACACGGACCGCTCCCTCCACCGCGGTGCCCAGCCGCCGCATGTAACACTCCCCGCCGGGGCCGTAGGGGCTACAGGGACCGTAGGGACTGTTGGGGTCAGCAGGGCCGTAGGGACTGCCAGAGCTGCCAGGACCAGCAGGGCCGTAGGGACCGTGGGGGCCGTCGGGGCTACCGGGTCCGGCAGGGCCACCGCGACCACCGGGACCGCCCGCGCCCGGGCCGCCCGGCGCGTCGCCGTCCGCGTCACCGGCCGCCGCGAGGACCTCCTCCACGGCCACGTCGACCAGCCCGGCGAGCGCCGCCTCCCGCTCCTCCGCCGCCAGCGCGGCCAGCGACGGGGGCGGTTGTTCGCGGACGTACCGCTCGAAGAAGGCCCGCACGTCGTCCGGCCCGGCACTCCGCGCCCGGTCCCGGCACAGGCTGTGCCGCAGCTCGTACGGCAACTGCCGCATCGCCTCCCCGTAGCCGAGGAGCACCAGGCGCGGCGCCTGGGCACCGCGTACGGGCTGGTGCTCGTAGATGGCGAGGGCGAGCCGGCTGATCAGGTCCCACACGTCGGAGCCCGGGTCGAGCCGGTCGCAGTCGTCCAGCACGAACCAGAACAGGTCCTCGGCGCCGGTCGCCTGGACGACCACCCAGTGCACCGCCTCCTCGAGCGCCGGAAGCGGGTCGTCGAGGTCCGTCGCGACGGGCGGCACCACCCCCGCGCGCGGGTCCGAGACGAACGCGGCGAGACGCCGCACGACCTTGGTGGCCGTCGTGGTCGGGTCCAGCAGCACCCGCGCCGGGCGGAACCCCTGGTGCTGGGCGACGTGCCGGATGAACGCGTACGTGTACGAGCGGCCGCTGTGCGGTTCGCCGTCGACCAGCAGCACCGACTTGTGGCCGTCAGCCACGAACGCGCGCAGCGTCTCGCGCAGGTCCTCCCGGTCGAGGAACACCTCCGCGCCGCCGCGCAGCACCTGCGTGCGGAACACGTCCTGCGAGGTGTGCGCCTCGGCGTCCCGCTCCAGCCGCGCCAGGTACTCCTCGGCGTCCCTGACGTACGGCAGGACCCGCAGCCGGTCGTTGAGGACCAGCGCCCGCAGGAGCCGCACCTGTCCGTCGATGGTCCTGCGCGACGCCTGGACGAGGGCGCGCGCGTTGTGGGAGCTGACGGCGGTCAGCGGGAGGCCGCCGATGAACTCGGGGGCGAATCCGGCGTGCCGCAGTTGGACGTACGGGTCGGTGGAGTCCAGCAGGTACTCCCGCACCCACTCGGTGACCTTGTCCCACTCGGGGGTCTCCAACGGCATGGTTGAGCACCTGCCCGGTCGTCGCCGTCGTACCGGTCGCCCTCCCGGTCCGCCCGAGCCCCCCTTCGGCCCTCTCCCGTCATCGTCACACCCGGTACGGGGTCATGCAATCCGGCTGAACACCCGGCGCACCGGCTCCCGCACCAGCGGGTTCGACAGGTACTCGCCGACCCCGTGGTGGTCGGCGCTCGCGTTGGTGACCAGCAGGTCCGTGACGCGGCCCGGCGGGGCGTAGTCGGGGCGCAGCGTGTGGTCGAGCGCCACGACGTCGCGCGCGTCGGAGGCGTTCAGCCACAGCGCCGTACCGGACGGCACCACGGGCGGTGCGGCGAGGCGGCCCTGCACCTCGGCGACCCCGAGCGGCGAGCCGAGCGTCACGAACAGGTCGACCGCCCGGCCCCGGGAGGCCAGCACCTCGTACGCGACGACGCCGCCCAGGCCGTGCCCGACCACGACGAGGGGGCCGCCGCCGTCCGCCTCCCGGGCCTCCTCGGCGGCGTCCAGCGTGTCCGACACGACCTGCCGCACCGCCGGCCCGGCACCGGTGAGGAAGTAGGCGTGGACGTCCTCGAAGACGTGCTTCACCAGCAGCCGGAACAGCGCCGTACGGGCGGGCCGGGGGAGCGGCAGCGCCTTCGGCAGCGGCTCCTCGCCCGGACCCGGGCGGGGCTCCTCGGCCAGGGCGAGCGCCTCGGCGAAGTACGCCATGTCGCGCAGCCACCCGTCGAGCGGCCCGTCCCCGCCGCCCCCGCCCTCCGCGCCGGAGCGGACCCGCGCGGCCCCGGCCGCCGTCCGCGCCACGAACCGGGCCGGGTCCTCCGGCAGCGGCCCCACGGCCTCCTCCGCCCCTTCCCGGGGCCCCACGGGCTCCTCGGCCCCCTCGGTCTCCGCTTCCGCGACCGCCCCCGGTCGCCCCTCCAGCGGGTCCGGCACGCGGTCGGGCAGCGGCTCAGGGTGGAGCAGCGGCGCCCAGTACGCCAGGTACGACGTGCCCTCCGCCTCGTGCCCGAACAGCGCCCGGTCCCACTGCGCCCTGAGCAGTCCGGCGCGCGGCTTGGGGCCGCTGCCGTGGACGTACACGATCCGGGGCCGCATCGGGCCTCCCTCCCTGTCGGATGTCCCAGCCCCGTCAGATGTCCAAGGCGGTCTCGTCGGGCGCCTCCAGACGCCGCCACCGGGCCTCCGGAGCGCGCGCCGGGGGCATCAGGTCGGCGGCCGGCAGCGGCCCCAGGTCCAGGCCGGTCAGCAGCACCACGTCCGCCACCGGCACCTGGTACGTGCGGAACGCGCCCAGCGGCGGCGGCGCGCCCGGCACGGCCCCGGCGAGCGCCCGGTCGGCGTCGCGCGTCAGGTCGGGGCTCTGGTCGAGGACGTACGCCGTCGCCGCGAGCGCCCCGTCGTGGAGGAACGCGGCGACCTTCCAGAACCGCAGCGGCACCTGCACACCCCGGTACGGCGGGTCGGCGTCGTGCAGGACGGGACCGGTGAGAACGGTCAGCCGGCGGTCGTAGCGGGCGGCGTGGTCCAGCAGGTAGTTCTCCAGGCCCTGCCAGACCTGCTTGCCCTGGTTGAACACGTCGGCCTGCGGGGCGGCGTTCGTGTAGTGGAACGTGTCGCCGTCCGCGCGCGCCGCCACCGCCGCCGTCCCCCACACCGGGTCGAGGCGGCGCACCAGGTGGCCCCGGTCCAGGGAGTTGTCCCGGTACACCTCGGGCCCGGCCTGCCAGTCCTGTGCCACCCGCGGGTCGTACCGCCAGGCGTCGGTGCGCGGCACGTCCTCGACCAGGTGCTCGCCGTCGACGCACACGGCGGTGGCTGCCGCGAGGCGCCGGTCGGGGCGCAGCACCACGCTGAAGTGCGTGTACGGCAGGACGACCGTCTCGACGCGGGGCGCGGTGGGGCGCGGCAGCGGTACGGCGGGGCCGAGGAAGCCCTCGTCGTAGCCGTCGCGGCCGGCCAGGGAGCCGCCCGGGCCTTCCGAACCGTCGGAAGAGATCATGATCTGACTGGTACCGCGCGGGGGCGGCCCCCCAACGGCGCGGCGGGCCACGCCACCCCATCAGCGCAGGGAGGGCGCCGGGGCACGGGCCCGGCGGCGCGCGGGCCGGGCGGACGGACCCGTTCAGGCGGATTTCCCCGCCCGGTCGCCCCCCTGCGGTTCGCCCGGGAGCCGGGCACGGAAGGGATGTGACCGACCCCGCAGCCGCCCGCGCTAGGAGACCTCCATGGGTGCCACCGGCCTTTCCCTGCACATCGGACTCAACACGGTCGACCCCGACCGCTACGACGGCTGGAACGGCCACCTCCTCGCCTGCGAGAACGACGCCCGCGACATGGCCGCCCTCGCCCGCGACGCCGGTTACGCCGACACCGTCCTGTTCACCGGCGAGGCCACCGTCGACGGCGTCACCGCCGCCCTGCGCGCCGCGGCGGCCCGCCTCCGCGAGGGGGACGCCTTCCTCCTCACGTACTCCGGCCACGGCGGCCAGGTCCCGGACGAGACCGCCGGCGAGGACGAGCCGGACGCCCTCGACGAGACCCTCGTGCTGTACGACCGGCAGTACCTCGACGACGAGTTGAACCGCGAACTCGCCCGCTTCGCCGAGGGCGTGCGCATCCTGGTCCTGCTCGACTGCTGCCACAGCGGCAGCGGCATCGAGGTCCGCGACCTGCTCACCCCGGAGGCGCTGCGCGAGCAGTTCGGCACGGCGGACCCGGACGAGATCGAGACGGTGTCCCGCCTCATGCCCGTCGCCCGGCAGGGCGCCCTGTACCAGCGCGACAGGGAGTTCTTCGGCGAGCTCCAGCGGGAGCTGCGAGCGGACGGGCGTCCCGCCGACGCCCTGCTCGTCTCCGCCTGTCAGGACAACCAGCTCGCCGCGGACGGGCGGGTGAACGGCAGGTTCACCGGGACGCTGCTGGAGGTCTGGGACAGGGGTGCCTTCCGCGGCGGCCACCGGGCCTTCCACCGCGCGATCACCCGCCGCATGCCCGCCAGCCAGAGCCCCAACCTGTACGTGTCCGGGCGGCCGGCCGAGTCGTTCCTCGCGCAGCGCCCGTTCACGATCTGACCCACGCGGACCCCGCCGGACCCGCGGATCCGCTGGTCTGTCGGCCCCGCCCGGGCTGCCGGATCCGCGGATCTGCCGGTCCCACCGGTCCTGCCCCGGATCCGCAGGACTGCCGGTCTCGTCGGTCCCACCGGACCTGCGGGTCCCGCTGGTCCCGCGGGACTGCCGGTCCTACCGGATTCGCCGGTCTGTCGTTCCCGCCGGTTTGCCGGTCCCGTACGTCTGCCGGTCCCGTAGGTCTGCTGTTCCCGCAGAACTGCTGGTCCTGCCGTTCCCGCAGGACTGCTGGTCCTGCCGGCTCCGCCGGGCTGCCGGACCCGCCGGGCTCAGCCGAACAGGCCGGGCACCCGGATCGTCCGTACGGGCCGGTCCCGCCACGCCGCTCCCCGGCCGGGCCGTGCGGGCCCGTACGCCGGGAGCCGCGCCCCGGGAGTGCTCCGCTTGCCGCCGTCACGGCCACCGTCGTCACGCCCACCGCCGTCACGGCCGCGGGCGGCCGACCCGGGGGCACCGGCGGGTCCACCGCGCTCTTGGCGCCGGTCGCGGCCCTGCTTGGTCCTGTCCGTCACCACGCCACCTCCTCCACGCGCCGCGTCACGCCGCGGCGCCCGCGTCACGGCACCGGCGGCACCCGGTCGTCCCGCCGGGGCGGGAGGCCGGGCACCACCGGGTACGGGTACGGCGGCTGCGCGCCCGCGCCGGGCAGGACCCCGGGCCCGCGGCCGGCCAGCGCCGTCACCACGTCGGCGGCGGTGAGCAGCCCGGTCAGCGTCCCGTCGTCCCCGACGACCGGCAGCGCGTCGCAGCCGTTCGCGTCCATCACGGCCACCGCCCGGCCCACCGCGTCCCCGTGGTGCACCACCGCGCACCTGCGGCAGCGCACCAGGTCGCGCGCGTAGCGCCGGGACAGCGACACGGCGGGTGCCGCGCAGACGACCGCGACCTCGGCCCGGTCCAGCAGACCGGCGCAGCGTCCGTCCGGCAGGACCACCGGAAGGTGGCGCGCGCCCGACCGCTCCAGCAGTTCCCACGCGGCGAGCACCGTCTCGCCCGCCGCGACCGTCACCAGCGACGTCCGCATCACGTCCCGGACGGCCCGCTCCAGCACCGGTACGCCGCGCGGGACGGGGACGGGGGCGCCCTCCGGAGTCCGTACCCCTTCGTGGGCCTCCTCGCGGGCAGGGGCCTGCGGGGCGCCCTGCACCAGCACGTGCTGCCTCATGACGGCCTCCCGGAGGTCGGCGCCGGAAACGGCGGTTCCGCAACCCTCTCCTTCCACTGTGGGCCCTGCGGCGGCCCGCGCAAGGGGGGGCCGACCCCCTCTTCGCGGGGCCCGGCGGTCAGGCCGTGCCGGTGGCGGGGGAGGGCGGCGGCAGGTGCCGCAGGAACCAGGCCGCGGCCAGCTCCTCGACCTGCTCCATCGCGCCGGGCTCCTCGAACAGGTGGGTGGCTCCCGGCACCACCTCGACGGCGTGCTCGCAGCGCAGCCGCTCCGCCGCCCCGCGGTTGAGCGGCAGCACCGGCGCGTCGGCGCCCCCGACGACGAGGAGCGTCGGTGCCCGGACGTCCCCGAGCCGGTCATCCGCGAGGTCCGGCCGGCCGCCGCGGCCGACGACCGCCGCGATGTCCGCGTCCGGCTCCGCCGCGGCGGTCAGGGCGGCAGCGGCGCCCGTACTGGCGCCGAAGTAGCAGACCGGCGGGGCGGGGGCGGGGGCGCGGCGCAGCCAGGCCGTGGCGCCCGTGAGGCGCCGCGCCAGCAGCGGGACGTCGAAGACCCGTTCGCGGTCCCGGGACTCGGACTCGGTGAGGAGGTCGAACAGCAGGGTGCCCAGGCCGTGCCGGTTCAGCTCGTGCGCCACGGCCCGGTTGCGGGGGCTGTGCCGGGAGCTTCCGCTGCCGTGCGCGAACACCACGACGCCGCGCGCCCCGCGGGGCAGCACCAGGGTGCCGGGGAGCCGGACGCCGTCGGCCTCGACGGTGACGGCGACGGGCCGCCCGGCACCGCCGAGGCCGCCGGCGGGGGCGTCTGTGGGGGCGTCGAGCGGGGTGCCGGCCGGTGCGCCGCCCGGGTCTCCGGCCGTGCCTCCGCCCGGGCCTTCGGATTCACGGGCGGGCGGGGCGTGCCGGGCGAGCAGCTCCGCGACCTCGCCGTCCCCGGTCTGCGTGAAGTCGTCGTACCACTGCCCCACGGACCCGAACCACTCCGGCGACGACAGGCACACGACGTCGTCCGCCTCCCGCCGCAGCAGCGCCAGCGCCTCCGGCGGGGCCACCGGGACGGCCACCACCACCCGCGCCGCGCCGTGCGCCCGCGCGACCCGGCAGCCCGCAAGGGCCGTCGATCCCGTCGCGATCCCGTCGTCGACCAGCACCGCCGTCCGCCCCCGCAGCGGCACCCCGGCCCGGTCGCGCCGGTACCGCCGCAACCGCTCGTCCAGTACGGCCCGCTCGGCCCGCTCCACCCGCGCCCGGTCCTGCTCGCCGACCCCGGCGGCACGGACGACCACGTCGTTCACGATCCGTACGCCGTCCTCGCCGATCGCACCGAAGCCCAGCTCGGGCCGGGACGGCACCCCCAGCTTGCGGACGACCAGCACGTCCAGGGGCGCTCCCAGCGCCGTGGCCACCTCATGGGCCACGGGAACCCCGCCGCGCGGCAGCCCGAGCACGACGGGGCGGTCCGGGCGCAGCCTCTCCACGACCTCGGCCAGCTGCCGTCCGGCGGTCGCACGATCCGTGAACCGCATGCCTCCATCGTAGGAGCGCCCACCGGAAGCCGCCTGCCCGTCCCAAGGCGCCCTGCCACGGGGTGTTCCCCCCTTCAACCGTTCCGAGGGCCGCCGGGACGGAGCGGTGGACGCACGAGAACGTCCCCGCCCCCGCCACCCCGCCCCGCGGCCCGCTGCTCCGGATCAGCCGTCGCGGGGCCGCTGTTCGGCACCGGCCGAGGTGCCGGCGGGGTCGCGGGCGGCGCGGACCGGTGCGACACGACCCGTGTCGGAGTTGGGCCGAACGGGTGAGGGGCGCCAGGATGGGAGCATGAGTAGGCACGAGAGGTACGACGTCACCGACGAGCAGTGGGAGGGACTGGCGCAGGTCGTCCCGCTGCGGGGGCGCGACGAGTGGCCGTCCAGGGCCGATCACCGGACGATCCCCCAGGACTCCGAGGCCGGGGCACAGCGCCGCATGGTGGTACTGAGGGTCCAGGTCTTCGCGGACGCGCGGGAGGTCGCCGAGTACCTCGTCGCCCAGGTTCCCGTGCTGCTGGACCTGACCAGCGCCGAGACCGAAGTCGCCAAGCGCGTCCTGGACTTCAGCAGCGGGGTCGTCTTCGGCCTGGGCAGCTCCATGCACCGGGTCGACCGGAACGTGTTCCTCCTCACCCCCGCCGGTACGGAGGTCGAGGGCACGGCCACCGCGGCCGTACCGCACGCCTGACGGCCCTGACGGCCCTGACGGCCCTGACGGCCCTGACGGCCCTGACGGCCCTGACAGCTCTGGCAGCTCTGGCGGCTCTGGCGGCCTGACGGCCCTGGTGGCCTGACGCGTGCCTGACGGCCGTGGTCGGTAGGCGGTCTGGCGGGCCGACAGGACGGGCGGGCTGTGGGAAGCGGGCGTCCGGCGGCGCCTGACGGTGCGGCACGGCCCTGTCCGGGGCGGCCCTGTCCGGGACGGCCCGGCCTCGTCCGGCGTGGCCCGGTCCCGGCGTGCGGGGCGGGCGGCGGCGTGCGCGGCGGCGGTGGTAGACCTGTCGCCGTGACCGAACTGGACGTACAGGGACTGCAGCGCCGGCTGGCCGAGTTCGCCGCTTCGCGCGCCTGGCAGCCTTACCACACCCCGAAGAACCTGGCGGCGGCGCTCAGCGTCGAGGCGGCCGAACTGCTGGAGATCTTCCAGTGGCTGACCCCGGAGGAGGCCGACCGGGTCATGGACGACCCGGAGACGGCGCACCGCGTGGCCGACGAGGTCGCGGACGTGCTCGCCTACCTCCTCCAGTTCTGCGGGGTGCTGGGCGTCGACCCGCTGGAGGCGCTCTCCGCGAAGATCGACCGGAACGAGCGGCGCTTCCCCGTGGGGCGGCCTCCGGGGCGGTCCGCGCGGCAAGATCGTCACTCTTCGGAGTGAGCGACTTATTCACACTGAGCTTCCTGTCCACAGATTTCCGAATTCCCCTGGTGTTTGGACTCGGATAGCTTCACTCTGGGTAGTGAGTTAGTGAGCGGAAAGTCGTATGAACGGGGGCGGCGGGCATGGACGCGGAACGGCTCATCTCCATCAGCCGGAGTGATCTCGCCGAGAGCCGGGCGGTGCCCGACATCATGGCGGCCGTCTGGCAGGCGCAGTGCCTCGCCCAGGCGATCGGGGACCACCTGGCGTTGTTCGGGCCGCAGGAGCTGAGAGGCGAGGCGCGCGGGCTCGGCGAGACCGGCAGTCGCGGGGGCGCGGGCCCGGACCATCCGGCGCGGCGGACGGGGGCGGCGGCGTCGCAGTTGTCCGAAGTCCTCGACCTGCACGGCACGTTACGGGCGCTCGGCGCGCTGCTCGGGGAGGTGGGCATGGCCCTCGTCGGCGTGGCCTGCTCCACGGACGAGGAGGGCCTCTACTGGCAGTGCATCGAGGCGATCGACGCGGCCGACGAGGCCGGTGACCGGGTGCGCGTCATGCTGCGCCGGATGGCGGCGCGCGGCCGCGACCGGCCTCCCGAAGGGGCGGGCGGACGGTGGGTCCGGGGCGGTGCGGCGCTCGGCGCCGTGCCGGTCGCGCGCCCGGCCGGCGGGGGAGGGGAGAGACCCGACCGGGTCCGGGTGACGGACCCGGCGGACTCGACGGCGGGGCCGTGACCGCCTGGCGGCGGGGCCGTGACCGCGCGACGGCGGTGCCGGGGCCCGGCCGCGGCGCTCGCCGGTGCAGGATGGGGGCATGGATCTGCGCATCTTCACCGAACCGCAGCAGGGTGCCGACTACGAGACCCTGCTCACCGTCGCCAAGGCCACCGAGGACCTCGGGTTCGACGCCTTCTTCCGCTCCGACCACTACCTGCACATGGGGTCCGTCACCGGGCTGCCGGGCCCGACGGACGCCTGGATCACGCTGGCGGGCCTGGCCCGCGAGACCCGGCGCATCCGACTCGGCACGCTGATGACGGCCGCGACGTTCCGCCTCCCCGGGGTGCTCGCGATCCAGGTGGCGCAGGTCGACCAGATGTCGGGCGGCCGGGTCGAGCTGGGCCTGGGCGCCGCCTGGTACGAGGCGGAGCACACGGCGTACGGGATCCCGTTCCCGAAGGAGAAGTTCGGCCGCCTGGAGGAGCAGCTCGACATCGTCACCGGCCTGTGGGGCACGGAGACGGGCAAGACGTTCAGCTACGAGGGCAAGTACTACCGGCTGGCCGACTCGCCGGCGCTCCCCAAGCCGGCGCAGCCGAAGGTGCCGGTCCTGATCGGCGGCCTCGGCGCGACCCGCACGCCGCGCCTGGCGGCCCGGTACGCCGACGAGTTCAACATCCCGTTCGCCTCCCTCGCCGACACGGAGCGCCAGTTCGGCCGGGTCCGCGCGGCCGCCGAGGAGGCCGGGCGGAGCGCCGACGACCTGGTGTACTCCAACGCCCTGGTGGCGTGCGTCGGCAGGGACGACGCGGAGGTGGCCCGCCGCGCGGCGGCCATCGGCCGGGACGTGGACGAGCTGAAGGAGAACGGCCTGGCGGGCTCGCCCGCCGAGGTCGTCGACAAGATCGGCCGGTACGCGGCCCTGGGCAGTTCCCGGGTGTACCTCCAGATCCTGGACCTCCACGACCTGGACCACCTGGAGCTGATCTCCTCCCAGGTCCAGTCCCAGCTGGACTGACCGGCGCGGGGGAGCGGCGGGCGGGGCGCCCCGCCCGTACCGGCCGCCGGCCCACCGGCCGGGGCAGGGGCCCGCGGGTCCCCGCCCCGGCCGGTGGCTACAGCCGGGGGTCGACCGGTTCCGACTCCAGGGCCAGGACGGCGAAGACCGGCTCGTGGACGCGCCACAGGGGTTCGCCGGCGGCCAGCCGGTCCAGGGCCTCCAGGCCCAGGGCGTACTCGCGCAGGGCGAGGGAGCGCTTGTGGCCGAGGGAACGGGAGCGCAGGCGCTGGAGGTTCTCCGGGCGGGTGTACTCGGGCCCGTAGACGATCCGCAGGTACTCGCGGCCGCGGCACTTGACGCCCGGCTGCACCAGCCGGCCCCGGCCGTCCCGGGCGAGGGCCCGCAGCGGCTTGACGACCATGCCCTCGCCGCCCCGGCCGGTCAGCTCCAGCCACCAGTCGACGCCCGCCCGCACGGACGTCTCGTCGCCGGTGTCGACGACGAGCCGGTCCGTGGCGCGCAGCAGGCCCGTCGTGTCGGCCGCGACGAGACGGTCGACGAGGGCGAGCTGCTCGTCGTGCGGCAGACCGGCCAGGCTGCGCCCGCGCGCGGCGAGGACCTGGAACGGCGCGAGCCGCATCCCGTCCAGCCCGTCCGTCGGCCAGCAGTACCGTCGGTAGGCGTCGGTGAACGCGGCCGTGTCGACGGCCCGTTCGCGCTGCCGCCCCAGCGGCCCGGACACGTCCACGCCGCGCGCGGCCGCCGACTCCAGCGCGGCGATCGCGCCGGGCAGCGACGCGCCGGCCGCGGCCCCCACCGCGGCGTACTGCGACCGCAGCAGGCCGCCGGCCTTCAGCGACCACGGCATCAGCTCCGCGTCCAGGAGCAGCCAGTCCGTGTCCAGCCCGTCCCACAGCCCGGCGGCCGTGACCGCGGCGCGGACCCGTTCCAGGACGGCCTCGGTCATCGCCCCGTCCGGGAAGAAGGGGCGCCCGGTGCGGGTGTACAGGGAGCCGGTGGGGCCCTCCACGCCGAACCGCTCGCGCGCCGCTGTCGCGTCTCGGCACACCAGGACCACGGCCCGCGACCCCATGTGCTTCTCCTCGCACACGACACGGGCGACCCCGTCGGCGGCGTACGCGGCGAACGCCTCCGCCGGGTGCTCCAGATACCCGTCGAGGCCCGACGTGGCGGTCGGCGCCATCGTCGGCGGCAGGTACGGCACGAGGCGCGGGTCGACGGCGAAGCGGCTCATGACCTCCAGGGCGGCCGCGGCGTTCTCCTCGCGCACGCCGACGTTGCCCGCGTACCGGGTCTCCACGACGCGCCGGCCGTGCACGTCGGCCAGGTCCAGCGGCCGGCCCTCGTGCCCGCCGGGGACGCTTGCGGCGAGCGGTCGGGCCGGCTCGTACCAGACCCGCTCGGCGGGCACGTCGACGAGCTCCCGCTCGGGCCAGCGCAGCGCGGTCAGCTTCCCGCCGAACACGACGCCGGTGTCCAGGCAGATCGTGTTGTTGACCCAGGAGGTGTCCGGCACGGGCGTGTGGCCGTACACGACGGTGGCGCGGCCCCGGTAGTCCTCGGCCCACGGGTAGCGCACGGGCAGCCCGAACTCGTCGGTCTCCCCGGTCGTGTCGCCGTACAGGGCGTGCGAGCGGACCCGGCCCGACGTGCGGCCGTGGTACTTCTCCGGCAGGCCGGCGTGGCACACCACCAGCCGCCCCCCGTCGAGCACGTAGTGGCTGACGAGCCCGTCGACGAACGCGCGCACCCGCTCCCGGAAGGCGTCGTCCTCCCGCTCCAGCTGCTCGATCGTCTCGGCGAGGCCGTGGGTGCGCCGGACCTCGCGGCCGGCCAGCCAGCGGCCCAGCTTGTTCTCGTGGTTGCCCGGCACGCACAGCGCGTCGCCGGACTCGACCATGTCCATGACGCGGCGCAGCACACCGGGGCTGTCCGGGCCGCGGTCGACGAGGTCGCCGACGAACACGGCGGTGCGCCCCTCGGGGTGGCGGCCGTCGACGTAGCCGAGTTCGGCGAGCAGGGCCTCCAGCTCGGAGGCGCAGCCGTGGACGTCGCCGACGATGTCGAACGGGCCGGTCAGGTGCCGCAGGTCGTTGTACCGCTTCTCCAGGACGACCTCGGCGGCCTCGATCTCCTCGACGCCGCGCAGCACGTGCACCTTGCGGAAGCCCTCGCGCTCCAGGCCGCGCAGGGACCGCCGCAGTTCGCCGCGGTGGCGGCGGATGACGTGCCGGGGCATGTCCGCCCGGTCGGGGCGGGCGGCGTTGCGTGCCGCGCACACCTCCTCGGGGACGTCGAGGACGATGGCCATGGGCAGCACGTCGTGCTCGCGGGCCAGCCGCACCAGCTGGCGGCGCGCCTCCGGCTGCACGTTCGTCGCGTCGACGACGGTGAGCCGGCCGGCGGAGAGCCGCTTCCCGGCGATGTAGTGGAGCACGTCGAACGCGTCGCGGCTCGCGCCCTGGTCGTTCTCGTCGTCGGAGACCAGTCCGCGGCAGAAGTCCGAGGAGATGACCTCGGTGGGCTTGAAGTGCCTGCGGGCGAACGTCGACTTGCCGGAGCCGGTGGCGCCGACGAGGACCACGAGGGACAGGTCGGTGACGGGCAGCCTGCGGGTCCGCGCGGCGGCGGGCTCCGTGACGGCGGTGGTGGTCATGCGGTCTTCCCCTCCTTCGTGGTCGGCGCGGTGCCCTTCGTGGCCGGTGCGGTGCCGGCGGCGGTGAACACGGCCATCTGCGTGGGCGGACCCACCTGCGGGTCCTCCGGCCCGACGGGCGCGAACGCCACCGCGTACCCGTGGCGCGCGGCGACGCCGAGCGCCCACGCGCGGAACTCGGCGCGGGTCCACTCGAACCGGTGGTCGCCGTGGCGGACGTGCCCGGCGGGCAGGGACTCCCAGCGGACGTTGTACTCGGCGTTCGGCGTGGTCACGAGCACCGTGCCGGGCCGGGCGGCGCCGAACACCGCGTACTCGAGGGCGGGCAGTCGCGGCGGGTCGACGTGCTCGACGACCTCGCTGAGCACCGCCGCGTCGTACCCCTGGAGCCGCTTGTCCGTGTACACGAGGGAGCCCTGCACCAGCCGCACCCGCGCCGCCCGGTGCTCGCCCATGCGGTCCAGGCGCAGCCGGCGGGCGGCGAGGGCCAGCGCCCGTACGGACACGTCCACGCCGACGACCTCCGTGAAGCGCGGGTCCTCCAGCAGTTCGCGGACCAGCTGGCCCTGCCCGCAGCCCAGGTCGAGGACCCGGCTCGCGCCCGCGTCGCGCAGCGCGGCCAGGATCGCCCCGCGGCGCCGCACCGCCAGCGGCACGGGGCGCTCCTCGGTGTCGGTGTCCTCGTCGACGGCGTTGTCCAGCTCCTCGGCCTCCGTGTCGTCGGCCGCGGCCAGCCGCGCCAGCTCCAGGCGCTCCGTCGCCACCCGCGTCAGGGACCGGCGGCGCGACAGGTAGCGCTGGGTGATCAGCTGCTGTTCCGGGTGGCCCGGCAGCCAGCCCTCGCCGACCCGCAGCAGCTTGTCGACCTCGTCGGGCGACACCCAGTAGTGCTTGGCGTCGTCCAGCACCGGCAGCAGCGCGTACAGGTGGCGCAGCGCGTCCGCGAGGCGCTGCTCGCCGTCGAGGACGAGCCGGACGTACCGCGAGTCGCCCCACGCGGGGAACCGCTCGTCGAGCGGCACCGGTTCGGCGGTGACCGCCCAGCCCAGCGGCTCGAACAGCCGTCGCACCAGGTCGGCGCCGCCCTTCGCGGGCACCGCCGGCACCTCGACGCGCAGCGGCAGCGAGGCCGCCACCAGCTCGGGGCGGGCGGCGCACCGGCCGGCCAGCGCGCTGGAGAACACGTTGCCCAGCGCGACGGCGAGCAGCGAGGAGGCCGCGTACGGGCGGTCGTTGACGTACTGGGCGAGCGCCGTGTCGGGGCCGCGGCCCCGGTCGCCCCTGCCGCGGCGCACCAGCGCGACCGGATCCACCTCCAGCAGCAGCGCGGCCGTGCAGCGCTCGGCCGTCGCCTCGGGGTAGAAGACGTGGGCCGTGCCGTAGGAGGTGGGGAACGCCTGCGCCTTGTCCGGGTGCTTGTGCAACAGGAAGCCGAGGTCGGTCGCGGGGCGTTCGGGGGTGCCGGTCGTGCTGATGGTCAGGAACACCCGGCCAGTATCGGGGCGCCCCCGCGCCGCCGGCCAGGGGTTTTACCGGTGGGCCGGAGGGCGGGCCGGACGGTGGGCCGGGGCCCGGGAGGCGCCGGGCGGGCCCGTGGGCCCGGCCGCCGTGGGGGCGCACGGACGGCGCAGGGAGCGGACGTACGGCGCATTCGGGTGGCATGAGGGGAGTGGACCGGGTGAGGCTGCGCCCCGTGCGCCTCCTCCTTGGTTGACGGGTTTGAACCGAACCCCTAGCGTTCTTCACCCCAAAGGAGTGACGGAACGTCAACTTCCTTGTTTTCAAGGTCATTTGAAGTGCCGCGCGAATCGAAAACGTGCGAACTTCCATACGAATCAACCGAACGAGCGGCTGTCTGTTCGAGGGTGCGCGGCGCGGGGGAAGGGAGCGGAATGAGTCTTTTCGGCCAGGACCGCTCCTTCCTCGAAGCCCTCTCCCCCCAGGACCGCCGCGCCCTCCTCGCCGAAGGCGTCCCCCGTGTCTACGAACCCGGCACCGTCATGATCCGGGAACGCGACACCTCCGCCTACGTCCTGGCCCTGCTCTCCGGCTGGGCCGTCGTCTCCGTGGGCACCGAGCGCGGCGCGCGCCTCATCCTCGCCCTGCGCGGCGCGGGCGAGGTCGTCGGCGACCTCGCCGCCGTCGACCAGGGCCCGCGCAGCGCCACCGTCACCGCGCTGGGCCGGGTCCGGGCCGTGTCCGTCACCGGCGACCGGTTCCGCCGCTTCCTCGCCGCCCGCCCGCACGCCACCTCACTGATCATGCGGCAGCTCAGCACCCGGCTGCGCAGCGCCGACGTCGAACGCCGCTCCCTCGCCTCCGAGACCGTCCTCCAGCGCCTCGCGGCCCGGCTCGCGGAACTCGCCGAGCGCGCCGGACGGCCCGGTCCCCACGGCATGGTCCTGGAGATCCCGCTGCCCCAGCACGACCTGGCCGCCGCCATCGGCGCCACCCGCGAGGCCGTCGCCAAGGCCCTGCGCCAACTGCGCGAACAGGACGTCGTCCGGACCGGTCCGCGTCAGGTCGTCGTCACCGACATGGAGGCCCTCCTCCACCTCGCCCAGGGCCGCGGGGCGCGCCCGGCGGGGCCCGCGGAGAAATCTCCGCCGGGTGTGTAAACGACTACATCGCCCGCCGCGCCACGCGGCGAGGCTTGCCCTGTCACCACGAGCACCACGGCACACCACGCCATCCAGGGAGTCCGAGTGAGCAGTGCGGGAGCCATCCACCGGCTGGTCGTCTACGGAGACGCCTGCGCCTCCGGAACGCTGGGCATCGACGCGAAGAAGCGCATGCGCGCCGCCATGTACGAGGCGTTCGGCGAGGCGTACGCCGCCGTCGGCGTCGAGCCCGGCCACGTCCACCAGGAGGACCGGGGCGACGGCATCCTCGCCGCCCTGCGCCCCGACGTACCGCCCACGCTCATGGTCGGGCGGTGGGTCGACACGCTCTACGAGAGCCTGCGCGAGCACAACGCCGGCCGCGACCCGCGGCTGCGGCTGCGCGTCGGCATGAACGCCGGCCTCGTCCTCGACGACGGCGAGGGGCTCGTCGGCCGCGCAGTGGACCTCGCCTGCCGGCTCTGCGACAGCCCCACCGCCAAGGACGTGATGGCCCTCGCCGACGACGCCGACCTCCTCGTCGTCGTCTCCGGCTGGCTGTACGACAACGTCGTCTCCGAGGGCGGCCGGTACGTCGAGCCCGGCCACTACCGGCCCGCCCGCGTCCGCGCCAAGGAGACCGACGAGACCGCCTGGTTCCACATCCCGAGGCGGTCCGCACCGCCCCTGCCGGGCGATCCCGGCGGGGAACCCGCCGGCACCCCGGGCCGCGCGCCCGGTGCCGCACCGACCGGCGGTGGGCCGACGACGGGGGACGGCCCACCGCCCCGCACCGCCGACGCGCCCCCGCCCACACGCAGCTACCGGGCCGGGGGCGACCTCCAGGTCTTCGAGCGCAACACCATCCACGGCGGCTTCACCGGCATCCGCAAGGACCGCGACGGAGGCGGGCACGCATGACCGACCACGACGACGCCCCGCAGCCCGACCACCACGCCGACGACGCCAAACCCGCCGACCCGCCCCACGACCGCGACCGGGACCACCGGGACCGGGACCACCGGGACCGGGACCACCGCGACCGGGACGGCGCCGGCAAGGAGCAGCCCGGCAGGGACCCCGCCGACGCCGACCGCGCGCCCGAGCCCCCGCCCAACCCCTTCGACCACGCCGGCCGCAACCCGCTCGGCGCGTCCGGCGGTACCGGCGGCGCCGGTACCGCCCACGCCGCCCGCACCACCTTCGAACACGGCCGCGCCGAACGCCGCTACGACATCCGCGGCGACGGCCAGGTCTTCGAGGACAACACCTTCATCAACCAGTTCTGGGTCGACTCCGGGCCGCCCGCCGTCCAGGGCGCCGTGCCGGGCGAGACCCTGGAGCGGCTCGCCGACGTCTACTGCGAGACCACCGGCTACCAGCGCATGAAGCACCTCCTGCGCTCCTGCGGGCTGCTCGTCCTCACCGGCGAACCCGGCAGCGGTCGCACCGCCACCGCGCTCGCCCTCCTCTCCGAACTCACCGACGACCACGTCACCCGCCTCGACCCCGCCACCGCCGTCCACACGATCGGCGACGACGCCCTCCAGCCCGGCCACGGCTACCTCCTGGAACTCCCGCCCGAGGACGGCACCGGCGCCGACCCCGAGCCCGGCGACGGCGACCGCACCCCCCGCCCCCGCCGCCTCACCGAACTCCACCTCGACCGCCTCAGCGGCCAGCTCCGCGCCAAGGGGTCGTACGGCGTGATCCTCGTCGAGAGCGGCGACCTCGCCGACCGGCTCCTCCAGGGCCGGTACGGCGCGTACTGCCCGCCCCCGCCGCCCGCCGAGGTCCTCCACCGCCACCTGCGCACCCTGCTGCGCGGCGAACCCGACGGCGCCCTCGACGAGGCCCGCGCCCTCGCCGCCCACGAGGACGTCACCCGGGCCCTCGGCCTCGACGAACTGCGCCCCCGCGAGGCCGCCCGGCTCGCCCACCACCTCGCCCGGCACCAGAAGGGCGAACTCACCCGCACCCAGCTCCTCGACGACTGCGGCGCCTTCGTCCGCGCCCAGGCCCGCGCCTGGTTCGCCGGCGCCGACCGGCCCGGCACGCTCCCCGAAGCGCTGCCCGCGCTGAACGCCGCCGCGTTCCGCGTCGCCGTCGCCGTCTTCAACGGCTCCGCGTACAGCCTCACCGCCGAGGCCGCCGAGCTGCTCGCCTGGGAACTGGCCGTCACCCTCGACCCCGGGCACCCCGCCGGGCGCCGCCTGTTCGGCACCCACGCCGACAACCGGCCCGTCGTCGCCCGCTCCGTCGTCGAGGACGGCGAACTCGACCTCGGCGCCGCCCGCGTCCCCGCCCGCGTCATCCGCTTCCAGGGCGACGCCCTCGCCACCGCCGTCCTCCGCGAGGTGTGGAACGGCCACCACAACGTCCGCGGTCCCGTCGCCCGCTGGCTGCGCGGCCTGTGCGACGACCCCCGCCCCGAGGTGTGGGTCCGCGCGTCCGTCGCCGCCGGCGTCCTGTGCTCCTGGGACTGGGTGTACGGCTTCGGCGAACTCGTCCGCCCCCTCGCCGCCCTCGACGGCCGCGTCCCCCGCATGGCCGCCGCCACCGCCCTCGCCGAGGCCGCCCGCGACCCGCGCGTCCAGCCGGCCGTCGCCGCCGTCCTGCGCGAATGGGCCAGGAGCGGCGACTCCGCGCTCGTCGACACCGCCGTCCTCGCCCACGGCTACGCCCTGCCCACCGGTTCCGTCCGCTCCGCCCTCGACGCGCTCGGCGCCGTCGTGCGCTCCGAGGGCGGCGACGACGCCGACGTCCTGGGCACCGCCTCCTTCAGCGTCATGCGCCTCCTCGCCTCCACCGATCCCGAGGCCGTCGTCCACCGCCTCGGCCACTGGCTCGGCGACGGCCGGCGCTCCCTCGCCGACCTCGTGCTGCTCACCGCGATCGGCACGCTCACCATGCGCACCACCCACCTCTGGGGCCTCACCGAGGTCCCGCACCTCGAACCGTACGGCGCCCGGCCCCTGCTGCTCGCGCTGCTCGCCACCCGCCCCGGCCTCACGCCGTCGCTGGCCGCGCTCGTCCGGGCGGCCCTGGGCACCCCGCGCTCCGGGGAGCCCGCCCTGGACGGCCTCGCCTCCCTGCTGCGCCGCGCCGCCCGGGACCCCGAGACCCTGCGGCTGGTCTGCGGCCTGCTGCCGCTGCTCGCCACCACCCCCCGGGACCGCGACCGGTTGCGCGGCCTGCTCACGGGGCTCGTACGCGACCGGGACAAGCCCCTGGACAAGACCGCGGCCGGCCGCATGTGGGACGCCGTGGCGGAAGGAGCGGAGCGATGACTCCCGGGCCCACCCCGCACGACCCCCGGAACGACACGGGGTCCCGCGCCCGCGGGCCCCTCCTGCGCGAGTGCCCGCCGCCCTACCGGCGCACCAGCGGCCGCCTCGCCGCCGTCCTCCTCTACCGCAACGGCGGCCACCGCGTGATGTGGCCCGACCGCAAGGAGGACCACGGCACGCCCCTCTTCGGCGGCCCCTACACCGTCTTCGAGGTGCTCCTGGGCCTCAACGTCACCGAGTTCGACCTCGAACTGCCCGCCGCGGGCGACGGGGTGTCCTTCCGCGCCAAGGCGAGCGTCCAGTGGGAGGTCGACGACCCGCACCTCGTCGTCACCCGCCAGGTGTGGGACGTCGCGGACCTCCTCCGCGACGACCTCCTCGACGGACTGCGCGCCGTCTCCCGCCGCTTCGGGATCACCGAGGCCCAGCGCGCCGACGAGGCCGTACGGGACGAACTGGCCGCCGGGCGGCTCCAACTCGGCCGCGACCTCGGACTGCGCACCCGCGTCCTCGTCTTCTTCGACCTCGACAGCGACGTGAAGGGGCAGCTCGCCGAGGCGGACCGCACCCTCGTCGGCATGGGCGTCGACCGGCGCGTCGCCGAACGGGAGCGGCGCAAGGACGCCTACGACCGGCGGCTCCTCGCCGAGCGGGCGCGGGAGATCCAGGCCATGCTCCAGCAGGGCGAGTTCGCGCAGATCGCCCACCACATGGCGGCCAACCCCGACAAGCAGTGGGAGATCCGCCGGCAACTGCTCGCCGAGGAGCGGGAGGGCAAGGCCGACTTCCTCGCCGTCCTCCACCGGCTCATCGACACGGGCGTCATCGAGCGCCACGACCTGGACCAGATGACCTACCAGGTCCTGGAGCACCTGCGCAGCAGCAGCGGCGGAGTCCTCGGCGGCGTCGCGGACCACGTGCTGGACCTGCGCCCCCGCCCCCGCGCCCTCCCCGAGGGCGGCCCGTCCGCCGAACCGGTCCGCCCGCCCTGGGACGACGAGCCCGCCGACCGCCGCCCCGCGGGCCCGGACGACGGCGATCCGCACCGCGTCCACGAACCGACCAGTGTCCAGTCCGCCCGCGAACGCGACCGCGCACGCGACCGCGAACGACCCCGCGACCGCGGCCCCGACGCGTCCGACTGGCGGGACACCCCCCGCCGCGCCGACGACCGGTACGCCGACGACCGGTACGGCGACGGGCGGTACGGCGACGGGCGGTACGGTGACGACCGGTACGCCGACGACCCGCCGTACGCCCCGCCCGCACGCCCCAGCGCCGACTTCGACGACTGGGACGACGAATGACCGGTACGAACGGCGCCCCGGCCCCCTCCGACGAGGTCCGCGCCCTCGCGGAGAGCCTGCTGAGCACCGTCCGCGAGGACATAGGCCGCGCCGACACCAAGGCGGCGATCCTCCTGTCCGGCGCGCTCGCCTTCCTCGCCGTCGTCTTCGCCCGCGACCCCGGGCAGCTCGCGGCACACGGCGCCGCCGCCGTCCTCGTCGCCCTCGCCGGCACCCTGTGGGGCGCCGGGATGCTCATGCTCGTCGCGGTCGTCCTGCCCCGCACCCGCGTCGGCGCCGACCGCACCCTCCTGCGCGACCTCGCCGCCGGCGCCCCCGCCGCCGCGCTGCTCGACCGGCTCGCCGAGGCCGGCGCCGACACGACCTCCTGGCTCCTGGACCAGGCCAGCGTCCACGGACAGGTCCTGGCCGCCAAGTACCGCTGGCTGCGCGCGGGCGTCCTCTGCCTGGCCCTCGGCGCGGCGCTGGCCCTCCTGAGTGAACTGTGGTGACAGAGACATGCGACTGACCAGCACCGGACGGGCCGCGAGAGCCGCCGCCCTGACCCTGGCCCTGGGCCTCGCGGCCCTGACCCCCGCCCCGCCGCCGGCGCCCGCCGCCGCGGTGGGCGCCGCCCTGCGGAGCGCCACCGCCGAGGGCGCCGACCCGGTCGACTTCGCCATCGTCGTCGACCAGTCCGACAGCCTGTCCGACGAGGACCTCGGCCGCGAGGTCGAGGCCGCGGCGCTCCTCGCCCAGGGGGAGATCTCCGAACGCTCCCGCGCCACCGTCATCGGCTTCGGCAGCTCCGAGAAGCCCGGCCAGTCCCCCGTACGGGAGGTGTGCCCGCTCACCGTCGCCGACTCCGCCGGACGGCAGCGCCTCAGCGACTGCGTGCCGCGGCTGGCGCACCGCGACCCGGCCCGCGTCGGCCCCGGCACGGACTTCCCGGCCGCCATCCGCCAGGCCGTCGACCGCCTCACGGAGAAGGGCACGCCCACCACCCCCAAGGTCGTCTTCCTCCTCACCGACGGTCGCCTCGACGTGGACGACAGCCCCGAGTACGGCGCCGACCGGGACAGCCGGAAGGCCAACGGCCTGAAGCGGCTCGCCGACGAACTGGCCCGCGCCCGCCGCGAGAAGGTCCAGATCTGGCCGCTCGGCTTCGGCCGGGCCATCGACCGGGCCACGCTCACCGACATGGCCGAGGGCGGCTACCGGGGCGGCTGCGCCGACCTGCCCTCCGCCACCCCCCGCATGCGGGTCGTCGCCGACTCGACCGGCATCGACAAGGCGTTCCAGGAGGTCTTCGCCGCCGCCCGCTGCGCCGGCGTCATCCCCGGCGACTCCAAGCGCCCGCCCGCCGACCTGTACGTGACCATCCCGCCGATCGCCACCGACGGCTCCATCACCGTCAGCAAGCACGACCCGAAGGTCACCGTCACCTACTACGACCCGCGCGGCCGCAAGGTGCCCACGAGCGGCCGCTTCGACGGCTCCACCTTCGAACTCAGCGGCCAGGACGGCCCGGTGGAGGCGCTGCGCGTCAACGACCCGCTGCCCGGCCGCTGGCGCGCCCGCGTCGAGGCCCCCGAGGGCCACCGGGACCGCGAGGTCGCCGTCCGCGCCATCTGGCAGGGCAGGCTCCGCTCCGCCGTCACCCTCGACCCCGCGGCGCCCCGCCCCGGCGAGAAGGCCGTCGTCGAGGTCCGCATGCAGACCCGCCGCGGCGTCGTCATCACCGACCCCGCGCAGCTCACCGGCATCAAGGTCACCGCCCAGCTCGCCGGGGACGGCTTCGCGCCCGTCGACGTCGCCCTCGCCGACGACGGCCGCGCCCCGGACCGCACGGCCTCCGACGTGCGGTTCACCGGCACCGTCACCGTCCCGGCGGGCGCCACCGGGGCGCTGCGGCTCACCACCCGCATGGCCGCGCCCGGCGTCACCTCCGACCTGCGCCCGCTGCACACCCAGCGCGGCGAGGACACCCCTGCCGTCGTGGCCGGGCTCACCGTCGACCGGACGACCGTCCACCCCGGCGGCACCGTCCGCGGCACCCTGTCCGTCACCAACAACGACAGCGCGCCCCACACCCTGCGGCTCGCCCTCGCCGACCAGGCGGCCGGCACCGAACTCCGCGTCGACCCGGCCACCGTCACCGTCGCGCCGGGCAGCCGCCGCGACACGCCCTTCACCCTCGAAGTCGGCCCCGGCACCCCGCTCGGCGACATCGGCGGGCAGATCACCGCCGTCGACACCGCCGACCGCGACCGGCTCCTCGACAGCACGTTCCTCGACGTCCGCGTCGAGGCCCCGCCGACCTGGACGGAACGCTGGTGGCCGCTCCTCGCCGGCGGCGCCGCCGCCGTGCTGCTCCTCGGGACGTTCCTCGCCGTCCGGTTCACCGCCCGCCGCCGCAGGCGCGACCTGACCGGCACCGTACTGGAACTCCTCCGCGACGGCCGCACCCTGGACCGGCTCACCGTACGGGCCGGACAGGGCCAGAACGGCACGTTCCCCTTCACGGTCGAGCAGCCCCGCGGCGCCGCCCCCACCCTCCAGCGCGCCCGCCCCGGCGCCGCCGGCACCCACCAGTTGCACCGCACCGGCGGCGGTGAACTGCGGCTGCGCCCGTACGGCGGCCGTGAGCAGCCCGTACGGCCCGGCCACGCCACCGGCCTCGACGACGGCCTCGACCTGGCCGTCCACAGCCCCTCCGGGACCCGCCCGGACACCCCCACCGCCCCCCGCCGCCCCACCGGCGACGGCGCCCCGACCGGCGGCACCTGGCGCGACCGGCTGCCCTTCGGGCGCCGCCCCGCACCCGCCCGCCGCGACGGCGGCACCGATGACGCACCCGCCTGGACGCGCCCGGACGGCGGGGACGGCGTCCGCGACGACCGCAGGGCCGACGCCGGCACCTGGAACGAGCACTTCTGACGCAGGACCGCACGACGGGGCGCCCGCGTCCCGAGGGGAGACGTAATGAAGATCTACCAGCCCATGCTCTTCGTCGGCCTGGGCGGCACCGGCGGACGGATCGGCTCCGAACTCGAACGGAGCCTGCGCCGCGAACTGTGCGGTCCCGACGGCACCCGACTCGTCGACGGCGGCCGCCGCGCCCCGTACCAACTGCCCGACTGCCTGCAGTTCGTGTATGCCGACTTCAGCGAGGGGGAACTGCAGCGGCAGCAGCAGTTCAGCGCGAAGGGCACCGAGGCCGCCGCCTACGCGCGCACCTCCCGCGTCGTCCGCGACCTGCTGCCCGGCGAGTTCGAGAGCTCACCCGACGTGACCCGGATGCTCCGCGTCGCCCTGCACGAGGAGACCCGCGACTGGCTGCCCCCCGACGTCCGCCAGCCCCGCGTCGCCCCCCTCCACAGCGGGGCCGGGCAACTGCCCACCGTCGGCCGCGCCGCCCTGTTCGCCACCCTCCGCAGCGGCCTCGAACCCGTCCTGCGCCCGCTGCGCGCCGCGATCGGGGCCATCGGCACCAGCGCGGGCGATCTCCAGCGGCTCGGCGGCGGTCGCATCCGCGGCTGCGACGTCTTCGTCGCGTTCTCCGTCGCGGGCGGCACCGGGGCCGGCATCTACTACGACTTCCTCCACCTCGTCGGGCACGAGTTCCGCAACGCCAAGGTGCCCGGCGTGAAGATCTACCCGCTCGTCGTCATGCCGTCCGCGTTCCCGCCCGAGGGGGGCGGCGGTCGCGAGGCCGAACTCAACGGCGCCCGCGCCCTCGTCGACCTCTCCCGGCTCGTCGACGACCAGAACATGCCCAACGCCGACGCCGACGTGGGGGACGTCGACCACCGCTCCCGGATCAGCATCCGCTACCCCGGCGACACGACCGTACGGCTGCGCGCCTCCACCGTGCAGACCGCGTTCCTGTTCAGCAAGCCCGCCGTCATCCGCAACGAGGACCTGCGCCGCTCCGTCACCGCCCTCGTGATGTCCCTCATCGGCACGGAACTGCCCGACCAGACCGGCGGGGGCCGCGCCCAGGACGACTACCAGTCGTTCGCCGAGAGCTTCATCAACAAGGCCGTCGAGCGGTCCAAGACGGCCCGTTCCGGCATCGGCTACCGGGGCATGTCCACCACGCTCGCCGCGTCCCTCACCGTCCCCGTCGACGACCTCGCCGAGATCGTCGCCGCCCGCCTCCTCGCCCAGGCCGTGCGGGGGATGGAGGAACGCGCCAAGCAGCCCGTCAAGGACGGCACCGCGCGGGTCCGGGAGATGTTCGAGCACTCCCGCATCGACGACCTGTGGACCCGGCGGGCGCCCGACATCCCGGAGCCCGAGCTGCCGCCCCGCGGCAGCCGCGCCGTGACGCTGGCCCTCCACCACCGCCGGGGCGACATGGAGGACGCCCTCGTGCGCCTCGAACGCGACCTCGCCCGCGACATGCCCCGGCTCGTCGAGGACTTCCGGCCCGGCAGCGCCGTCCGCGCCCTCCTCGGCACGTACGGGCCCTTCGGGGTCAGGGCCGTCGCCGAAGGGCTGCGCGGCCACCCCGAGCGGGTCGCGGAGGTGGGCTTCACCGGCATGCTCGACAACCGCCGCAGCGAACCCCACCGCCCCTCCCACGTCCAGCAGGCCGCGCCGCAGGTCCCGAGGATCAAGGGCGGCGCCGCCGGCCTGGTACCGGCCCGCTGGAGCGATCCCGACGTCCGGGAGGCCCTCACCGAACAGGACGACTGGTACCGCTGGCGCGCCCACGCCCTGTGGCACCGCGCCTGGCAGGAGAGCGAGTCGCAGTGGCGTCCGGTGCTCAACCGCGCGGTCAAGGAGCTCGACGAACTCGTCCGGGCCCTGCGCGGGCACGCGGAGGGCGAGGGCAAGCTGTTCTCCGACCGCCGCCGCGAGCTCTACCGGGACGACCGCAAGGGCGTCTCCTACCTGCTGCCCCCGCAGAACAGCCTCCGCGTGTTCTACGACGACGTCGTCCAGCGCCTCGGCCGCAGCCTCCGCCTCCCCGACGAGAACACCGACGCCGCCGGGATCCTCGCCGCCCTCGTGGAGCCCGCGGACTGGCTGCGCGCCCTGGAGGCCGTGCGCCGCTCCCACGGCGCCGCCGTCAAGGAGGTCAAGCAGGTCCTGGAACGCCGCGTCAAGCAGCTCTTCGGCGAGAACGGGGAGACGCTCAACGAGCGTCCCCTCCTGCCGTCGATGGCGCTGCTCCTGCGGGCGGCGGCCGGCGACGAGGCGGCGGAGGCCGCCGTCGACAGCCGCTGGTTGGAGCAGTTCCGCGCCCAGGTCGCCGGGCTCCTGCCCGTCGGGTTCACCCCCGACGGCAGCGGCCCCCTCAAGGTGCTCATCACCTATCCGAAGAGCGAGTGGGACAGCCGCACCGCCGACTACCTGAGGAAGGCGCTCTACCTGCCCCCGCACGCCGACGTCGAACCCCACGCCGTCGACTCCGAGTCCATCACCGTCGTGCTGTTCCGCAGCGGGATGAGCCTCACCGACATCTCCGAGGTCCGGGAGCTCCTCAAGCTCTGGTCGGAGGCGCGGGAGGCCGGCCGCGCCGACGACTTCCTGGCCTGGCGGCAGCGGCTCGGCTACCGGGACGACTGGCTCGTCAGCACCGAGGAGGACCGGCAGCGCATCCTGCACCGCATCCTGTGCGCCATGTGGAACGGCCTCGTCCGCTGCGAGGGCGACGACGCCTCGCCGGACCTCGTGCGCATCCACCTCCAGCGCGGCGAGTCCGCGACGATGGCGCTCCGCGTGGAGCCGTTCGACGGTCAACTGTCCAGTTGGGCGGGGCTGCTGCGGGCGTACGAACGCACCGCGCTCCTGGAGGAGGAATCGATCATCGGGGTGTTCTGCGACCGGCTCATGGACATGCAGCCGGCCGGCCTCACCACCACGCCGGTGGAGCCGTCACCGCTGTTCCTGGCCCTCGTCGAGGAGATCGCGCCGCGCGAGCTGGCCCGGATCGACGCCCTCACCGCCCGCTGGGGCGACGAGGAGTGGCTGGCGCCCCTGCGGCACTTCTGGTCCGAGACCCTGCCCGGCGCCCTCGACCTGGCCTTCGAGACCCAGGGCCACCCCACCCGCTCCTCGCTGCGCGACCTGCACGAGCGGTACCGCCGCGACCGGGACGAAGGACCGCCCCCCACCGCGCCCGAACCCCCGGCGCCACCCGGCCACGACGGTCAGGGCGCCCACGGCGGCCACGGTGGCCACGGTGACCAGGGCGGTCACGGTGATCGGGGCGGTCAGGGCGGCTACGGCAGCCACGGTGATCGGGGCGGCCAGGGCGGCTACGGAGACCACGGCGGTCAGGGGGACTACGGCGGCCAGAGCGGCTACGGTGACCACGGCGGTCAGGGCGGTCACGGTGACCACGGCGGCCACGGGAGGGGCCCCCGTCACGGGGCCGCCTCCGGACCGCGCCGCGCGCCGCGGCCCGGAACCGGCCCGGAACCCGACACCGCCCCCGCGGACCCGCCTCCCGGCCCCCGCTCCGCGTCGGCGTACCCGTGGGACCTGGACGGTGACGGCGAGTGAACCTCCGCGAGACCCCCGGCACCTCCCCGGCCCACCGGCCGCCCGGCCACGCGGTCCCCCTCGACCTGCGCGGCGCGACCGGCGGGACCGGCGCGGACGCCGTGCGCGCCGCGCTCGACACCCCGCAGCCCGGCGGCGACGAGCGGCGGTTCCTCGTCGTCGACGACGCCGCCCGGCTCGTCGCCCACCAGTTCCTGTACGAGCGGCTCTACTCGTACGGCCCCGCCCGGGTCGTCTGCCTCGCCGTCGGCGCCCCCGAGGAGGGGGACCCCCCTGCCCGGGCGGGGGCGGGGGCGGGGGCCGGGGGGAGCGCCCTGCGCCGCCCCCTGACCCTGCGGCCGCCCACCGCGGGCGTCCTGTGGGTGCTCGACCCGCACACCGCCGACGACCCGGACGGCCTGCGCCCGCTCGTCGAACTCCTCCTCCAGCCGGAGGTGTTCGACGCCGTCCTGCACGCCCTCGCCGGGGTCGTCCACGGCGTCGCCGTCCCGTCCGTGCGCGTCGTGGAGCACGACCTGAGCGACGAGGCCCGCACGCGCGTGTGGAAGGAGGCCCTCGGCGCCCTCACCGGGCAGGAGGCGTCCGGCGGCGGACCCGGCGACGCCGTACCGGCCGAACTCGCCGTCCTCCTCGACGACTCCCTCCCCGAGGCCGTCGCCGGCCACCGGTGGCTGGAGCCCTCGCGCCCCGCCGCCGCCCGCCGCCGCGCCTGCGACGACGCGCTGGAGGAGGCCCGCGCCGGGCACCGGCTCGCGCGCGGCCCCGCCGGGCTGTTCGGGGCCGGCGCGCGCCGCGCCGACCTGCCCGGCCGGCTCGTCGGCCTCGGCCGCGCCCTGGAGGCGTACCGGGACACGGTGGCCGGAGCGTTCACCGACGCGGACGGCGTGCGGCTCACCCAGGAGCAGCGGGCCCGGCTCCTGGAGCGCGGCATCGTCCTGCCCGACCTGCCCGCCGCGTCCCGCACCCGGGTCGTGCCCGCCCTGCGGGACCTCACCGAGCACCTGCTGGACCAGCCCCTGCCGCTGCGGTCCGCCGCCGCGCGGCTCGCCGCCCTCTCCGACCGCTCCGCCCCGGCGGGCAGCGCGGCGCGGCTGGCCCGCCTCGACGAGCTGTGCGACCCGGCGTACCTGCGCCACCTCGCCGGCCCGCCGCCGTTCCGGGCGGGCGGCACCTCCGCGGCGGCGGCGCTGCTCGCGCTCGTACCGGCGTTCGTGGCCGGGCTGTGGCCGGGGCCGGGCTGGTTCCTCGGCCCCGCGACCGGGGCCGCGGCGGCGGCGCTGGCCGCCCTGATGTGGCGTCACCGGCCGAACCGCTCCCCGGACGGCCGGTACGACGGCGGGGGCACCACCCGGATCGCCGCCCGGCTCCTCGGCGGCCTCGCCGGCGGCACCGCAGGGGCCGTGGCGGGCTCGCTCTCGGCCCTGCCCGCCTGGGCGGGGGCCGCCGCGGCGGCCCTGGCCCTCGTCGGGGCCGTGGTCCTCGCCGTGCGGGACTGGACGCGTTCCGTCGACGCGTGGTGGCGCGGCACCGACGCCGAGTACGCCGCGCGGGTCGTCACGGGCGTCGACCGGCTCCTCGCCGAGACCGCCGTGCACGACTGGCTGCTCGCCGACGCGCGACGCCACTGCGCGGACGGCGCCCGCGCGACCGCCCTGCTGCTGCGCGCCCTCGCCGCGACCGCCGACGCGTACGGGGGCGGGGGCGATGGGGCCGCCTCCGTCCCCGGCCCGCGCGGCGCCCGGCCGGAGCCCGCGCCCCGGCAGGCGCCCCCGGCCGACGCGGACGGCGGCGGCGAGCTATGGACGTGGGACGCCTGGAGCGACAGCGCCGCCGACGACGGCTGGTACGACGCGGCCCCGGCAACCCCGTTCGGGCCCCCGGATCCCGCGCCCGCGGGCTCCGACGCGTACGCCGGCGACCCGGCGGGCCCGTACGGCGACCGGGACGGCGGTTCCGGGGACCGGTACGGCGAGTACGGCGACCCGGACGGCGGCTTCGGCGGCCCGTACGAGACGGACGGCGGCCCGTACGACACGGCCGCCCCCGACACCCCGTACGACGTCCCGGCCGGTCCGGCCCACCCGTACGACTTCGCGGGCCCCGCCCGCCCCTACGACCGGTCCGGCCCGCCGCGGCACATCGGACCCGCCTACGAGGCCGTCCCCGACCCCTCGCACGACCCGCTCGACGGGTTCGACGACGACTGGTCGCCGTTCGGCCCCGCCGAGGACCCGCCGTGGCTGGAGCGGGAGCGCGGCGACGGCGGCCCGGACCTGGTCGACACGCTCGTCGCCGACCTCGCCTCCGGCACCCGCCGCATCCTCGCCCCCTGCTGGGCGCGGATCGAACGCGACCCCGCCCGCGCCGGGCGCACCCCACTCGACGGGCCCATGCGCGACCTGCTCGACGAGGTCCACGGCCGCCTCCTGCGCGACGCGGCGACCTCCCCGCCCCCGCACGACCCGAACCCCGGGCGGCGCCCCGACGCCACCCGGATGACCGGGGTCGCCTCCGACCGGGTCACCGAACTCCTCGCCCCCGGCGGCGGCGACGCCGAACCGGCCGTCCCGCTGTGCGGACCGCAGCACCGGCGGCTGCTGTCGGCCGACCCGCTGACCGTGCACCAGGTCCGCTTCGCCCCCGAGGCGTTCCGGCGCGGCGCGGCGGAACCGGACGGCGGGCCCTGGCAGGACCGGCCGTACGCCGTGCGTGCCGAGTACGCCGACGACGTCGTGTGGACGCCCACGGGCCGCCACGCCGGCGTGCTGGGCCTCGTACCGCTGCGCGCCGACACCGTCCGCACGGTCCGCGAGGAGACCCCCGAAGAGGAGGACGACCCGTCGTGACCCACCCCCACCACCCCGGCGACGCGCTGTCGTTCCTCACCCACAAGGGCAACCCGGTGCGCTTCGCGGCCCGCTTCGGCCCCGACCACGAGCCGCCCGGCCGCCCCGGACGACTGGCCCGCAGGGTCACCCTCGGCGTCGACTGGACCGTCCTGCAGTACCGCATCGCCCCCGGCGACCCGCACGCGCACGGCGCCCTCGAACGGGAGGCCGCCGCAGCCGTCGCCCTGGAACGCCGGTACGGACACGAGCGGTTCGGGGAGGTCTTCACCCGCGTCGTCGGCTACGACCTCGACGCGCCCGAGCCGTTCGTCCTGTACCGGATCGCGGACGGCGAGCCGCTCGCCTCGTACGGCGGCGCCCTCGGCGTCGGGGAGCAGCAGCAGGTCACCGCCCAGTTGACCCTCGCCGTACGCCTGCTGGAGGCGGCCGGCCTGGTGCACCGCGCGATCGACCCGAACACCGTCCGCTGGGACGGGCAGCACGTGCGGCTGGCGGAGCCGTACGCCGCCCTGCGGGCCGGGGAGCCGCGCGAGGCGTTCGGCGCGGCCCCCTGGGCGTCACCCGAGCAGCGGCGGGGCACCGGGGCCGCCGACCCGCGCGACGACCTGTGGTCCGTCGCGCAGCTCGCGTACTTCCTCGTCGCCGGGCGCCCCGACCGGGGCGCGGGCCCACCCGCCGACCTGGCCGGCTTCCGGGGGCTCACCGCGCTGGACCGGGGCGGCGCCTTCGCCCCGCTGGCCGCCGGGCGCCCCGCCCCGGCCGAGCTGATGCGGCTGCTGAACGTCCCCGACCCGCTCGCCCTGTCCGCCGGCGGCCCCGACCCGCTGAGCCGCGGCCGCGCCGAGTACGACGCCCAGATCGCCCGCAAACGCGCCGACCTGGGCCTCGACCGGCCCCCGCCGCCGGAGGAGCCGGAGGAGCCGGAGCCGCAGGGCCCCCGGCGCTGGTGGCCCAGGCGGACCCCCGCCCGGCGGCCCGTGACGGCCGGGACGGCCCCGGTGGCGCTGTCGCCGCCCGCCGCGGACACCACGTCGGTGGAGCGGCTGTGCCCGCACTGCCTGCTGCCCGTCGCCTACGACGAGTCGCGCCTCGTCACCATCGACCCGAAGGGCGACCGCATCCCCCTCGACCTGAGCGGCGACCTGCCGCCCGCCCACCGCGAGGACCTGCTCAGGACGGCGTACCAGCTGTGCCCGTACGCCGACGAGGACACCCTGCACGAGCTGCCCGTGCCGTACCTGACCAACGGGCGGCCCCTGACCATCGCCCTCGTCGGCAGCTCCGGCGTCGGCAAGACCCACCTCCTCGCCGCGATGCTCGGCGAGGTCGAGCAGGGCGGCCTCGAACCGTACGGCCTCAAGTGCCTGCCGCTGAACCCGGACACGCACCGCACGTTCCTGCGGGAGCGGGTGCAGAGCCTCCTGCAGGGCAGGGAGCTGGGCCGCACCGGGCAGCAGACGTTCGCCCGGTTCGCGGACGGGCTGCTGGTCACCGGGTGCGGCCCGACCCGGCCCGTCGTCTTCTTCGACCTCGCGGGCGAGGACCTCGCGCAGGACGGCGAGGTGGCGCGGTTCCTGACGGGCGTCGACGCGTTCGTCTTCGTCCTCGACCCGCTGCGGGCCCTGCGCCTGACCTCCCTGGACCCGGTGCGGGCGCTGAACGGGCTGCGTCGGCGGGACCTGGGCGACGAGGCGTTCACCGCCGTCCTCAACCGCGTCCCGCGCACCTGGGGGCCCTACATCGCCGCGCCCGCGGCGATCGCCGTCAACAAGAGCGACCTCGTCCGCGTCGAACCGGCCGTCGACCAGTGGCTCGGCCGCGCCCTGCCGCCGGTGTACCGGGCGGACGAGGTGCGTGCCGAGAGCCGCGACGTCCACGCGTTCGTCGCCCGGCACGCGACCCCCGCGTGGCTGCGGCCGTTCGACGACTGCGCCCGCTGCACGCTGCACTTCGTGGCGGCGACCGGCGGGCAGGCGCGCGACGACCGCTTCCCGCACGGCGTCCGGCCCCGCCGGGTCCTGGCGCCCCTGTTGTCGATCTTCGCCATGTGCGGGCTCCTGCCGGGAGTGGACCACGGAGAGGCAGGGATCTGATGTCCCCCCACGACAGGCTGGTCGACCAGATCGTCTTCCGCTGGGACACCGACAACCTCTCGGGCACGACCGGGTTCGGCCCGGTCGCCTGGTCGTGCGCGCCCGAGCTGGCCGACGCGGTGTTCCGGATGACCGCGCCGCTGCTGCGGGCCACCGGGGAGGCGACGGCGCCCGCGCTGCTGCGCCTGGAGAGCGGCGACCAGGTCCTGCTGGTGCACCGGGCGCCGTGGCGGGACGCGGGCGGTCGCGCCAGCACCGTGTGCCACGCCCTGATGGGCCCGGCCCCCGTCCTCGACCCCGCGACCTGCCTGGGCCTGCACCCCTGGTCGTGGGAGGGCGGCGACCTGCCGCTGGCCGAGGTGCGGGGCGCGCTGCCGCCGGTCCCGGAGGGCGCGCTGCTGCCCGCCGCCGACGCCGGGCAGCGGCTCCTCGCCGGCGGCCTCGCCCGGGTGCGGCGCGAACTGGTCGGCGCCGTCGCCGAGTTCCTGCGCCACCCGAACGCCGGGTTCACCCTCCTCGACCCGTCCGGCGGGGCGGCGCACCGGGTGCTGTGGGGGCTGTACGGCATCTTCGGCGGCCAGATCACGCGGCGGTGGACGTTCGCCACGCACGACACCGCCGAGTCGGACGGGCTGCGGTTCGTGTTCGTCAGCCGCTGGACCGGCGAGGCGTCCGGCAGCACCGCCCGGCGGCGCACCGACCCCGCCGAGCGGTGCGGCGACCGCGCCGAGGCCGTCGCGGAGCGGCTGGTCCGCCACCAGTTGCGCGAGGAGTACGCGGTGGGGGCGGCCCTCCAGCGGGCGGCGGACCACCACCGGGCGACCCGCGGCGGCCCCACGACGCTGCTGGCCCTCGCCGAGGCGGCGCTGTCGGGCCTGCCGCCCCTGGACCCGCCCCCGCGCCGCCCCGCCGCCCCGCCGCCACGGAAGGCCCCGGCGGCCGGGCCCCGGCCGAGCCCGCCGGTCCCGGTCGTGGCGCCCGAGTGGCCGGTGCCGTCCGAGGACCGGCCGCGGGTGCGCAGGTGGCTGGGCGGCTCGCCGCACCGGCGCGGACCCGCCGACGACGAACTGCTCGGCGCCCTGCGGACGGGCACCGGGTACGAGACGCTGACGGCCCTGGTGACGGAGGCGGCCGACCGGTGGCCGTCCTGGAACCGGGAGCAGCGGGCGGCCCTGTGCGCCGTGCTCCTGGACCGGGAGCTGTTCGTCACGGACCGGGCGGGCACGGCCCGGCCGGCCGACGACGTGCGGGCGGCGAACGCCGCGTCGCTCTACCGCTGGGCGGTGCGCCCGCTGCTGGACGACCCGGACCTGTCGGCCCGCGTCACGGACCTCCTCCCGCGCCTGAGCACGGGCCCGCACCGCGCGGCGCGCGCGGCGGTCCAGCAGATCACCCAGGGCCCGGCCCCCGGCCTCCCGGAACCCGCCTGGCAGGCGCTGCTGCGGGCCGCCACCACCCCCCTGCCCCGCCCGGTGGCGGACGGACCCTCCGACCCGACCGGGGAGCGACGCGAGGCCGTGGCCGCGAACCGGCCGGCGACCGGGGCCGACCGGTGGGAGGACGACGGTGCGACGGAGGCCCGCCCGGGAAGGCGGCCGGGGGCCGACGGTCCCCGTGGGACCGCCGAGGGCTCCTGGGAGGGTCCGGTGGACCGTTCCGGTGGGCGGGTGGGTGAGGGTGGTTCGCCGGGTCCGGGTGCGCGTGGGGGTGCTGCCCGGCCCGGGGGCGGTGACCGCGGGCGGGAGGGGGCTGCCTCTTCGCGTGGCGGTGCCGAGGGCTCCTGGGAGGGTCCGGTGGACCGTTCCGGTGGGCGGGTGGACGGCGGACGTCCACCCGGCTCCGCCCCGCGCGGGGACGCCGCCCCGCTTCCGCGGCCGGACGGGGCGGACCGGCCCGTGACGCGGGGGGCCGCCGAAGACGCCTTCGGCGCGGACCCGCGCGGGGAGGCCACCCGGGCCCGGGAGGGCCGTCCACCGGGCGGCGGCCCCGGACGCGCGCCGGACCCGTCCGGGCGCGGGGCCGTCGGCGGCTCCCCGCAGGACCGCGGCACGGGGCCGGCCGACGGGTGGCGCTCCTGGGACGCGGGCCCGCGCGGGGAGACCGGCCGGACGGCACACGCGGACGGCGGCGGCCGTGCACCGGACGCGTACCCCTACGAGGACGCCCCCCGCCCCGCGCGGGAGGAACGCTCTTGGGAGGACCGCCCCCGGGACGACCGCTCTTGGGAGGACCGTTCCCGGGACGACCGCTCCTGGGGGGACCGCCCCCGGGACGACCGCTCCTGGGAGGGCGGCGGCCCGGGGAGTCCCGCCGGGGCCGACCGCCGGGGCGCCGGCGGCACGGCGGCGCGTGCCGGGTCGGCGGGCGGCGAGCGCGACGCCGGACGCGCCGCTCCCGACCGGTCCGCGGGGGAGGGCGACCCCCCCGACGGCGGGGAACCACCGGAGCGGCGGCCCGTGGTGGGCGGACGCGGCGCAGGGGAGGCCCCGCGCGGGCACCGGGCGGAGCCGGTCGCACCCCCCGCCGCCCCGCCGCCGCCCGCACGCCCGCCCCGCCCGGTGGAGGAGGGGCGTTCGCGGGGCGGCGGCGACGCGCGACCCCCGGGGGACCGGCGCCCGCCGACCGCGGGGCCGGCCGCACGCGGGGGCACCGACCCGCCGGACGGCGCGGACAGGCGACCGTTCGTCGTGGTCGGTGTCGGTACCGGGGTGATCCTCGCCCTCCTCGGCACCCTCATCGCCCTGACCCTGCGCGCCTGCGCGTGACCATGACGGTGTGTCGAGCGTCCGGCTCGGTCAGGATGGGGGAATGGGATTCCACGTCGATTCCGAGACCGGGCGCCTGCGGCGCGTCATCCTGCACCGCCCGGACCTGGAGCTGAAGCGCCTCACCCCCAGCAACAAGGACGCCCTCCTCTTCGACGACGTGCTGTGGGTGCGCCGCGCGCGTCACGAGCACGACGGGTTCGCCGACGTCCTGGCGGACCGCGGCGTGGAAGTGCACCTCTTCGGCGACCTCCTCCGCGAGACCCTCGAACTGCCCGCCGCCCGCCAGCTCGTCCTCGACCGGGTCTTCGACGAGAAGGAGTACGGCCCCCTCGCGACCGACCGCCTCCGCTCCGCCTTCGACGCGATGGAGACGCCGCAGCTCGTCGAGGCACTGGTCGGCGGGATGACGAAACGCGAGTACCTGGCCGGGCACGCCGAGCCGACGTCCGTCCGCCTCCACGTCATGGACCTGGACGACTTCCTCCTCCCGCCCCTCCCCAACCACCTCTTCACCCGCGACACGTCGACGTGGATCTACGACGGCGTGTCCATCAACCCGATGCGCTGGCCGGCCCGGCGGCGGGAGACGGTCCACTTCGAGGCGATCTACCGGCACCACCCCCTCTTCACGGGGCCGGAGGCGGGCCCGTTCCACCACTGGTCGGAGGGGCAGGACGACTACCCGTCCACCATCGAGGGCGGCGACGTGCTGGTCCTCGGCAACGGCGCCGTCCTCATCGGCATGAGCGAACGCACGACCCCGCAGGCCGTCGAGATGCTCGCGCGCGGGCTGTTCGCCGCCGGTTCGGCACACACGATCGTGGCGCTGGACATGCCCAAGAGCAGGGCGTTCATGCACCTGGACACGGTCATGACGATGGTCGCGCCCGACACGTTCACCAAGTACGCGGGTCTCGGCATGCTCCGCTCGTACACGATCGAGCCGGGCGAGGGCGGGCAGGTCCTCAAGGTCACCGACCACCCGCCCGAGCACATGCACCGCGCCATAGCGGAAGCGATCGGCCTGCCGTCGATCCGCGTCCTGACGGCCACGCAGGACGTGCACGCGGCGGAGCGGGAACAGTGGGACGACGGCTGCAACGTCCTCGCCGTCGAGCCGGGCGTCGTCGTCGCGTACGAGCGGAACGTCACCACCAACACCCACCTGCGCCGGGAGGGCATCGAGGTGATCGAGATCCCCGGCAGCGAACTCGGCCGGGGTCGCGGCGGCCCGCGCTGCATGAGCTGCCCCATCGAACGCGACGCCGCCTGACCCCTTCCTCCCCGCCCACCCCGCCCGTCTCCGTGTCCCGCCCGGCCCCGCCCGGCCCCGCGCTCGTCCGGCCCCCGCCCGTCTCCGTGTCCCGCCCGGCCCCCGTCCGGCTGCCCCGTACCGCCGGCGACGCCCGCACCGCGGCGGGCCCCTCACCCCGCCTGAATAAGAATGCCAGCTATCGTATAGACTTCCATCTTCATTCGTCCTACACCTGCCCGCAGATCCAGGAGCGTCCATGGCCCCCGACCTCACCGGCCGCCACTTCCTCAAGGAGCTGGACTTCACCGCCGAGGAATTCCGCGGTCTCGTCGACCTGGCCGCCCACCTCAAGGCGGCCAAGAAGGCCGGCGCCGAGGTCCAGACGCTGCGCGGCAGGAACATCGCGCTGGTCTTCGAGAAGACCTCCACCCGCACTCGCTGCGCCTTCGAGATCGCCGCCGCCGACCAGGGCGCCTCCACCACGTACCTCGACCCGTCGGGCTCGCAGATCGGTCACAAGGAGTCCGTGAAGGACACCGCGCGCGTACTGGGCCGGATGTTCGACGCCATCCAGTACCGCGGCGACAGCCAGGAGACCGTCGAGGAACTGGCGCGGTACGCGGGCGTCCCCGTCTACAACGGGCTCACCGACGACTGGCACCCCACCCAGATGCTCGCCGACGTGCTCACCGTCACCGAGCACACCGACAAGCCCTTGGACCGGGTCGCCTTCGCCTACCTCGGTGACGCCCGCTACAACATGGGCAACTCCTATCTCGTCACCGGCGCCCTCCTCGGCATGGACATCCGCGTCGCCGCCCCCCGCGCGTACTGGCCGACGGAGGACGTCGTCGCCCATGCCCACAAGCTCGCGGGGGAGAGCGGCGCCCGCGTCACGCTCACCGAGGACGTCGCGGAGGGCGTCGCGGGCGCGGACTTCGTCGCCACCGACGTGTGGGTGTCCATGGGCGAGCCCAAGGGTGTCTGGGACGAGCGGATCGCCGCCCTCCGTCCGTACGCCGTGACGATGGACGTCCTGCGCGCCACCGGCAACCCGGGGGTGAAGTTCCTGCACTGCCTGCCCGCCTTCCACGACCTGGGCACCGCGGTCGGCCGCGAGATCCACGAACGGCACGGCCTGACGGAGCTGGAAGTCACCGACGAGGTCTTCGAGTCGGCCCACTCGGTCGTCTTCGACGAGGCGGAGAACCGCCTCCACACCATCAAGGCCCTCATGGTCGCCACCCTCGCCGGTCCGGACCTCCCGAAGCCCTGACCCCGGGCGCGCCCGCGCTCCCCGCGCCTGCCCGGGCCGTTCGCGACAGCGGCGACCGGTTCAACGCCCTCCACTGCGCTGCCCGCGCCTGCCCGGGCCGTTCGGGCCCGCCCGTGCTGACCGCACCTCGACGGTCTGGCCCCCGTACCCCAGTGGTCTGGACGGCCGCGCCCCGGCGGTCGGGATGTCCGGGCTCCGGCGGTCCGGCCTCCCGCACTTCGACGCTCTGGACGGCCGTGGTCCCGGTCGCGGGCCCCGTACGGTCCGGCCGGGCCGCCACCGCGCCACGGCTTCGGGGGTCCCTGCCCGGGCGGGCGGAGGGCGACCGCCGGAACCGAACGGGATACCGTGATGCGGACTTTGTATTCCGCATGACGGATTTACCGTAGGAGGCATGGTGCAAGAGCGAGACATCCTGATCCCCGTGGCCGAGTCGACCCGCCGCTTCGTCGCCACCGTCAGGTCCCTGAACGACCGGCAGGTGGCCGGGGAGACGCTGGTGCCCCCGTGGACGCGCGGCCACGTCATCACCCATGTCGCACGTGCCACCGACAGCCTGTGCCGGTTGCTGACCTGGTCCCGCACGGGTGTGGAGACGCCGCAGTACGCGAGCATGGCGGCGAGGGCGGCGGAGATCGAGGCGGGAGCCGGCCGGCCGGTCGACGAACTCGTCGCCGACGTCCTCGACAGCGCCGCCCGCTTCGAGCGGGAGGTACGGTCCCTCCCGGCGGCGGCCTGGCACGCCGAGGTCCGCATGCGCACCGGTGAGCTCCGCACACCGGCCACCCTGATCCCCACGCGCCTGCGCGAACTGGAGGTCCACCACGCCGACCTGGCCGCCGGCTACTCCTTCGCCGACATCCCGCCCGACACCGCGCGCTGGATCATCGACGACCTCGTCGAGGCACTGCGCCGCCGCCCCGACACCCCGGCCCTGCGCGTCGAGGCCACCGACACGGACCTCGCCCACAGCCTGGGCTCCGGCACCGGCCCCACGGTCACCGGCCGGCAGTCCGACCTGCTCGCCTGGCTGACGGGCCGCTCCCCGGGCACCGGCCTCTCGGCCTCCGGCACCGAGGGGGTGCCGGCCGCCCCCTTCTGGATCTGACGGCGGCGGCACCCGCGCACCCGCGCACCTGTGATCCCGCGCCCCCGGGTACCCGTGGACGGCTTCCTTCCCGTCGGGGAGCTACTGACGCGCGGCCCCGCGTCCCCAGGGTCTCGCGGTCCCGCGTTCCCGCGCACCCGCACCCGCGCGGGGCGACCGGTCCGCGGCTGCGGCTTCCAGGTCGACGACCACCGGCGCGTACCCGCCCCGCGCCCGCACACCTCCGCACCCGCGCATCCCCGCATCCGCACCCGCGCATCCCCGCGCCCGCGCACCTCTGCACCCGTCCCCGCGATCCCCGCCCCCGCCCCGCGCCCCCCACGCGGCGAGCCGGTGCCGGGAGGGCCGCCTCACCCGCCCGGCGCACTCCACATGGTGGGCGTCCGGCCCCGTACCGGAGAGTCGGAACCACACACGGAGCGGCGCGGCTTCACGCGCCACCGGGCGGAGAGGAGGCGCGTGAGGGCACGGCCGCCGGACAGCGCACCGGGCGCCCCGCCGCCGGCCCCACCGGAATCCGGCGGGGGAGACCGCCCGGCGCACCGGAGTCCCCCCTCCCCGCACCACACGGCCGTGCCGTGCCGCGGCCTTCGTACCCCGACCCCTCCGAGGTGCCATGGGTGTCATCAAGGACCATCCCGAGCTGGCGCTCTTCCTCTGCCTGGCCGCCGGCTACCTCCTCGGCAAGGTGCGCGTCGGCCCGATCGCGCTGGGAGGGATCGCCGGCACGCTGATCGTCGCGCTGCTGCTGGGCGCGTGGACGGGGGCCGAGGTCGCCGACGACGTGAAGACGGTCTTCTTCGCCGTCTTCATCTTCTCCCTCGGCTACATGGCCGGGCCGCAGTTCTTCGCCAACCTCAACCGCAAGGGCCTGCGGTTCGGCGTGCTGTGCCTGATCGAGCTGGTCTGCGTGGTCTCGATCGCGTACGGGCTGGCGAAGGCGTTCGACCTGGACGTCGGCACCGCCTCCGGCATCCTGGCCGGCGCCGCCACCGAGTCCGCGGTGGTCGGCACGGCGACCGAGTCGATCGGCAAGCTCACCGGCCCGACGGCTGAGCAGATCGCCCACTACCAGGGCAACGTGGCCACCGCCTACACGGTCTGCTACCTCTTCGGCCTGATCACGATCGTGCTGTACAGCAGCCAGATCATGCCGATGATGATGCGCATCGACCTCCAGGAGGCGTCCCGGGAGCTGTGGCGGAGGATGCGCGGCGGCAGGGAGACGCTGGAGAGCGACGAGCTGCCCGGCCTGCCCGGCATGGTCGGCCGCACCTACCTGGTGACCGCGGGCGACGGCATGACGGTGGGCGAGCTCGGGTCCCGGGACGGCGGCCTCGTCACGGTCGAGGCGGTCAAACGGGGCAGCAGGACGCTCACCGTCGAGCCGGACCTGCGGCTGTCCCTCTCCGACCTGGTCCTCGTCGTCGGCCGCCGCGCCGCCGTGATCGACGCGGGCAGGCGCATCGGCCCCGAGACGCCGGGGATCCCCGGCCTGGAGACCCCGCTGGCCACCAAGCAGGTGGCCGTCACGGAGAAGGCCACGGCGGGCCTGACCATCGACGAGGTGCGCGCGCGGCACCCGGAGTTCGGCGACTCGGGGGTCTACGTCACCGAGGTCGTCCGCAACGAGCAGCACATGCCGGCCTCGGGGGAGACGGTGCTGCAACGCGGTGACGTGCTCACGCTGGTGGGCGCCCGGTCGGCCCTGGACCGGCTGGTGAAGAGGATCGGCGCGGTGGTCAAGAACGACGCCGCCGACTTCATCTACATCGGATTCGGCATCGTCGCCGGTTCGCTGCTCGGCCAGGTCGTCGTCCGCGCCGGGGACGTGCCGCTGTCCCTCGGCACCGGTGGCGGTTGCCTGATCTCCGGCCTGGTCTTCGGGTGGTTCCGCTCCCTGAAGCAGACCTTCGGGGCCTTCCCCGTCCAGGCCGCGACGACGCTGAAGGACATGGGCCTGGCGGTCTTCATCGCCTGCACCGGCCTGACCTCCGGCCCGCAGGCGTGGCCGCTGCTGAAGCAGTACGGCGCGTTGCTGCCGTTCGCCGGCGTCGCCATGGTGCTGATCCCGGCGACCCTCTCCCTGGTCGTCGGCCTGAAACTCCTGAAGATCGAGAAACCGCTGCTGATCGGTGCGATCGCGGGCCAGCAGTGTTCGACCCCGGCGATCACGGCGATCAGCCAGGTCGCCCGGTCGACGGTGCCCCTGCTCGGCTACACGATCACCTACACCCTCTCCAACTTCCTCCTGCCGCTGACCGGCCCGGTCCTCGTCGGCATCCTCGGCCACTGAGAGGAGCCGCCCCGAATGATCGACTTCCTCGGCCGCAACGTCTTCCACCCCCACCCCGAGCTGCTGGTCTTCCTCACCGTCGCGCTCGGCTTCCTCGTCGGCAGGCTGCGCTACCGGGCGATCGCCCTCGGCTCGGTGACGGGCTGCCTGATCGTGGGCCTCTTCCTCGGCGCCCGGTTCGAGGTGGAGATCGCCGACACGGTCAAGAGCCTGTTCTTCATCGTGTTCCTGTTCGCCCTCGGCTACCGGGTCGGCCCGCAGTTCTTCCACGGGCTGAGGAAGGACGGCCTGCCGCAGGTCCTCAACGCCGTGGTGGTGTGCGTGACCGGCCTGCTCGTCTCCCGGGCCTTCGCCGCGATGCTCGGGTACGGCCCCGGCCTCTCCGCCGGCCTGCTCGGCGGCGCGCTGACCCGGTCCGCGGTCATCGTCATCCTCCAGCACTGAAGGAGCAAGGAGCCCCCATGCCGAAGACCACGTTCTCCCGCGAGGAGATCCGGGCGCTCGCCCGGCTCTCCCCGTTCGAGCTGAAGGACACCTTCATCCGGATCGCCGAGGAGTTCCAGGCGCACCAACCGGGCCAGAAGGACAAGTCGAGCGTACAGATGCTCAACGCGGGCCGGGGCAACCCCAACTGGGTGGCGACCGGGCCCCGCGAGGCGTTCCACGCGCTCGGCTACTTCGCCCTGTCGGAGTCGCGCAGGGTCTGGACGGCCGACAACCTCGGCGGCATGCCCGAGCGGAAGGGCGCGGGCGACCGCTTCGACGCCTTCGTGCGGCAGCACCCCGAGCTGCCCGGCATCGACCTGCTGGACAGGTGCGTCTCCTACGCCCTGGACCGCTTCGGCTTCGACGAGGACGCCTTCGTCCACGAGCTCGCGGACTCCGTCACCGCCGACAACTACCCCGTCCCCGACCGCATCCTGCCGCACACGGAGGAGGTCGTCCGCGCCTACCTCGCGGACGAGGTGTTCGCCGGGCGCCCGCCGGAGGGCAACCGCCTGAGCCTGTTCGCCACCGAGGGCGGCACGGCGGCGATGTGCTACGTCTTCGACTCCCTCGTGCAGAACGGGCTGTTGCGGCGGGGCGACCGGATCGCGCTGATGGTCCCGGTCTTCACGCCGTACATCGAGATCCCCCGGCTCGACGCGTACGCGTTCGACGTGGTCCTGGTCAACGCGAGCAGCATGGCCGGGACCGGGGTGCGGGAGTGGCGCTACCCGGCCGAGGAGGTCGCCAAGCTGGAGGACCCGAGCATCAAGCTGGTCTGCCTCGTCAACCCCTCCAACCCGCCCTCCCTGGCCCTGAGCGAACGCGTCACGAACCAGCTCAAGGAGATCGTCGCGACGAAGAACCCCCACCTGCTCGTCGTCACCGACGACGTCTACGGCACCTTCGTCGAGGGGTTCCGCTCGATCGCCGCCGACCTGCCGCGCAACACGCTGCTCGTGTACTCGTACTCCAAGCACTACGGCGCCACGGGCTGGCGGCTCGGCGTGATCGGCCTGCACGACGACAACGTCGTCGACGAGATGATCGCGGCCCTCCCGCAGTCCGAGAAGGACCGCCTGAACGAGCGGTACGGCTCCCTCAGCCTGGAACCCGAGAAGATCGGGTTCATCGACCGGCTCGTCGCCGACTCCCGCCAGGTCGCCCTCAACCACACCGCGGGCCTGTCGCTCCCGCAGCAGGTGATGATGGTGCTGTTCTCCCTCTTCGGCCTGCTGGACGAGGGGCAGGCGTACAAGCGCAAGGTCCGCTCCATCGTCCGCCAGCGCCTCGACCTGCTCCTCGAAGGCGCCCACATGAAGATCGCCGACGACCCCCGGCGGGCCGGCTACTACATCGAGCTCGACCTCCTCGCCGAGGCCGAGCGCGTCCACGGCGAGGAGTTCGCCGCCTACCTGCGGGAGAACTACGAGCCGATCGACCCGCTGTTCCGGCTGGCCGGGCAGACCGGGGTCGTCCTCCTCAACGGCGGGGGCTTCGACGGCCCCGAGTGGTCGGTGCGCGTCTCCCTCGCCAACCTCGACGACCTCGACTACCTGAAGATCGGCCACCACCTGCGCGACATCTTCGCCGACTACGCGGCCGAGTGGCGGGCGTCCACGTCCTGATCCGCTCCCGCCGTGCGCCGCGCGACCCCCGCACGGTCCGGTACCGGCCGGCAGGGCCGCCCCGGGCCGCCCCGGGCGGCGGGGCGGCCCGGGGTGCGTGCCCGTGGTTCGCCCCGTGCGGCGCGGAACCGCGCACCGGCCGTGTGCGGTCACCCCGGCGGGTGAACCGCGCGGCCTCCCGATCGGCGCGGTGACCGGGCACGACCAGCCGTCCCCGGAGCCGTCGGAAGAAGCGGGGAAAGAGGGGCTCCTGGTGATCAACCGGCGTGGTATACACGGCGGACCAATGTCCTGTCCGCCAGCAGGAAGGTCGTCCGATGTCCTCAACACCCGCGACACGGCGCCACTTACTCACCCGTGCCGGGGCGCTCGGAGCCGGCATCGCCCTCTCCGGAGCCGTCTCCGAACTGTTCGCCGCGGCGCCCGCCGCCGCGCTCCCCCCGACCGACGCGGGGTACGGGCCCCTGGTGCCCGACCCGGACGGGCTGCTCGACCTGCCGGAAGGCTTCTCCTACCGGGTGCTCTCCCGGGAGGGCCGACCACTGCGCTCCGGCGAGGGCCCGGTCCCGTCCCACCACGACGGCATGGCCGCGCTGGCCGACCGGCGCGGGCGCGTCCACCTCGCCCGCAACCACGAGAACGGCACCGTCGCCTCCCACGGCGTGCCCAAGGTGGAGGGACTCACCTACGACCCGGCGGCCGAGGGCGGCTGCACCGTGCTGACCCTCGACGGGCCGGACGGCGAAGTCCTCTCCGAGCGCGTCGGGATCGCCGGTACCGCGGCCAACTGCTCCGGCGGGCCCACCCCGTGGGGCACCTGGCTGACCTGCGAGGAGAACGAGTCCAAGGCGGGAACGGCCGGTTACGCCAAGGACCACGGCTTCGTCTTCGAGGTCGACCCGGAGAACCCGCGGCGCAGCGGCGCCGAACCGCTGACCGCGATGGGCCGCTTCCAGCACGAGGCGGTCGCCGTCGACCCCGTGCGCGGCGTCGTCTACGAGACCGAGGACGCCTTCGTCGCCCCGTTCGGCCTCTTCTACCGCTTCCTGCCGGCCAGGCCGAGGGGCGGCCCCGGGTCGCTGCGGGCGGGCGGCCGGCTGCAGGCCATGCGCGTGCCGGGCCTCCCCGACCTGTCCACGGTGCGGGAGCCCGGCGCCTCGTTCGACGGCGTCGAGTGGGTGGACGTACCCGATCCGCTCGCCGTCGCCACGCCGACCCGGATGCAGGACTACGGCCCGCGCGGCATCACCCGGGGCCAGAAGCTGGAGGGCTGCTACTGGGGCGGCCGGTCCGTCTGCTTCGTGTCCTCCTACGCCCGCACCCGGGAGGGTTCGGGCGCCGACCACCACGGCCAGGTCTGGCGCTACGACCCGGCCGCCCGCCGCCTCACCCTGGTGATCGTCTTCGGCCCGGACTCGGACGTGCGACTGCCCGGCGAGTCCCCCGACAACATCTGCCTCGCGCCCGGCGGTTCGATCATGGTCTGCGAGGACGGCCGCGGCGCGCAGCACGTCTACGGGGTGACCCGGCGCGGCGAGGTCTACGCGCTGGCCCGCGGGCGGCAGAACATCGGCACGCCCGAGGCGCCGGAGTGGGGCGAGTTCGCCGGCGTCTCCTTCTCCCCCGACGGCGGCACCCTGTACGTCAACTGCTACGAGCCGGGCACCACCTTCGCGGTGACCGGCCCCTGGCGCAGGTAGCCGGGGCGCGGCCCGGGCCGGGGGCGAGGGCCACCAACGCCCCGCCCCCCGCCCGCGTACGGCCCCGGACCGGGGGACCGGGCGCACCGCGCACGGACGCCGCCGACGACGCGCGCGGGCCCCGGACACGGCGGAGACCTCCGGGCGGCGGGCCGGGACCGCGGCCCGTTCACCGGCCCCCGGGGAGGGGACACCGCGCGTGGTAGGGTCCTCCGCCGGGCGACGGCAGTGACACGGCGGAGACCTGGAAGGATTCCGGCATGCCCGCATCCCCGAGCACCGCACGAGCCATCAACGACCGGCTCGCCCTGCGGCTGCTCCAGCGTGAGGGCCCGCTCACGGCGAGCCAGCTGAAGGCGTTGACCGGCCTCTCCCGGCCGACCGTGGCCGACCTGGTGGAGCGGCTGCAGGAGTCCGGTCTCGTCCGCGTCGTCGGCGAGGCGGGCGAGCAGCGCCGCGGCCCGAACGCGCGGCTGTACGGGATCGCCGCCGACCGCGCTCACCTCGCGGCCCTCGACGTGCGCACCAAGGGCATCTCCGTCGTCGTCGCCGACCTGCTGGGTGCCACGCTCGCCGAGGCCGCCCTTCCCATCGGGAGCGACACCGGCACCGAACCGGCCGTCGAACAGGCCGTGGCCCTGCTGGAGCGCACGGCGCGCGGAGCCGGCGTGGACCGGTTGCACAGCGTCGGCGTCGGGGCGCCGGGGCTGATCGACCCCGGCACGGGCGAGCTGCGGGACTCCGTGAAGCTGCCCGCCTGGCACCGCAGGCTCGTCGTGGCCCTCCAGGAACGCCTTTCGGCGGCCGTGCTCGTGGAGAACGAGACGAACCTGGCCGCCGTCGCCGAGCAGCGCCTCGGCGCCGCGCGCGACCTGGACGACTTCGTCCTGCTGTGGCTCGGACAGGGCGTGGGCGCCGCGGTCGTCCTGGGCGGCGCGCTGCGCCGAGGCGCGTCGGGCGGCGCGGGCGAGATCGGCTTCCTGCCGGTTCCCGGCACCGGCGGTCTGCCGTCGGCCACCGGCTGCGGCGCCGGCTTCCACACGCTCGCCGGCGCGGCCGCGATCCGCGAACTCGCCCGGGTCCACGGCATCGACGGCGACGCCGAGCAGGCGGTGCGCGCCGCGGCCTCGGACGAGTGCGACGGCGGACCCGCGGACGCCTTCCTGGACGCGCTCGCCGAGCGGCTGGCCGTGGGGGTCGCGGCCGTGGCCGCCGTGCTCGACCCCGGATGCGTGGTCCTCGGCGGCGAGGTCGGCCACGCGGGCGGTACGCGCCTGGCCTCCCGCGTCGAGGCGCGTCTGGGCGCGCTGTCCCCGGTGCGCACGCGGGTCCGCCCGGCGGAGCTGGGCGGCCAGGCGGTCCTGCGGGGCGCCGTCCTCACCGCCCGGGACGCGGCCCAGGCCGAGCTCTTCGCCCCGGCCCCCTGAGAGCCGCGCGCCCGGAGAAGCACGTCGGCCGCGGGGGGGGCCCCCGGGGGGCCCCC